>NZ_JAPMLH010000008.1:0-157804 GCF_035727065.1 Enterococcus sp. E4-223 | reverse complement strand
ACACTGAGTAATTTTAAATCGTAATCTTTATCGGCTAAATAGTCGATGATCCGATCCTTTTCAGAAGCGATGTAACCGATTTCGATGCCTTTTAAAACACGATTGCCAAAACGCTTATTTAAGCTATCGATTGTTTGACTGTACATTTCATAATCGGGGATATCATCGACTTTAGTAACAGGATTGGCTAAGTCAAAATGTTCAGTATATTTTGATGAACGCATATGTAGTCCTCATTTCTTGGGAGTTTTGAGACTACTGTATGCGTTTTTTTGTTGATTTACCAACATGTTTAGACATTTTCCTCTAGGAAAAAATTAACTAGCACCACGGGTACAGTATTAATTGACTTCTAGCAGAACAGGAAAAATGACCGAGCTTTCTCATGAGTTTCCAGTGATTGTTACTACTCCTAGTGCTACCCTTAACGGTATATTGGTGCAAGACAACAATGATAATAATTGCTATATAATGGTAGACGGTCAAACTCTATACAGAGGAACATACCAATAAATTTTGAGTCTTAATATGACTGATATTTATAAAAAATTCCTGATATTAGAACAAGAATACGCTGTCTTCAAATGTATAATATTACAATAGCACGATATAGCAATATTGTTATATCGTGTTTCATAATAATTAAGAGCTTTAAAATTAGTATTTATTAGATACTTAAAAGCTATTTTAGTATTGATAAATTGTTACCAGCAACAAAAAAGAAGTTACTTAGTGCTAACTTTTGAGCAACTGCTAGAGGAGGTAGGATATGGCTAATTATCCTGTAATTTTTATCGTATTTTCTAGAAATGTAATTATTCTCTTAAACATTCCAGCATATCCAAGTATATAGAAAATTTACGTTTTCTGTATAGTTGGATTTGAATTATAGCTATTTGTAATTTACTTCAATTATTTCGCTATAGCAGCTAATAACACTATAAAGACACATACAGCAACTCCTTAAATGGGTTTCGTATGTGTCTTTATAGTGTTGATCACTTCATATTTTAGTTGGTCAAAATCCTTATCATATGTAGCAATATATACCACTAAATTTACAGCATCTTTTTGATCAATAGCTAAAAGCTGTCCATTGATTTTCAAAAAGACAAAAGTAGCTAAGAAAGCAGTACGTTTATTTGCATTATGAAAAGGATGTTTCTTTATCAATTGTATAAGTAGGATAGCTGCTTTTTCATAAATCGAAGGATAAACCTCTTCACCAAAAGCTGAGGCTCGAAGTTGTCCTACACACATTTCTAAAGCATTCGCGTCCTTTACACCAATGGGTTCATTAGGAGAGTATTTTTTTATTTGGATCACATTCATTTTTATAACATCTTTGGCTTCTAGGTAATGAACACTCATTTATCGACAAGCTCTCTAAAAGTAGTATCATATTCAGTTAATGCTTGAGATATTGCTACATCGATCTCATCAGATAAGGTTTGTTTTTTTGTAATTGCTGCTCGAAGTTTTTCTTCATCTAAAAAAACCGTATCTCCAGGATTTAACCCATTTTCTTTAAGAAACTCCTTTGAAATAGTTAATACTACTGAATTCCCTACTTCTCTGAATTTTCTTTCTTTGATTGCCATAGTCTTCTCCCCTTTTTTGTTTGTATATACAGTATATACGCTTATTGATTTTAAATCAATCGTAGTCCCTCTCATGTCTAACTCTATAGAAAGATTGTTCTTTCTATAGAATTAAGAAAAACCAAAAAAATTTTTAGAATACAAACTGCTATCCCCTCGCCTATTTATATATACCATTTATTTTATATGATTATATAGAACCTTATATAATTTGTGTTTTCCAAAAAAAATATAGCATACCAATTGACAAACGTCCCTATAATTGGTATAGTCCAATTGTAGGGATACTCCTCTCTCCTACTTATTGAAAGGATGAATGACATGAAAAATACAGAAATATATCAAAAAATAGATACAATCATACTTCATATGCCCGATTATATAAAAGATTTTGTTCAAGATCGTGAAGATAAAGATCAATCACCTCGAACCACTTTAGAATATCTAAAAAATTATAAGCTCTTTTATGAATGGCTTCTGAGTGAGTCTATCGTTCCTGATACTTCAATCACCTCGATAAGACAGTTAACTGCCTATGACCTAAACTTGTACAAATCTCATTTGAAACGTCGCGCAAAAGAAAATGTAAAAAAAGATACAACAAAAGCTAAGCTCGAAGATAATAATAACTTAGGCCTATCCACTTCTACTATCAATAGAAATATAACAGCATTGAAAGTTCTATTTAAATATCTTTCGAAAAGTTCCAATAATCCTCTAGGAAAACCATACTTAGACGATAATCCTATGGACCAGGTAGCAACTATCACAGATAAAACAACTTTAGCAGCTCGTGCAAATGCCATTGAGAAAAAATTATTTCTAGACGAAGATACACAAAATTATCTAGATTATATTGCCAATGAATATAAAAATACTTTGAGCAAACGAGCTCTGATCTATTACCATCGAGATGTAGAAAGAGACCTGGCGATCAATGCACTGATTTTAGGATCTGGATTGAGACTCTCCGAGGTTGTAAATATTAACTTAGATGATCTATCTTTGGATAAGAATAATGTGGTAGTAACTAGAAAAGGAAATAAGAGAGATGCGGTCAATATAGCAGCGTTCGCAATGGAATATTTAGCTAATTATCTAGCTATTCGGAAAGAAAGATATAAAGTGACAGAAAACGAAAAAGCATTATTTCTAGCAATTTACCAAGGAGAAGCCAAACGTATATCCGGTATTGCAATCGAACGGATGGTAGCAAAATATTCAAAAGGCTTTAGAATTCAAGTCAGTCCGCACAAACTGCGTCATACATTGGCTACTAGACTCTATCAACAGACAAATTCTTTGGTATTAACTGCCCAACAATTGGGACATTCTAGTACCAATACAACGACTTTATATACCCATATAGACAATGCAGCTACGATTGATGCGCTTAATTCTTTATAAATATAGTAAAATAAAAAAGATGAGAAACCATAATAGCTTCTCGTCTTTTTTGTTTGAATATTATTAGTTATCCCCTTAATGTAACTGCTATAAAATTTCTTGTCAACATCTGTAAAAAACAAGAAGAAAATTATGTTATACCTTACCTAACTCAAATTGTTTAATAGCCCAAGTATCTATGATTTTTTTATCACTTATCGTAGTACATAGTACTTCTTTTAAGGTAGAGAAGCTCATAGTTTTAAGTAACTTCTCAATTATTTCGTCAGTTCTTGCATCGAACAGCATCCAATCAATTAAGGGAGATCTGCCTTTCATTTTGCCTTCTACTTCTTTACTAATTATTTGGTATTTATCAAAGTAATTTTGTTGGATAAGATTAAACAGATCAGATGTTGCTACTTCTATTGTATCTGGATATGATTTTATTCCTTTAACTTGTTCGATATTAATTCGTTGGATGATATTTGTTAAGACTTCGTTTCTTATGTTATCAAATTTATCTGAACCAGAAATAATCAATTCTATAATAAAATTGAATGATTTTTCTTCATAGGGCAACCTGGAATATCTTGTTAGTATTTTGTCTACTAGCTTGGTTTCTGGTATTCCTATATACTCATAAAAGTTAGCTAAATAGTCTTTGTAGTTTATTATTGTTTGCAGTTTACCAGGTACATTTTCGATAATTAGAAATTCTTCGAATACCTTATCTATACTTAAGATTAAATCTTTATTCCACTTTTTTAAGCTTTTTAGGATTTTACTATAAATATAAAAGTTGTTAAAATGAAATTCATAGTTTTTATTTATTATATACTTTATATGATTACTAACGCAATCATATATATCTGTGACATCACTTTCTACATAATTTTCGTTTTTACTTAGCAACATATACAATAATTTTCTAACTTCATTATCATTATTGTGGAAAATTGGGTATATAGAAAGTAAGTTGACTAGTTTTCTGTAATCAAATTTATAGATGTCAACATAGGATAAAAATTTAATATATTGTTTCAATAATGAAAAATTATTATCTATATGGCTTGTAATTTTTTCACAAATTTCTACACTAGTATCTATAATATATTCGAAGGCCTCTTCGGTTATTTTGATTTTACTAATAGAATATTTGTCCAGATAGATGGGGAGCAATTTCAAATCAAGATATGGAATTATTTCTTTTATATCGCTCAGTTCAATTTCATCTATAACAGAGGATGCATGACTATGTTTATCTTTATTGTCATACAAAATGTTTGAATTATTGGATGCTATTATTAAACTCTCAAAATATCTATTTACTATCATTTGAAATTCTTTGTAATGGCCAATACATATACAGTTTGCGTTCACAAATTGTATGAAAGATTGAAATTCATATTGTAGTATACTAAAATTACTGTTATATGAAAAACCGCCATTTTTTACAGTATTGTTCTCTACTTTTAGTTTATCCAACAAATCATTAATTTTAAATAATTTTTTATAAATAAAATTAAAATTTAGAATAGTATCTCTAAAATAAGTAGCATATTTTTTAGTATCGTTGTTTGAGTTATTAATTATTTTATCTATTACTTCACGTAGTTCTGTGTTGACAATACTTTGTGGAATTTCTGGTTCCTCTTTAAAGATATCAAATTTAATATTAGTTACATTAAATTCTGAAATCATATAATTTAGATAATCTTGTTTTTTATATGCTTCATTTGATATTTCTCTAAATTTTATTTTGGCTTCATTATTTTGATTTAATTTATATAATTCAAATGCGGGCTGTAAAATATTATTCTGTTTCACATCATCAGGGTGAGTAATTTCATTTCCTAAAAAAGAATTTAACCAAGTTTTTTTCTCTAAAAATTTTCTTGTATTACTTTTGTCAGGTAGAGCAAATACTTTTTTTTCTTTAGTATTTATATTGTAGCTATACTGATCTGGATAATAAAGATATGCATCTTCTTCTAAATTCAAGTGACTAACAACATCTCGTGATTCTACAAAGCTAAATTTATCTAAAAATTTGATACTATTCCACACATCTTGAATGTCCCTGCTTTTTTTATTTTTGTTATTGCTAGATATATTTGATAAAAAGTTGACAGTTTCTATTCCTAAATCTTCCCTAGGAATATCATTTTTACCACTTGATAAAACATGGATACCTTTTTTCTTGTAATATTCTATAACTGCTTCTTTGGGTTGGTTTGGAGTATAAAAATAAGATTTCTTTGTGTGATCATCCAGACTGTTATGAATTAATCTAAAGATGGAGTTGAATGTAGTATCTCCTAATGAATATCCAATAAATAAGATGGTATTATTCATTATCAGGGATTTTATTAGTGTTGAGATCATTGGGAAATTATTTTCATAATCCAAGTAATCATTTTCTTTTAAGATAATATTTTTACTATTTAAATCACCATGCATCTTTACTAAATACCTATTCCCTTGGGTATAAGGAATATCATAATCACTTTTTATGATACTATATTTTGTAACACCTTTATTTAATTCTTCTTCTAGTAATGTATCATAATTCGTCGTTATAACATGTCGTGGCTGAATTTTTAAGATATGTTCATGTATTTCATTGGGCACTGCATTAGTGTGTTCTTTAAATACATCGGTAATTTTTTGAAAATATTTTTGCTTCCCCCACGTGTCATAATAAAATTGAGCAACTTTTAAGTTATCTTCTTCATTTTCATTCAGTGAAAGTTCCCTTCTAAACTCACTTATAAGTTGATTCCAAGTAGGCAAACCTGAATTAGCTGATACTCCAGCACCTACAAAAATAATTAAAGAATCATTAATCATGGCTTCAATAATATGGTTCATTGTTTGTTGATCCATTGCTGATTCCATACTCAGTTCTCACTCCTTCATCAAATTTATACTTATGAGCACATCTTTTTTATAATTATAGTTCAACATTAATTCATTTTAACAGTTAGCTTCCCAATTTAAATCCACGAAGTGATGCCCCTATTTCATCTTCAGTTATACCAATGTACCTTTTTGTAATTGCTTGTGAGCTATGATTAAAAATAAACATTAATGTAGCAATGTCTCTAGTTTTTTTGTAGTAGTGATACCCAAAAGTTTTTCTTAATGTATGTGTCCCTATATCATCTCTTCCTAATTTTTCTGCTATATCTGCATATATCTGATAGACACGATCCCTTGTTATATGTCGACCTTGTTGCCGACTTGGAAATAACCAATCATTTTCTTCTTTACCTTCAGTATATAATAAAATCTCTTCTCTCAAATTATCTATAAAAATCGGTTTTCGCTTACCTGTTTTATGTTCAACAATAATAGGCTTACTTTTACCTCGTATATCTCCAACTTTTAATCCTATAATATCTGACATACGTAACCCATTATTGATTCCAAACAAAAATAAAAAACTATCTCTTTCCGGATTACTTGTTCTTCTTAGCCAAAACTGAAAATCTTGTATCTCTTCATTTGTCCTTAATGGTTGTACATTATAGCTCACTGTTGTTTCCCTTCTTAAAAATATTCTGAGTTTATGATTATGTATATATTTTACCATAATCATGAACTTATATATATACTCTGTTAAAAGTCAAGAAAAACAAGGGGTTTAGTTTATGATTTTATATCATTTCAGTAACTCAGAATATTCCGACTTTTTTGTACAAAAAAATTAACCTTACTTATATGAAGATTCTAAGCTCTTATTTAAATTTTAGACGGGCAGTTATCCGTAGAAGTTCTTAGAATAGCTAATTTACATAATTAAATTATATAAAATTTAAGTTTGAACAATATACTAAGAACTCCCCTTACTATAAAGTGAAATAAATTAGCATATGAATAACCGTGCTACCAAGCTTTTCATTAATAAAATATTTTTATTAATATTTTATAACTTTACGCAAGATCATAATTTTGTCTGTGTAGATATTTCGTTATATCACTAAAGATAATAAGATTTAATGACCTCATTAATATTGTTTGCTAGGTCCAAACTCTTATTAAACTTTCTTTGCTATAAAACCCAAACATAGTAATAAAAGAATAACTTATTACCTTTAAATTATACTACCAACAAATGGTAGTATATTATTAATTTATATAATATGAAATCTAAAATATAGTAGTATGTTAATTTATACTAAATTAAATAAAGTACTACCTTTAATAGGTAGTACTTTATTATCAAGCCATTCTTCCTTCTTCTACTAGTTCTTTTTGTCACATAATTTTGCAATCAATAAATGTTGCGCAATAAGTATAAGAATTCTATTTTCTAAATTTGAAAGGTGATCCATAATTTCATGTTCAAGTAGTTTATTAATTGTCCACTTGTCGCTTCATCTAAAAATTTTATAGGTTTTAGGAATGCTATTCGCTTATTTTAGGAAGATTTTAACTGTTTGCTATAGATATATATCATACTAGTATCGTAATAAAAGTACTCTAAAAGAAGAATTTTCAAATACGCAAAATTAAGTACGAAAGAGTTGAAACAAATTTGGAGAAAAATGAGCATAGAATGTCTGATGAGTTAAATAGACCTAAAAATTATCTAAAAGTGGAGCAAAATTAGGAATTACAAACAAAACACTAAATTAGTTTATATAATTTTCCGTAATATTTAATATATATGAAAAGGAAAACGTAGAAAATTACGTCTACGTTTTCCTATTTAGATCTATATTTTTATTAAATTTTATATTTGCTCTTTTCACTTTTCGGAATAAATTCACTGTGACTCTTGATACCTTCTTTTATATATTGCTAATGTATTTTCTCCATTGCTATGAAAATAGAATCAACATATTTATAATATCTATCTAATCTATTTTCATTTAACCGCAGCATCTTATTAAATAACGTGTAAATAAGAATATAAAAGTTATTGAACTAATTAATAAAGATAGAATCATCGTAGTTGGATACGTAGATGAAACCTCAACTATAGTTCTTTTTCCCGTACCTTTAATAGACACTAAACCATTGTCATTTTCTATAGTGCTCTTTTTCCCATTTACTTTCACAACTGTTTCCCAATAATTGAATACAGGTAATGTGATATTTTACTCATCGGCATCTTCTACTGTATAGACTATTTGGTTCTGTTGCGAAGTTTGAAAATCAAACGCGCCCTCTCTGAACTCCAAATATCTTAGGCTGTTATTCCCATTAATACCTTGATTTCAGTAGACACCGAAAAGCCGAAGAGCGTTCCATTTCTTCGGTTCTTTTTATATATTCCTCGAATGGTCTCCATGCCCTTAATCGTGGAAGAGGCTGTACGGAGACTTTGATAAAATTTATTCCGTCGTTTAATAGGTCGATGGTCTTGTTCTATTAAATTGTTAAGATACTTCACAGTTCGGTGCTCTGTCTTAGTATATAAACCCACACTCTGTAACTTTCTAAAGGCGGAGCCAAGAGAAGGTGCTTTATCGGTCACAATTGCTTTCGGCACACCAAACTGTTTATGGAGTCGTTTTAAGAAAGCATAGGCTGCTTGCGTATCCCGTTTCTTTCGTAACCAGATATCTAAGGTTACGCCGTCCGCATCAATTGCACGATAAAGATAATGCCAACGTCCCTTAATTTTGATATAGGTTTCGTCCATTTTCCATGAATAGAAGGATTGTCTATTTTTCTTCTTCCAAAGATAGTAGAGGACTTTGCTGTACTCTTGTACCCAACGATAAATCGTAGTATGACAAACATTTATTCCACGATCATATCACAATTCCTGAACTTCACGATAGCTTAGATTGTAACGCAGGTAGTAACCAACAGCGACAATAATGACGTCTTTTTTGAATTGTTTGCCTTTAAAATGATTCATTACTCTGTCCTCTCTGTCTTTTTTCTCAATTTTACACTAAAATAGATTTTTTGGAAAACTTTGCAACAGAACCAAATTGCCGATCGCTATTTTGTCTCTGACGTAACCGTTCTGCGTGTCCTGCACACCTGTTTAAAAACGTATCATCCTCGTTTTGATACGTTACCTTCGGTCCTTTGTTTTGATGAGTTCAAATCGATGAAGTCCTGCAGTGGAAAAATGAGTTTTGTTTTTATGAATGGGCAGACCCAGCAATTAATCGGTGTATTGGAGAATCGTCGCCTTGCTTTCTTAAAACCATATTTCCTTAAATTCACTAGAAAAGCACGAGCGAACGTGAAATACGTCGTGATGGATATGAATGCCCCTTATTTTGAACTTGTAAAAGCGGTCTTCCCAAACGCCAAAATCGTGACCGATCGCTTTCACATTGTCCAACAAATCACTCGTACGTTAAATCAGTTGCGAATCAAAACAATGAACAGGTTTCAAAAAACGGAACCGACAAAGTATTGACGATTGAAGCGATTCTGGAAATTACTCCTTACGCATGCCTATGATCTGGATAGTTCCGATTATCAATATGATCGATCCTTTCGCAGACCAATGACGCAAAAAGCGATGGTCGATGAGCTTTTGAGTTACGACGAGCAATTAACCAGGGCTTACGAGACTTGCCAGCTCCTCCTCTATCACTTTAAACACAAGGACAACCAAAGTTTTTTCGATACGATCAACAGCTTAGATCAATGCCTTCCACAATGGTTTTGTAAGAAGCTGACGTTTTTAAATAAATACAAATTAGGGATTCAATATGCTTTAAAACCCAGGTATAGTAATGGTGCATTGGAAAGAACAAATAATAAGATAAAAGTGATAAAACGAGTAGCCTACGGCTATCGAAATTTCCACAACTTTCGAGCAAGAATTTATCTCATTCAAGGCTTGATCTTCCAAGTAAAACAAAAACCAGTTAAGCACTCTGCCTAACTGGTTATGACTAAATTTTCAGTTGTCTCTCTACCAGCACTAAATGTCGAAGAGCCAAAAATCTGAGCCAGAATGAGGTTCGTTCTGACCCAGATTTGATTTTGCACAACTCATCAGTCCTTATTAACAAAGAGCTCATATTCCTCATGTTGAGAATACGAAGGCCATGTACCAGCTTATTGGTTTAGTATATAAAATTACTCATTATTTTCGTCATATTCCATCTCATCTTCCGTTACCCACATATGATTCTTAACTTCTTCTTGACCATCGGTTGGAGTGTAATTAACAACATAAACAGTTCCTGTAATAGATTTATCTACTTTTGCTTCAGCTCCCATCATCCCATCCATGTGATCGGCATTCAAGATAACAGTATCGCCCTCATTTGCTACAGTCTCAGTATCTTTTAACTCTTCTTGTACTACCCATCGATGATTGTTAACCATTGGTCCCCCAGTTTTTGGCTCATAGCTTACTTCATACATTGTAGTATCAAAGGCCCCTACAACTTGAGCATTTGCACCTTTCATCCCTTCCATATGATCGCCTAGCAGTATAACATTACTTCCCACCGGGAATTTAGGGTTCGCAGCATCTTTCATTGAAGAAGGAACCATACCTTCGTGATTCATTCCCTCCATACTATTCATTTCACTAGACGCTGTAGAAGTCGATTCCTCGTTTGTGCTATTAGAATTATTCGATTCACTTTGATTGCTACACGCTCCTAAAAATACAATAATTCCAAGACTTGCAAATACTAATTTTGTCATCTTTTTCACTGTCTTCATCCTCCTTTAATTAATCACATTTAGGTCATCTCATAAATTTGTAATCCAAAAACTTCTTTTTTAATTGTAGCTATTGATAAGTCCTTCTTAGAAAAGATTACTACAGAATTTGATAAGATATCTAAATGAACTTTTTCGACACTATCTATCGAAATCAGTTGAAAAAATATTTTTTTTGCCCAACATTCACATACTAGTTTAGCAATTTTTATCTGTTTTTGAAACAAATAACTCTCCTCCTTTATTGAAATGGTAACTTTATAACAAATTTAGTTCCTAGACCTAATTTACTTTTTACAGTTATACTACCTTTATGCGCTTCAATAACGCTCTTTACAATAGCTAATCCGATACCTTGACCCCCTAAAGCTCTACTTCTGGAGGGGTCAGCCATATAAAATCTATCAAAAATATGAAGTTGCTGATCTTTTTCTATACCGATGCCGTTGTCTTCAACAATTAAAAGAACATGGTCTTTATTTTTACTTATAGAAAACTTAATGGTTCCCTCCTTTTGCGTAAATTTAATAGCATTATTCAAAAGATTGATAACAACTTGGTTCATTTTATCTTTATCTGCAGATATATTGATGTTATCCCCTTGGATTTCAACATGAAGGTTTTTTGACTCAATTTTGCTGGCGAAATTTTCAATAACGGATTCAATCAACTTATATATGTTAAACTCAGTTTTATTTAAATGATCATATTTTGCTTCAATTTTGTTGATTACTTCTATATTTCCAATTAAACGAGTTAGACGATCTATTTCATCATAACAAGATTGTAGGCGCTCGGGAGTTATTTTCCAGACTCCGTCAATCATTCCTTCCACATTGCCTTTAAGGGTAGCTAATGGTGAGCCAGAACGTATTGTTTATGAAGCTGCTTCTTGTAAAGCCATTCCAACAACGATGGCATCTGATATTACTAAATTATATGGATTGACAGACATCGGTACGCCAATCGTCAAACAGCATAATGGTATCAATGAGATCACCTTATATTATGACTTGCCGCTCTTCTTTTATTTCATCATCGGGTTGACCTTCATTGGTTGGCTGATTTTATTCATCATGTTTATTAGAAGTCGGATACATTCATAAAAAAATGAGGTCGAGACAAAAATCGTTTATGAGAAATTAGAGAAAAAACGAACAATACATTTTTTGTATTGCTCGTTTTTTTTAAATTTCCGAAAAACCTGCCTTTCGGACGTCGTTTATTTGAGAGAGGTTAGGACAGAAGTGTTTAACTCTGAGAAATAAGAAGAAATGAACGAAAATTGCTTTTCAAATTTTTGTTCATTTCGGCTTATTTAAGAAGGAGTTGCTTCTGCTCCCGTCGTTTATTCGAGAGTCTGTAGCAAACCTGGTTTTTAGATTTGTCCCATATTCTTATTGTGACAATATTCCTTCGTTTCTCTTCACTCCAACGTGACTGCTACCCCATAATGATCACTGACAATCGGGCCATTTTCCCCGTCAAAAATACGTTGATAACTTGTAACAAAGCAATCTTGTGGTACATAAATATAGTCGATACGTAGCCCCTCTTTATTGTTTTCCCAGCCATCGATTCTCTTTTCGATCGTTGCTTCAGCTTGTTTTTTTTGCGCGATTGGATAAGCATCACGAATAGGCAACTGACTTTTTGCCACTAAATCGTACCCGCTGCCTTCAGCAGGATTGTTGAAATCCCCTAATAGATACAGTGGTGTTGTAAGAGGCGCTAAACTTGCTTCTAATTCTTTCCACTCAAATGCAAATCCGCTTTTTTCATCTGCCCACCAAGAAAAATGACAACTTGCTACAGTAATACATTGTGTTTTGACAGAGGTTTGACCTACTAATATTTTTCGAGTATGGTAATCCTCTTTTTCTTTTGTTTCGGAGACTAGGTGCGTTTGACTAGTTAGTGGTTGTTTGGAAAGAAGCGCATTGCCTTCCTCATAGATAGCATAGCCGATATGACTCATTTCCCAACTCCAATAGTAAGTTTCACCTTGTTCTGCTAAGAGCTGGATCAAGCAATAGGCAAAGTTATCCGAGCGGACAGGCGTTTGTTCCTGCACCTGACTAAAATTCTTCAGCTGCTCACTGGTTAGTCCTTTTGCGTCCATCGTTTGATTGACTTCTTGCAATGCGATCACATCATATTGTTCATGACAGATTTTTTGAGCGATCTGTTTTAATTTTTCTTGTGGTTCCTCTTCTAACCAGCTATGCGTATTCAACGTCATTATTTTCATATAATTCTCCTTCTTAATGGGATGGGTCGAAACATTGCTCCCACCTTCTGGATCCATATAGGTAAAGACCCCAAAGTAGTTTATTCAAAAAATAAGCCAATAATCCCTGAAATAGGAAAAGCAATTTCGGGATTATCGGCTTACTTCTAGGAGTTACACACATCGAACACATTCTTTCGATATGAAATACACACATGAACTTCTGTGATTCTTTACAAGTTTATTTTCCCGATCACTGTTCCTCGTTCAGTGTCTCCTAATTTATTGATGGTCAGCCCATTGACTTTGTCATCTGTAAAGACTACTATGATCGTCGTTTCTTTCCCTTCGTTCTTGATTGCATCTAGATTCATCTGAGCAATCGTTGTTCCTGCTACTACTTCTTGGCCTTCAGAAACTAAGATCTCAAACGCTGGCTGGCTCATATGAACAGTATCCAGTCCCATATGGATCAAAACTTCTGCTCCTTCTGCTGTTTGCATGCCAATTGCATGCTTGGTTGGGAAGACACTCACGATTTTACCAGAAAGTGGTGCCGTCACTTCTCCAGTGGCAGGAATGACAGCAAAGCCATCACCCATCATCTTTTGTGAAAAGACTGGATCATTCACATCTGTTAAAGCAATTACCTCACCAGTTGCTACAGTGAATAATTCTTTTTCGATACCTAAAACATGTTTCTCTTCATTCTTCTCATTTTTATTTGTTGCCTCAACTGTTGGCTCTGGAATATCAGCGCCTGATTGTAGTAAATCTTCAATATCCGATTTCAACACATCCGCTTTTGGTCCATACACGGCTTGCACACCTTTGTCCTTAACGATCAAGCCCATCGCTCCAGCACGTTTCCATTCTTCTTCTGAACCGACTTTCCCAGGATCCTCGACGCTGACACGTAAACGAGTCATACAAGCATCTACATCCTTGATGTTTTCTTTTCCACCTAACAAATGGATGATCTTAATGATTTGTTGATCTGCATTAGTTGCAGAACCTGACGGCGTTTCTTCACTGTCGTTATCATAGTTCCCATTACGTCCTGGTGTAGCATAATTGAATTTTTTGATCAAAAAGTTTGCCACAAAATACGTCAATACTCCAAATAATATGACACAGATAACAAAATTGAGCAAGTCGATACCTAATCCTGCTTTGATCGCTAATGGTGTACGTGTCAATAGTTCAATGTTCCCAAATGAATGGACACGTAAAGGTAGAATATCTGCCATTGCAAAAGCTGCCCCTTGGATCACAGAATAAACAATGTAAAGAGGTACAGCTGCAAACATGAACATGAACTCTAATGGTTCGGTTACACCTGTTAAGAAAACTGCAAGTGCTGCTGAAAAATACATTGATTTATATTTAGACTTTTTGTCTGGATCAACATTACGGTACATCGCTAGTGCTAATCCCATCAAGATACCGGAAGAACCAATCATTTGTCCCACTTTAAAACGAGCAGGTGTCCAGTTCGTCAATACGAATTCATATTGCGACATGTCGCCGGCGCCTTTCAAGTTGACCAAATCAGTCGCCCACGCCAACCATAAAGGATCTTGTCCAAATACTTGTGTTCCCGCTTGCGCACCAGATAATATCTCATAGGTACCACCCAGCTGCGTATAATTGATTGGGATCGTCAACATGTGATGTAAGCCAAATGGTAACAATAGACGTTCCAATGTACCATATAGGAATGGTGCTAAAATCGGAGCGCTTTCTTTTGACTCTGCAATCCACAATCCAAAGTTATTGATCCCTGCTTGGACATTCGGCCATACAATAGCAAGAATCAATGCAACAATCGTTGACCACAAAATAACTACAAAAGGAACAAATCTTTTTCCATTAAAGAACGATAATGCGTCAGGTAATTTACGATAATTGTAATATTTATTATAGGCCATCGCCCCAACGAACCCTGCAATAATCCCAACAAATACCCCCATATTTAGTGCTGGTGCTTCTAATACACTGGTAAAGAACCCTTTAACCATGATTTTCGTGCCAAACAAGGTATGCGTAAATGCGTCTTCATTTGCCAACATCTCATTAGTCACACCAAAAATTGCTCCTGTGATCCGATTGATCAATATAAATGAGATCCCCGCAGCGAATGCTCCCCCTGCTCGTTCTTTTGCCCAACTACCACCTATCGCTAGTGCAAATAAAAGATGTAAATTTCCGATAATTGCCCAACCAATATTTTCGATCACGCCACCCGTTGTAACTAAAGGTGCAAGATCAGGATTGATCAACGGAATCGATTTACCGATACTGATCATCAAACCTGACGCTGGCATAACTGCCACAACGACCATTAAAGCCTTTCCAAATTTTTGCCAAAACTCAAAGCTAAATATTTTTTTCATTTCCTCGTCTCCTTTGCGCAATCGGTTTCGTTGTTAGTTATTATAGCGTGTGTTTCTTTTTTTGTAAATGCTTTATTTCGTATTTTTATGCTTTTTCTGTAAGTACCCAATCGTTCTTTATACATTATTTCTGTTCATATTATAGTAGTAAATATTGATACAATCGCTTTTGTTTTGTTTTTTCATCCACTTCAAAATTTAATTTCACTTTTCTAGTTGACTTACGCAATCGGTTGCGTTTATTATGGACGTATAAACGACAACGTCTAGGAGGAGAACAATGAAACAAATTAAACGGTTATTTCAGATCGACCCTTGGAAAATCAGCACGAATAAATTAGATAAAGAAAATTTACGCTTGCAAGAATCATTGACCAGTATCGGTAACGGATATATGGGTATGCGCGGAAATTTTGAAGAAGCATATTCTGGTGATCATCACCAAGGAACCTATTTAGCAGGTGTTTGGTACCCTGACAAAACACGTGTTGGCTGGTGGAAAAACGGCTATCCTGAATATTTTGGAAAAGTAATCAATGCAGTCGATTTTATCGCTATGGATCTTTTTATCGATGATCAGCTGATTGATCTAGCTACACTTACTACTGAAGATTTTTATTGGGAATTAAACATGAAAAACGGTGTTTTGACACGTAGTTATACAGTCACTACCCCATCAAACAAAGTTCGTCTTTCATTCGAGCGCTTTTTAAGTATTGTCAAAAATGAAGCCGCTTATATTCGCTTAACCATTGAAATGTTGGAAGGAAATGGAACTGTAAAAGTTATTTCTAAGCTAGATGGCAATGTCCAAAACGAAGACAGCAATTACGATGAACACTTTTGGAATGACATCGATCATGGTGTCAAGGAAGAAATAGCGTACTTAACGACTAAAACGATCCCGAATAATTTTGAGATCGAACAATTTACAGTGACCGCTGGGATGCGCCACTACGTTGATGGAAAATTATATACGCCAAGCTACCAAGAGGGCACCTTAGCAATCGAAGGTTCATTCACCTTTGACTTAAATGAAAATGAAACACTTCTTATCGACAAAGAAGTATTGATTTTCACAAGCCGAGATATCCCTGAAGCGCAACAAGCGACACATCTCTTTAAAGAATTCAACGAATTGAACGTTCACTATCCCCAAGCAAAAGAGGAGCAAACAGCCGCTTGGTCTAAACGATGGGAATTGGCAGATGTAGTCATTGAAGGAGACGATGAAGCACAACAAGGAATCCGTTTCAACCTCTTCCAGCTATTTTCTACTTATTATGGCGAAGATGAACGTTTGAATATTGGACCAAAAGGCTTCACTGGCGAAAAATATGGTGGTGCAACTTACTGGGATACTGAAGCCTATGCAGTGCCTCTGTACCTCGCTTTAGCGAAACCTGAAGTCACTAAGAATCTCTTGAAGTACCGCCATAACCAATTGCCACAAGCAATCCATAATGCACAACAGCAAGGGCTAAAGGGCGCGTTATATCCAATGGTCACTTTCACAGGTGTCGAATGCCACAATGAATGGGAAATCACCTTTGAAGAAATCCATCGAAATGGCGCAATTGCCTACGCTATTTATAATTATACTAACTACACTGGCGACATCGACTATTTAAAAAATGAAGGTTTAGAAGTCTTAGCAGAAATCGCTCGCTTTTGGGCAGACCGAGTCCATTTTTCTAAACGAAACAATCAATATATGATCCACGGGGTTACAGGACCGAACGAATATGAGAATAATATCAACAACAATTGGTACACGAATACGATTGCTTGTTGGGTACTACGTTACACACGAGAAAATTATTTGAAGTTCAAAGAAGAGAGCACTGCTAAAATCAGCGACGATGAATTGGCACATTGGCAAGAAATTGCTGAAAATATGTACTTCCCAGTAGATGAAGAATTAGGGATTTTTGTTCAACACGATACTTTCTTAGACAAAGATCTCAAACCAGTAGCGGAACTATCCGCAAGTGAATTGCCATTGAATCAGCATTGGTCATGGGACAAGATCCTTCGTTCTTGCTTCATTAAACAAGCAGACGTTTTACAAGGTATCTACTTCTTCAATGATTCATTTACAAAAGAAGAAAAACAACGCAACTTTGATTTTTACGAGCCAATGACTGTCCATGAGTCTTCCCTATCTCCTAGTATCCATGCTATTTTAGCTGCTGAACTAGGCATGGAAGATAAAGCCGTTGAAATGTATCAACGCACTGCTCGTTTAGATTTAGATAACTATAACAATGATACAGAGGATGGCTTACACATCACTTCAATGACCGGAAGTTGGCTTGCTATCGTACAAGGATTCGCGCAAATGAAGACAGATCATGAACAATTAAGATTTGCACCATTCTTGCCTAAAACATGGTCTGCTTATTCATTCCATATCAATTATCGCGACCGCTTGTTATTTGTCGCCGTTTCAAATGAACAGGTAACATTGAACCTCTTATCTGGCGAAGCATTACCGCTAGAAGTCTACGAAAAAGCGTATGTCCTTACTGATCATTTGACTATTCCATTACGAGAAGGTGAAGCGAATGTTTAAAGGTGTATTATTCGACTTAGATGGGGTCATTACAGATACCGCTGAATTCCATTACCGTGCTTGGAAAAAGCTAGGTGATGAGATCGGTATTCCCTTAGATCGGTCATTCAACGAACAATTGAAGGGTGTAAGCAGAGAAGATTCTCTGACTCTCCTTCTTGCTCACGGAAAAAAAGAAGAGCAATTCTCAAAAACAGAATTTCTCGAATTAGCGAAAAGAAAAAATGATTATTATCTTGAAATGATCCAATCGATCACACCAAAAGATGTTTTTCCAGGGATTTTAGAATTATTAAAAGACTTACGGGCAAACAATATCAAGATTTCACTAGCATCTGCAAGCAAAAATGGCCCTTTCCTACTTGCCAAGATGGGTCTAGAAAGCTACTTTGATGCGATTGCTGATCCGGCAAAAGTCGCTAATGGAAAGCCTGCACCAGATATTTTTCTACTTGCTGCGAAAGAAATCGGTTTGACCCCTCGTGACTGCATCGGAATCGAGGATGCAAAAGCTGGAATCGCTGCGATCATTGCTAGTGGTGCGCAACCTATCGGCGTAGGACGTTCAGAAGATCTTGGGGAGGATATTCCAATCGTACCTGATACAGCTTCATTGACTTTCGATTACTTGAAAAAAACGTGGCAGCCAAATGCCTGAACCTTCTATTTCAGTGACTCCTATCCCCAACACTGAATTAAAAAAAATCACATTGAAGAACGACGAATTGACCGTCGTTCTTCTAAATTATGGCGCTAGACTTCACCAAATCTTTGCTCCAGATAACAAAGGACATTTAGAAAACGTCTTACTTTCTTATGATGAACTTTCAGATGTTTTAACCGATGAAAGTTTCTTTGGAGCCACAGTCGGTCCCGTAGCAGGCAGAATCCGAAATGCTACATGGGGAAATCATCAACTTGAAAAAAACGCTGGCAACCACCATATCCACGGAGGAACAAATGGATGGTCTTTCCAATATTGGGATGTCGAAGTGTTCAAAAATCCACAGTCGATCGGCGTTGTCTTTTATTTACAAGACACTTTTTCCGATTATCCTGGTCCTATCACAGCAACGATCACGTATCAGCTAACTGCGAATAGCCTGGAAATGATCACAAAAACGAACAGTCCCGTCGAGACGATCTGCAATCCAACCAATCATGCCTATTTCAACCTTTCTGGGAATGGTAAACGCGACATTGATACACATGAACTGGCTGTCCAAGCAGAAAGTCTATTGGTATTAGATGAAGATAAACTACCAACAGGCGAACAAATCACTCAAGCGGATTTACCGATCAATTTCAAGAAACCACATACAATCGAAGAAATTCTCAACGCTTATCCAGAAGGACTTGATGACGTTTTTGTTCTTACTACACCGAAACGTTCAAAAAAGGTGCTGTGTCTTTCAGAAAAACAATCTGGACGCCAGTTGTCTATAGCAACAACAAATAGAAGTGTGGTATTATTTTCTACGACTGGTTTTGAAGCTGATTTTATGATCAACGGGAAACATATGCATTCAAACTATGGTTTAGCCATCGAGCCACAAGAATTTCCGGATCTAGTCCATTTACCTGAACTCGGTTCGATCGCTTTGTACCCTGGTCAAGAAAAGGTCAACCATACGACCTATCAGTTTACTATTTTACCGAATGAACAGATAGCAAATACTCAATAGTTGCTTGTTTTGATTACGAATAGCTCAGAAAAGAAGAGATTTTTATTTAGAAGAAAGGTGTTTAAATTATGGCAATTACGGTAAAAGATGTTGCAAAAAAAGCGGGAGTAGCTACCTCTACTGTCTCACGCGTCATCAATGACCATCCAAGTATTTCCGAAGCAACCAAAAAGAAAGTCCGAAAAATCATGGATGAACTTGGCTATGTACCGAATATCACTGCTAGAAATTTAGGTAAACGGGTTTCTAGTGCCATCGGCGTGATATTGCCGCCACTTGATTCTAAAGAACGAATCGGTAATCCCTTCTACTTAGAGATCATGGATGCAATCAATGAAGAAGCACGTCACCACGACATGACAATAGCCATTGCAACAGCGAAAAATTTTGATGTCTTATTAGAAAATGTCCAAAGAATGCACTTACAAAAACAAGTCGATGGCTTTATCTTAGTGTACTCTGATAGCGAAGACCCAGTCATCGATTATTTGTATCAAAACGAGATTCCCTTCACTCTGATCGGTCAACCTTATCAGCATGAAAATGAGATCATCTACGTTGATAACGACAACCAGCTATTGGGAAAACAGGCAACTGATTTTCTTATCCAAAATGGGCATGAACAGATTCTTTTCGTTACGAACACGACCCACGAAAGCCTCTATTTCGAACGCTATTTCGGGTATCAAAAAGCGATGATGATGGCTGGACTAGATGTTCACCCTAGCGTTGTGATCGAAAAGGCAGAAGACTATCTATCCTTTGACACTATCTTAAAAAACGCCGGTGCTACAGCACTTGTGGTAATCGATGATATTTTTGCACTTCGCACGATGCAATTAGCGCAAATGTACGGTTATCTTATTCCAGAAACCTTATCGATCATCAGTTTCAATAATTCGATTTTTTCTACACTGACTCATCCTTATCTCACAAGTATCGATATCGATATTTCCGAATTAGGGCGAGTAGCCATGCAAAAATTACAAGAATTGATCCATAACGAGATCAGTAGCGGCGTGCGCCTAGTCATCCCTCATCACTTGATCAAGAGAGAAACAGTTGTGCCACTGAACCCCAAGCAATAACTGGTAGGAATTGAAATGAAGAGATAGAATAACCAAAAGATGAGATTGAGACAAAAGTGTTTCTTACTTCTGTCTCAACCTCTTTTTTGAAATTCCCGAAAAGCCTGACTTTTGGACACCGTTTATTTGAGAGAAGCTGGGACAGAAGTGTTTAACTCCGAGAAATAAGAAGAAATGAACGAAAATTGCTTTTCAAATTTTTGTGAATTTCGGCTTATTTCCGAAGGAGTTGCTTCTGCTCTCGCCGTTTATTCGAGCGTCTGTAGAAAGACTGATTTTTAGATTTGTCTCGACCTCATTTTTTTATGAATGTATCCGACTTCTAATAAACATGATGAATAAAATCAGCCAACCAATGAAGGTCAACCCGATGATGAAATAAAAGAAGAGCGGCAAGTCATAATATAAGGTGATCTCATTGATACCATTATGCTGTTTGACGATTGGCGTACCGATGTCTGTCAATCCATATAATTTAGTAATATCAGATGCCATCGTTGTTGGAATGGCTTTACAAGAAGCAGCTTCATAAACAACACGTTCTGGCTCACCATTATCTACCCCAAAGGCCATCGAAGACACTAGTACCTCCGCTTTTTCTTTTTCTAAATTAGAGATCGTTTCAGCCACTCGATCCACATTCAAATGTTTTACTGGTAAAAAAGCATTGACGATTTCGATTTTTTTCTTGTTCCCTAGATCAATATCGTTCAATCGTGTTTGTCTTTTGGCTAAAAATCCTTCAAGACCGCCTTTCGACATGCCGATTACTCCAAAACTTTAGCTACATCTCCTTCAATCAATGCATTCGTTGCTTGCGTTGTCGAGTGAGCCACGAAAACCACATCAT
Organism: Enterococcus sp. E4-223; assembly: GCF_035727065.1. Classification (NCBI taxonomy): domain Bacteria; kingdom Bacillati; phylum Bacillota; class Bacilli; order Lactobacillales; family Enterococcaceae; genus Enterococcus; species Enterococcus sp. E4-223. The sequence goes on along the minus strand of NZ_JAPMLH010000008.1, from coordinate 136,331 downwards.
CTGGACTGATTTGATTCTCTTGTAAACAGTTTTGAAAAGACTGCACCACTCCTGCTGCCACCCCATTCAAATGATGGTTCTGTTGCGAAGTTTGAAAATCAAACGCGCCCTCTCTGAACTCCAAATATCTTAGGCTGTTATTCCCATTAATACCTTGATTTCAGTAGACACCGAAAAGCCGAAGAGCGTTCCATTTCTTCGGTTCTTTTTATATATTCCCCGAATGGTCTCCATGCCCTTAATCGTGGAAGAGGCTGTACGGAGACTTTGATAAAATTTATTTCGTCGTTTAATAGGTCGATGGTCTTGTTCTATTAAATTGTTAAGATACTTCACAGTTCGGTGCTCTGTCTTAGTATATAAACCCACACTCTGTAACTTTCTAAAGGCGGAGCCAAGAGAAGGTGCTTCATCGGTCACAATTGCTTTCGGCTCAGCAACCTGTTTATGGAGTCGTTTTAAGAGAGCATAGGCTGCTTGCGTATCCCGTTTCTTTCGTAACCAGATATCTAAGGTTAAGCCGTCCGCATCAATTGCACGATAAAGATAATGCCAACGTCCCTTAATTTTGATATAGGTTTCGTCCATTTTCCATGAATAGAAGGATTGTCTATTTTTCTTCTTCCAAAGATAATAGAGGACTTTGCTGTACTCTTGTACCCAACGATAAATCGTAGTATGACAAACATTTATTCCACGATCATATAACAATTCCTGAACTTCACGATAGCTTAGATTGTAACGCAGGTAGTAACCAACAGCGACAATAATGACGTCTTTTTTGAATTGTTTGCCTTTAAAATGATTCATTACTCTGTCCTCTCTGTCTTTTTTCTCAATTTTACACTAAAATAGATTTCTTGGAAAACTTTGCAACAGAACCAAAATTTGCATGCGTCGGTCTTCGATCAAAGAATAATTGTTTTTCATTTGCTCACCCTCTACCTTTATTCTAGTGATACCTTAACAAATATGAAGACCAATTGTTAGATTAAAAAATGATTAAAAGGTGTGCACACCCTTTCCCTTGATAGTAATATCGGTCGTTTGTTCCGCAAAATCGCTTCAAGCAAGCCAAACTTTTCTCATCTTCCTCGTTTTCTCTTATAATAAATGTAAACAGTCAAATGAGGAGGAAACAAAATGAAATGGCGTGGGGGTAGACAAAGTTCCAATGTGGAAGACCGCTCTGGTCGTTCCGCAGGTTCAGGAGGAAAAATAATGGCCGGCGGTGGTATCGGTACGATTGTTATCGCAGTCCTCTTTTTTCTATTCAGTGGAGGTGATTTAAACTCCGTCACAGATATTTTGGGAGGCGGACAAGCCGCTAATTATCAAACAGAAAATGTGGCTTCAGACGAGTATACAGAGGAAAAAGAATTCTCCGCTGTCGTCTTCGGCCATTTGGAAGATTATTGGAATGGTGTTTTTGAAGCAGAACAGACTACGTATCAAGATCCTAAACTGGTTTTATTTACAGGAAGTGTTCAATCGGCTTGTGGGAATGCAACTTCTCAAGTTGGTCCCTTTTATTGCCCTGCCGATCAAAATGTTTATCTGGATCTCAGCTTTGCAACAGAACTTTCTCAAAAGTATGGGGCCAGCGGAGATTTTGCTATGGCCTATGTCATTGCTCATGAAGTTGGTCATCACGTACAAAACGAACTTGGTATTACACAGCAACTCGATAAGATCCGCCAACAGGTTTCTGAAAAAGAATACAATCAATATAGTGTTCGTTTGGAACTACAAGCGGATTATTTAGCCGGTACATTTGCCAAGTATCTACAAGGAAAAACTTATAACGGCCAACCGATTTTAGAAGCTGGTGATATCGAAGAGGCTATCACAGCTGCTAATGCCATCGGTGATGATACGTTACAAAAGGAATACCAAGGATATGTCGTACCAGATAGTTTTACTCATGGGACTTCAAAACAACGAGTTGAATGGTTCAACCGGGGGTTCAAATATGGTGATTTGGAGCATGGAGACACCTTCAATGAAAAAAACCTTGATTTGGTCTACGGATCATAACAAAAACGTTCCTTTTTAGTCACTCTTTTTTCACATTTGGGCGGTATAGTTTATTCATACCAACAAACCCTAACTTTTTCATTTTACTCCTTGCCTGCCAGTCCCCGCTGGCAGGCCCTTTTTTTTCATGGTGCTATTTTAGTTTTTTTTAACCTTTGGCCTGTTTTTTTCTTTAAAACGCTAAGGGTTAATCACAATTTTTTCATATTTTCCGGTTACTATATAAATAACCCAACAAACAACCCAACTTTTTCATTTTTTACTCCTTGTCTGTCAGTCCCCGCTGACAGACTTATTTTTTTTCTTGCCAAAATTCTCAAAATGCGCTAAGGTTATTTATGCGCGGAAGTGGCGGAATGGCAGACGCGCACGCTTCAGGCGCGTGTGAGTATATCTCGTGTGGGTTCAACTCCCATCTTCCGCATTTTGAGCAGATCATCTTGGATGATCTGCTCTTTTTTATGTGTTTCTTTTGTCTAAATAAAGAAAAAAGCTTAAGCTAGAAGTATATCAATAGGAAAAAGATAGGAGGAAATCCAATGAAAGAAGTACCAACAGCGAAAATCAAATTAACTGAGGTCAAAGAACTCTTTGATGCTGGTTATGAAATCTTAGGAGAATTACGGTCTGAGGTGAATGCCCCAGTCGTTAGAGCAAAATTTCTGAATTAAGAAGTGATTGCCATTTATGGAAAAGAAGCAGCAAAAATTTTTTATGATCCACGAAACTTTAAACGTGAAGGAGCAATGCCTAAACTCGTCCGTTCAACCTTGTTAGGTGAAGAGGGGGTTCAAATTTTAGACGGGGAACAACATCACCATCGGAAAAACTACTTTATGGACTTGATGACACCTGAGAGAATGACCGATTACCATGATTTGTTGGAACGAAACCTTTCTCATGAACTGGATAAACAATCCGGTACCTTTGAGCTTTTTTCACTCACAAAAAATGTTCTATTCAAAACGATTTGTGAATGGTCAGGAATCAATCTAGCACCACTGTCTCAATTAGAGATCAGTGAGTTAGCTGATTTTATCAAGTTGCTATGTTCAGCGGGACTGTCACCTCCCCTGTCGCCCATTTAAGAGGCGTCGAATATCGTAAAAAATCTGAGAAATGGGCTCAAGGATTGATTGAAGAAGCTCATCAACATCCTGTTGCTGGCAAAGAATCATTAGCACTTTATACTTTCGCTACTGCCACTGATCTTGAAGGTAATTTACTGCCGATCGAAGTTGCAGCCGTCGATCTGTTAAATATCATCCGCCCTACGGTTGCTTTAACCGTTTGGATCGCTTTGATGGGACATGCCCTTTTTAGTACAACGACCATCTACCAAGCACTTAAACAAAACTTTTCGGAGTTACAGGATTCATTTATTCAAGAATTACGCCGCTTTTATCCTTTCTTTCCAATGATGCCCGCCATTAGCTTGCAAGATGTTGTCGTCGATGGTTATCTGATCCCTAAGGACAGCTGGGTCGTCCAAGATATTTATGGTACGAATCATGATCCGAGAACCTTTGATCAGCCAGATGACTTCAAAGTGGATCGCTTTGTCGGACGTACACAAGCCATTTCCTATGAGGAAGAATATGAAATGATCGCACAAGGAGGCGGTGATTTCCGCAAAATGCACCGCTGTGCTGGTGAATGGATCACCTTGCATACGTTGCGCGTGTTCAGTGATTTACTGGTCAACCACTATCAGTTTGAAGTTCCTGAACAAGATTGGAAGATTCCAATGAATCACTTTCCAACCTATCCAGAAAGTAAAGTTCTCTTATTTAAAGAAGCTGCAATGACCACAGAAAATGAGTAACTACTGATCGTTGTTATTAAGTGCAGCTCACAAAAACGCAGCCCAAGCAAGCTTAGGGCTGCGTTTTTTGCTTACTTCTCTACAGATGCCGTACGGAAATAAAAATAGGCACCGTATGCGGGAAATTGGATATCTTTGATCGTTGACCTGATCAAATAATTTGATGCACTCTGATATAGAGGAACTTGAGCTGCATCTTCTGCTAACAGAATTGATTCTGCTGATTTGTAATCTTCAAATACTTTATCTGGATCATTGGCATCCACGGTACGTGCGTTTTCTGTCAATGCCGTATAGTCCTCGTTGACATATCCACCGTAATTGTAAGAAGAACCTTTTTTATATAAATTGAAATAAGAGTCCAAGTCACTGCTGCCAGCAATCCAACCAGAAATCGACAACTCATATTGACCATCTGCTCGTGATTGATTCAAATTCGTTCGTGGTTGTTTATTGATTGTAATCGTCAAACCAGGCAAATGATCTTGAAGCTGATTTTGCAGATATTCACCGATTTTTTGTCCGTGATCATCATCTGTTACCAATAAAGTCAGTTCAATTTTGTCACCGATAGCTGATTGTGCTTGACTCCATTCTGCTTGTTCTTTGTTACTATCGTATTCATTGTAGTCCCCGCTATAAGTGCGAAAATCTTCATTGGTATTCGGATTGGCATAAAGCCCACTGGGAATAAGGCCATTCAATACGCTTGCTCCATCGTTCAACACATCATTCACGAGACTCTCTTTGTCAATCGCCAAAGCGATGGCTTTACGAAGGTGGACATTTGACAATGGTTTATTTGCCTGTTTATTAAAATCTAAAAAATAGTTGGCAATATCCTTTTGAGTGACTAAGGAGTCATTATTTTGGTACTGTTGCACATAGAGTTCGCTGATTTTTTGCAGATCCAACTCTCCGCTTTCAAACAACTGGATTCCAGTATTCTCCTCTTTGATCGTGGAACCTTTGATTTTATCCAACTTAACTACCGCTTGATCGTAATACTCAGGATTTTTGGCAAGCGTCCATTCTGCACCGGTCTGTTGCCAGTCTTTCAGAATGAAAGGTCCCGTATAGAGCAAGTCTTCACTTGTTTTCCCATATGCCGTCCCTTTTTCTTCAACATAAGACTGTCTTTGAGGCGCTAACCAGCCAATCGACACCACCGATAAAAAAGAAGGTTGCGGCTGTTCCAAATGGACGACAAAGGTCTTTTCATCCGGTGTTTCTAAGCCAATCGTCGCAATGTCTGCTTTCCCTTCGCGAATATCTTGACTGTTGACGACATTGTCTAAAAGATACGCATTAGGCCCCATGGTTTTAGGATCGACCAGTTTCTTCCAAGCATAAGCAAAATCTGCTGCTTGCACTTGCTGCCCATCACTCCATTTGGCTTCTTCCTTTAGTTTAAAGGTATATGTCTTGCCATCTTCACTGATGACTGCTTCCTCCGCCAAACCGGGAACTGGCTGACTCTTTTCATCAAAACGATACGACCCTTCAAAAAGATGCTGGATAACGGTAAACGTAACTTTATCCGTTGTTTGCGTCGTATCTAATGTTGTCAACTCTGCCGGTAAGCTGACTGAAATCTCTTGAACTTCTGGATCTGTCTCCTTTGCGGACGATCCAGTCGTGCTACATCCTGCTAACAAAAAACTTAAAATTCCTACAACAACCAAACCCTTTTTCATTTACTCTCCTCTTTCCTTTTCACTTGCGAGTTGCAAGCTTGATCAAATAAAAAAATCCTCGTCCCTTTGCTGATCATCATTGATCAACAAAGGGACGAAGACTTCGTGTTACCACCCTTTTTCGTGTCATTTTTACAAATAACACCTCATCAGTACGTATGCATACTCGGCAGGATAACGGCTGCGTTCCGTCTAACCAGCGTAAACCAGTTAAAAGACTCTGAGCTCATCTTCACTTAGCGTTCTGTCCCCTTTCTCACCAACCCGGGTTCTCTTTAAACAGTCATCAAAGCTACTCTTCTCATCGATGTCCTATATTCTACTGAATTGATAAAAGTACACTATTCCTCGTTTTTCAAGTCAAACAGTTTTTAGAATTTTCAATCTTTTCAATAATGGCTTCGAGACTTTTTGGAGGGCAAATACTTGCCAGCTTAGTGTTTTTTTTTCTAAGATAAAGAAAAGAAACCTTGCTCGAAAGGATGAAATCAATGAAACTTGCTGAAGCATTATTACTACGAAGAGATCTTGAATCCAAACTCACTCTGTTACGAGAAGAGATTGCCAGTAGTGCCGTGATCCAAGAAGGCGATACGTTAGACCGCAGCATCGACGACTTACTGCTGGATTATGAAACAACAAACCAAGAATTTGCCCAGTTGGTCATTGCAATCAATCAGCGAAATGCGGTCGCCAAAATCGGTGAACAAGAAACGATTGCTGCTGCATTAGAGAAACGGGAAGCTTTAAGGCGTTCGCATGCGATGCTAACGGCAACATTGGAAGCAGCCAAGGTTGCTCCACGGATGGGACGTAATGAGATTCGTATGATCCGAACGATCGATACCAAGCAAATCACCGACCGTTTGAATCAAACCGCAAAAGCCTTACGTGAATTAGACGGGCAGATTCAACAAACAAATTGGCTTGTTGATTTATAAAACAGCTGGGTGGGAGTCAAAAGCGAGCACAAAGCAGGTACAGGCTTATATGTACACCAATGGGGTCTGGCAGGGACCAGTTTAATGACTGCTGTTCAGTTACAAGCGTACAACTTATATTTTTCAATTAACGACCACGTGCTGGTTTGACAAGGTGGGTGCCTCTGTTTATCTTTTGTTACTCAAAAGGTAAACAGAGGTTTTTTTTCAACAAGACCTCTTTCAAAAGCAAAAGACCCCCTGATCCGTTTCTAACATAGGAAACCAGATCAAGGAATCTTTGATCGTTTAGCTATATAGGTTGAATTAAATACTTTACATCCGCACGCACAGTCGGTCAATCACCTCAAGGGGACGCTCGTTTACATCGGCTAAGAAACCGCGGACCGACTGTTTGATTTTCTGGACGTGGTCAAAAAAACATTGTTGATGACCGATTCCTTGAGCCACTTCCAAACGCCTTCCATTAGGTTCAACTGAGGGCTGTAGGGAGGGAGGAAGATGAGTGCCAGGCGCCTAGCGTTTTCTTCAAAAAATTCTAACATTCCTTCTTTTACTAACAATTTGCGAGTCGAAGCGATCGTACGATGAGTCAAGATATAATGTTTAGATCCTTGTTGTTTCAATTGCGTCAATGTGTCATACACATGATCAAATGTGACAGGTTGGCGTGTATCAAGCGTTTCGTATTGATGGAAATCATCTGAGAATTCTCGAAAGTCCAAATGATATTTTTCAGTCAATGCTTTTGAAGATTTTTCTTTCAATAATCGATAAACAGCTTTTGGATCAGCAACTACTTGCCGATCTTCTAAAGCTTTCATCATGCTGTCAAGCATGATCGGATACGTATCGAACAACGTCCCGTCAAAATCCCATATATATGAATCAAACATTATTTTCTCACTATCTTCCTAATTTTTAAATGAATGGATTGGTGCCGGGATCCGCCCGCCTCGTTGGATAAAGTCCGTCGATTTCGCCGAATTCGTCCGCATGACTGGAGCAGTCCCCAGCAAACCGCCGAATTCGACAGAATCGCCGACTTTTTTATCTTTAGCGGGGATGATCCGCACCGCCGTTGTTTTATGATTGATGACACCGATCGCAGCTTCATCAGCGATCATCGCCGCAATCGTCTCCGCTGGTGTATCTCCTGGGATCGCGATCATGTCCAGACCCACTGAACAAATGGCGGTCATCGCTTCTAATTTCTCCAGATTCAGATAGCCTTCTTCTACGGCTTTGATCATACCTGCATCTTCAGAAACCGGAATGAATGCGCCTGATAAGCCTCCCACATGGTTGCAGGCCATCACGCCGCCTTTTTTCACAGCATCGTTCAATAAAGCCAGTGCGGCCGTTGTACCGTGTGTGCCGACAGATTCCAAGCCCATTTCTTCCAAGATCAACGCGACACTATCACCAACTGCCGGAGTAGGAGCTAATGACAGATCCACAATACCAAAGGGTACGTGCAATCGCTCAGAAGCGATTTGACCGACTAATTGTCCCATCCGCGTGATTTTAAATGCCGTCTTCTTAACTGTTTCAGCAACCACATCGAAAGATTCGCCTTTGACCTTTTCCAGAGCGCGTTTTACTACGCCCGGTCCGCTGACACCGACATTGATCTCGCAATCTGCTTCACCGACCCCGTGGAATGCTCCCGCCATGAAAGGATTGTCTTCCACCGCATTCGCAAAGACTACCAACTTCGCACAGCCCATATCTGAAGCTTCGGCGGTTTGTTTGATGGTTTCACCCATCAATTTGACAGCGTCCATATTGATCCCTGCCCGTGTCGAACCAATATTGACAGAAGAACAGACAAATTCTGTTTCTGCCAAGGCTTCCGGAATCGATTGGATCAAGGACAGGTCCGCTCCTTGATAGCCTTTTTCAACTAATGCGCTATACCCGCCGATAAAATTGATCCCCACCACTTTTGCGGCTTTGTCCAAAACTCGCGCAAAAGCAACACAGTCTTGCCCGCCGCTTGCGGAAGCAACGATTGCGATCGGCGTTACCGAGATCCGCTTGTTGATGATGGGGATCCCAAATTCACTGGCGATCTCGTCACCGACTTTTACAAGATTTTTCGCTTTGCTGGTGATTTTATTATAGATATTTTGACAAGTCTTTTCTGTGCTGGCATCGATACAGTCCAACAATGAAATACCCATTGTGATCGTCCGGATATCAAGATTTTCTTCTTCTACCATCCGGATCGTTTCAAGAATTTGTTTTGTTTCCATCATTTCCCTCCGAATTATAGTTTATGCATCGCATTGAAGATCTCTTCATTTTGAATGCTGATTTTGACGCCCAACGTGTTTTCAACTTGACTCAATGCTTGCTTGATCGCTTCTAAATCAGCCTCTGGTTGCATTTGCAACATCATCATCATGGTAAAATAATCTTCCATGATCGTTTGAGATACATCTAGAATATTGATATTCAATTCTGCCAACTTCTGGCTGACACCGGCAATGATCCCAACCTTGTCCTTCCCGACCACCGTTAAAATAGCTTTCATTATTCTTATTCCTCCAATTTTTTCAATAGTATACCATAATTTATGATAGTTTTATGAAAAATTCTGAAACAAAGGGCTATTTCCTTCAGCCAATATTCGTCTTTAGAGGATCGATTTATTGACGATCTGCAAGTTCTTATCAAAGCGGTAGTGGATCGGCTGCGCATTGGGAATATCAATGGTATCCATTTGGTCTTCCGGTACATCCTCCAAATATTTCACCAGTGCCCGCAGACTGTTGCCATGTCCGGTAATCAAAACATTCTTACCCGAACCCAACAGCGGCGCGATCTCGTCTTGCCATAATGGCGCGACCCGCTGGACCGTCATTTGCAGATTTTCTCCATGAGGAATGTCTTGATCTGCCAATTGTGCGTAACGGCGATCAAAATGGTTTTCTTCTACTAATGGAGGCATTTCATAATAATCTCGACGCCAGCGTTTGACTTGATCTGCCCCGAATTCTCGTGCCATTTCATCCTTATTTTTCCCTACTAAAGCGCCATAATGCCGCTCGTTCAGACGCCAGGTTTTAAATGTCGGTATCCGTAACTGATCGCTTTCTTCTAAGATAATCTGGCAAGTCAATGATGCCCGCTTCAATACTGACGTAAATGCAGCGTCAAACTCGATCTGCGCGTTTTTGATTTTTTCCCCTGCCTTACGAGCCTGTTCCTGTCCTTTTTCTGTCAGAGAAACATCCAGCCATCCCGTCCAATAATTTTCAAAATTTGCTTCACTTTCCCCGTGCCGCATCAGTACTACATCCATATGGTGTTAGGATGATTTAGTGGACACATTTTGGGAGAGGACTATAATAACCTCGAACGAAAGGAAGTTCGCTAAATGAAAAAGTACAGTCAAGAAAGAAAAGACATGATCCTTCAACTCGTCGCAACTGGTAAGCCGGTTGCCGAAATTTCCCGTGAATATGGCATTGCAGAACAAACGATTTACAAATGGAAGAAAAGCAACACGCCCGTTACTGGCAGTTCGCTGACTCCCGCTCAGATTAAACAGATGGAAAAAGAAATGACGCGTCTGCGACAGGAGAACGAAATCTTAAAAAAAGCAATGGCTATATTCACGAAGTAAACTTATACAGTAAAATCCTCTTCATTGAAAACGAGAGCAACGAGTATCCGACGCGCATGCTTTTGCGAGTAATGGAAGTAGCTCCAAGCACGTATTATAAGGAACTCAAACACACACCAAGTCAGCGTGAACTTGAAAATGAACGCATCGATAAAGCCATCTTATCGATTTACACAGACAGCAAGAAACGTTATGGTGCCTGGAAAATTCATCATCAGCTGATAGAGCAAGGCTTTGATTTGTCGATCAAACGGGTGCGTCTCCTTGGCATCCATTCGATCACCGTAAAAAAATATCATCCAACCAAGGCTTCTAAAGAGCGCGTTGAAGAACGGACAAATCTCTTAAACCAAGATTTCTCCACAACCAGCATCAATCAAAAATGGGCCGCTGATATCACATATATCTCGACTGCAAAAGACGGCTGGACCTACCTGGCTTCTGTGATCGATCTTTATTCGAAAAAGATCATCGGCTACACTTACGCCAAGCAGATGACCACTGAAATCGTGATGAATGCGCTAGAATCAGCAATCCAAAATCAACAACCGACAGACGGACTGATCATCCAAACCGATCTTGGTTCGCAGTATACTAGCTCCGATTTTGAGGAAGCAATGCGCACGAACAAGATAACGCACTCTTATAGTCGCAAAGGTACGCCTTACGACAATTCCTGTATCGAATCGTTTCACGCGGCATTAAAGAAAGAAGAAGTCTATCAAACGACCTATCATTCTTATGAAGAAGCCAAACTCGAACTGTTTCAATATATTGAAGGATGGTACAACCGCAAGCGAATTCATGGAGCAATTGGCTATCTGACACCACAACAGGCAGAAGACCAAGCTCGGCAGCACGCGCAATAGCTACTCACATTTTTTGAACGAATCCACGAGAATCTCTTTTCATGGTTTCAGAGAATGGTCAAACGGTTTTAGTTTGACGATTGTCTGAAATCATGAAACAACTCGAGAGTGGATTGGTTGCAAAAAAACTCTCAAAAAATGAGTCCACTTTATTGACACAGATCCAAACCCTTGGTTTCTTCCCAAGCGGATGGCATGCTAATCTCTCTTAAATTAGCTTGTTTACTCCAATTAGGATCGTTAAGAATAATTGATCGATTTCCTAAAGAATCAGTTGTATTTGGCTCCTCAACATCATTCAACGGCTCTAGTTCAACCACATAGTTTGGCTCTGCATAATTGACCATATCAGAAGCATTAAATGTTCTTACTGCCTCTTCCACACTAATTTCTTCGTTCAATTTCACTAATAATACTTGATCTCGCTTATTATAATCGCTTTCATTTGTCCTAAGAGTCAAATCTTTTTCCACCATAACTTTTACACCCAATAAATTTTGCGGTTTATTTTTCTCTGTTGAAATTCTTTGTGTAGCCTTTAAACTGACAATTAGCTCATTGGGTACATACTCTATTTGAGAGTCATCTAATTGGCTCATAATCCTTTCTTTTTGGTTAGTATCTGCAGTTACTTGTTTAGTATGAGCCATGAACCCAAACATACTCACCCCAACAACCAATCCTAAATATATTTTCTTTTTAAACTTTTTCATCTACATCTCCTCCTAATAGTTTTATTTTAGAGTTAGCTCTATTACTTATTTACTAACTCAACAACAGATTATCATACACTTGTTAATGAAATCACAATATCTCATTAAAACACACCCTAAAATCATAACCGTTCCTATGCTCATTTTTTGGATTTTTTAATCACGTAACCAGAAAAATAAATCCCCTCTATTTCACGCAAATCAAAGAAGAACTAAGTAACTACCGTTTAAAGGTAGTTACTTAGTTCTTCTTTGATTATTATCTAACTTTATTATTCATTCCCCACCCTTTGCGCAGTGAGTCTTCGGTATCTTGTTTTATCTGACTGGTAGTTCTTATTATTTCTCCACGATCATCTAATTCTGGAACAATTGGATATTTTTCTCTGAACAAGTCTAGTTCTTTCACCACGTCATTAAACAAATCTTGCTTATCTTCTTGCGTAAGATTCTGTTTAATATACTCATCTAAAGCTTTTCTAAGCAATTCATCTCTTGTCATATTAGTCTCATACTTTTCTACTAAAACTCTGGAAGTCGCATTTAACAAAGTCGACAGTTTTAAAGGATGCTTGGTGGAATAAACCTTATCAAACTTTCTGATTGGTGCGCCAACTTTTTTTGTTCTTCCTCTACTCTGTCTTTCAACATTGGAGGAAGTTTTTATTTCTTGAACTTGGTGCACTTCTAATTGCTTATTTTCAGATGGTGTAATTGCTTGCTGCTTTTTCTTTGCTTCTGCTTCTTTTTTTATTTTGGCGAGTCCTTTGTTGTTCCCAAAAATATCAAGTCCTTTGATGTCAGCCAATTACTCCACCTCCGCATACCAATTCTCGTGTTCTTCCAATTCTTTCAAAATACTGATAAATAATTCGTGGCTTTTGCGATCCCATTGTTTTAAGAGACCTTTCTTTGTCTTCTCCATCGTAATACCTGATCCGTCGTATCGTTTTAAGCGCGCATTTTTGAGTACAACATTTTTAATCAAATGTTCCCCATAAATCTCTTGGGCTTGTTTATACATTTCCTGATCTACTGCGTCACCGCTTTCCAACATGAAAGGAATAACACCAGCAACATATAAATTTGTATCAAATTCTTTCACAAAAAAGTCCATATACTCAAGATATTGCATCGCATTTCTCATCGATTTTACTTGGGTCTGTAAGACGACGATTGCCCAGTCCGCAATGTACATCGCGGATTTACTATATACAGAAATAGAAGGTGGGACATCTAAATAGATGACGTCAAACTCATCAAATAATGGTTCTAGCTTTTCTTTCATATATTTGAATTGGGATAATGAATCATTATATTGGTCTTTGATCCAATCATCATACATTTCAAAGGACATGTCTGCTGGAAGTATATAGAGGTTATTGATTACTTTATAGACAGCCTCTTTAGGTGGAAGATTGTTTATCAACACGTCAGTCACAGTATTTTCGTAAACAATCGGTTCACCTTCTCCGCCTCCTTCTTCGTTAGTGAAGTTCATATGCGTTAAGTTCATCACATCAGAAGTATTTCCTTGCATATCCAAGTCAATTATCAAGGTTCTTTTTCCTTCATTAACTGCTGATTCAAACCCTAACATTTGCGCGCACGTACTTTTACCTACGCCACCTTTAAAATTACCGATTACATATTTCTTCGCTACCACGTTCCTACCTCTTTTCTTTTAGCAATATTCATTTGATACTATTATAACATATTTATTTTTAGTTACTACCAAAAAAAAAATATATATGTACTACCTTATAATTAATAAGGAAAAGGTAGTACATAAATAAGGAAAAGCTGAAATATATTGATTTATAGCTTTCCTCAAAGTAATGACGTTATTTAATTTATCGAGAAGCAGAGAATACTCGCGACTTTAGTCATGTAGACGAATCAGATCTTCGATAAAAAAGAAGCCGTCCTTCTTAAGAACGACAACAAATCACTAGATTAATTTTTTCAACTGTTCATAAAAGTTTTCATGCGTTCCACATAACAATACTGGAATAACCTTGTTTTCTATAATCTCGTAAGCTACTCTATATGTTGTGCCCGCATATTTGAACCCACTAGACCAAATACCTGATAAATCCCCAGTTTTTTGTTCACCCTTATATGGATCAATCGCAATTTCATCATAAATTAAATTCAAAAATTTTTCTTTCAATGGCTTCTCTTTTAGCTTTTTTAAATACTTAATGACATGTTTTGAAGGAACGATTTCATAAGCCAATTTCTGTTGCCAACTCCTCTTTAGTCATTACTTTAGAATTAGTAAGTGTATCTTCAGCAATATCTCTAAAGGAAGAATGCATTTTGTTTTTTCTATTCTTAAATTCTACAAGAATCTCATCTTTATCGTAGCCTTCTGCAATTATATCAGACAAAATATCTTCGCTAAAATCATAAAATTCTTTTTGTGGTTCAACAAATTCATAAAGAATACCATTCTCTACCAACTTTGCTTCAACTTCGACTCCATTAGGAACATTAAAATCTTTAGGTACTGTCAACATGATTGAATTGCCTTGTTTTCTTGTTTTTGTAATCATTTAAATCCCTCATTTCTAACAGTATGTAATTACTTAGTAAATACATTATACCACGAGATAATGTATTTACAAGTAATTACTGTGACTCGTAATGCGTCCTTGCTGAATAAATTTCAACCACGTGTTCATCTTCATCTACCTTATAAACAACCCGGTGTTGTCTATTCAATCTTCTAGAATACCTACCTTCATGTGTAGGTTTTAACTTCTCAAATGATTGGGTAGGGAGATAGGGATCTTCCTTTAAAGTCTGAATAACCTTCTCAAATTGAGGTTTCAAATTAGACTGTTTGATTTCCTTTAAATCAGCTTTAGCCGAGTTTTTAATCATCACAGAATAGTTATTCATTATAAGTTATCCGGTTCTGTTGCGAAGTTTGAAAATCAAACGCGCACTCTCTGAACTCCAAATATCTTAGGCTGTTATTCCCATTAATACCTTGATTTCAGTAGACACCGAAAAGCCGAAGAGCGTTCCATTTCTTCGGTTCTTTTTATATATTCCCCGAATGGTCTCCATGCCCTTAATCGTGGAAGAGGCTGTACGGAGACTTTGATAAAATTTATTCGTCGTTTAATAGGTCGATGGTCTTGTTCTATTAAATTGTTAAGATACTTCACAGTTCGGTGCTCTGTCTTAGTATATAAACCCACACTCTGTAACTTTCTAAAGGTGGAGCCAAGAGAAGGTGCTTTATCGGTCACAATTGCTTTCGGCTCACCAAACTGTTTATGGAGTCGTTTTAAGAAAGCATAGGCTGCTTGCGTATCCCGTTTCTTTCGTAACCAGATATCTAAGGTTAAGCCGTCCGCATCAATTGCACGATAAAGATAATGCCAACGTCCCTTAATTTTGATATAGGTTTCGTCCATTTTCCATGAATAGAAGGATTGTCTATTTTTCTTCTTCCAAAGATAATAGAGGACTTTGCTGTACTCTTGTACCCAACGATAAATCGTAGTATGACAAACATTTATTCCACGATCATATAACAATTCCTGAACTTCACGATAGCTTAGATTGTAACGCAGGTAGTAACCAACAGCGACAATAATGACGTCTTTTTTGAATTGTTTGTCTTTAAAATGATTCATTACTCTGTCCTCTCTGTCTTTTTTCTCAATTTTACACTAAAATAGATTTTTTGGAAAACTTTGCAACAGAACCCTTTTATTGAAAGTAAGAAGAACAGGCTTTTTTATTAGAGGCGTTCAAAATTGTTTGAGCGGTTAGCTTTTATTTTTTAGAAATAATTTCAAAAGTATTTTTGTTGTGTAAAGAAAGTTGTGCCAACCACTTTATTTTTAATGTTTCAGGATATTTATGGAAATTTAGCTTATTTGCACCAATCACAATGGCTCCGAATGAAACCAGTATTATCTCATAGCCAAGATTTTGAATATCGGTTAAAACATCATCCATTTTATCGAAAGATTAGATATTATTTTTACCAATTGTATTTGTTAAAGTTGTATTTCCAACTTTAATTACAATCTTGTCTCTATGAATGTTCATCAGGATATTTTTACAATTTCCATTTGATGTTTTGTATAGGGTAATAACTTTGCTATCATTTCATTTGTTGAAATCTTCAAATATCCAGTAGTAGTCCCATCACTACAACCATACCACCTGTCATCCGTTACATCTTTATCAAATATGATTTTAATTTTATTCTTTGTATCAATTAGTGTGCTAAAAACTGTAGCTGCTCCAATTTTGGTTTGTAGCATACTTGTCATATCTTCTTTGGAAGCAAAAGACACTCTTGAGATTCCTAAAGCTTTACTAAAATCTTTAGATTTAAATGGTTTGTCGCCACTCGTAATAAATAAATAGTAATTTGTTTTTTGTCTATTACACAAAAAGAGTGTTTTTACCATATGCATATCTAATTTCAAATTCACCTGTTCGCAATCTTCCATAGTTATCACTTCGTCTGTTTCTACACGTTCATACGATATGTCTAAACTTTCTAAAGCAGCGTAAACTTTTTCTTGTAAAAGTGTCTCATATTTTTGAGGTTTATTGGTTTTTATTTCACTAACATTAATCAATCTGAATCCTTCTTTCACTTAATATTTACTACAAAGAAACTTTATCATGTATAATTACATCACAAAAGAGAATATATCAGATCTTTAGTATGATAAAACCAGATATTAATGAGGTGTAAGCATGGATATGAATATTCAAAAGTATATTGCTTTTCTAAAAACAGTTGAATTGAAAAGTTTTACTAAAGCAGCTGAAGCTTTAAATTATTCTCAATCAGGAATAAGTAGGATGATAAATGATTTGGAGGATGAATGGGGTGTGACATTACTTGAACGGAACCGAACAGGTCTACGTCTAACTTTTGACGGAATTAACATTTATCCATATGTAAAAAATTTATTTGACGAATATGAATCTATGCAGAGAAAGCTAGAAGAACTGAACGGCATTAAATTTGGCGTAATTAGAATTGGGACCTTTTCAAGTGTGGCTACGCATTGGCTACCTCAACTTATCTTAAATTTCCAAAATAAATATCCAAATATAAAATTTGAATTATTACTTGGAGATTATGATGAAATCGAACATTGGATTCTTACTGGTAGGGTAGATTTTGGATTTCTAAGATTGCCCACACTGCCAAAATTAAGTACGCAATTTATACATCAAGATGATTTCAAAGTTATAGTACCGAAGAACCACTTTTTAGAAAAGAAAGATTCTGTTTCACTCAATGATCTCTCTGGGTTACCTTTTATTCTCTTAGATAAAAATGGAAACTCCAATATCACTACATTATTTGAAACGATGGACTTTTCACCTGATATTAATTTCACTACTTGGGATGATTATGCAATTATGGCCATGGTTGAAAAAGGATTAGGTGTTAGTATACTTCCGGAATTAATTTTACAACGTGTACAATATGATCTAACAATTTTAGATTTAGATGTTCCATTATATAGAAAAATAGGGATTGCATACAAAGAAGAAAAAAATTTATCTTTAGCTAGTAAAAAATTTCTAGATCTTTTATTTTTTGAATAATTCATCAAAAGTCTTAGCTCAAAATATATTTACAATCATAAAATCAAATCGTTTTCAGACTATTTTGATAAAATACGAGATAGAGCCTAATATCATTACCTGACCACTACCGATCATAATAATTACTTATAACAAGATTGAGTTTATCCGAAACTATTCCAAAAGAAATTTATATACTAATCACACTTCACTAAAATTATTTCACCAATACAAATATTTTCCTATAAGCAAGTCTAAAAAAACTGCTATAAGACAAAAAAATAGCGATTTACGATTTTTTTACCACAATCAGTATCGAGTTTAATATAATAGTATTATCAAAAAGGGAGTGTGATCAACATGCAAAATATAAAAAAAATACTATTAGTAGAAATGAAACAAGTTGAAAGAAACGAAGCTGTTAACTGTGTTGCAGGAGCTATCAGCGAAGGACTAGCTAGTATTGATTTTGAAGCTGCTAGGGTCTAATGATATGTCTACTAAAAACAAATCCAAAGGACTTATAGTATCAACTATTATTTTTTCATGCTTTATTCTATTAGGTATCCATAATTTCAGCACAAACCTTTCAATCCCAAAATTATTATTAAACAGTTTAGGGATCTTCTTGTTTATCCTTTTACTCTTTCTTTCGATAAGAGAATTATTCAAACGGTAAAAACTATACTGTTTGTTGCAACAATTTTATTTATCTAATAAAAAAAGATAGTCTTCAAAGAAAAAGCTATTCTTAACATATGGCATTTTCATATTTTTAATTACCTATGACGTTCTATGGGAGATTTATTCTCATTATGATACAAAATAAAGTTATATAATTTGAAGAACACTTAAATAGCCTTAGTATTGCACACAAAAGCCGACTACTTCAATTTATGATGTAGTCGGTCTTTTTTAAATATTATTTGTACTAGATACTCACTATCAGTAGCTTCTTGTAAAACAGATTTTAGGATTACAATTTAAAATTCATTTACTTCCTTTTTAGGCATTTTTACTAAGAAGAACAGTGGGCTTTTGCCTACTGCTCTTCCTCTTTATCCAATCCCGCAATCTTTCGCTGTTTCCGATTAGATTCTTCAGCTACCCACTGTAAAACAGTCATAAACTCTTTTCGAGTAGCCTTTTCTTCAAATTCTCCATAGCTGCGATTATATTTTTTCATTATTTCCTCAGCTTCTTCTCTTTCAATCAAGTAACTTTACATCCAATTCGTTTTAAGTATAAGTGTCTCGCAATATAAGGTCGATATCTGTCACAGCAAGAACTATTATTGTAATCTGGTTGATATAGAATTTTATTACTATAGAAAAAATTAAATAATATAATTTAATCTAAAAAAGCTATTGCATACTACAACATATTTGTTGAAATGATAGAATAAAAGAATAATTTTAACAAATTAGAGAAGCTTGTTTCCATTTTTCATAGTGTAAAAAGTTTTTCAATTTATTCTGTGGCTGATAAACGTGGAAGCTGACTTAGTATCTCCGACATGGTAGTTAGTTCTGTTAAATGGTAATGCCCATTTGGTAATGTCTCTATTAAAATTTTGTTCGCAACAAATACCGCGATTTCTGCAGTCATTTTTGCTTCTTCTTCTCCAAAGAGAACAATTTTTTCAGGATCTTTAACTTGTCCATTTGATACTTTTACAACAAAAGAACGATCTCCGACTAATCCTCGTTTCATGAACCATACGGGGCTCTTTATTACTCTTGGATTTTTAAAAAGTCTTGCTAGTCCAACTTTTTTTATTGTTCTTAACAATGCAGTCAACCAATTTTGATCCAAACCGAGAAATGTTACATAATTGCGTGAAGGATCTGCAGAAAAAAGTAAATGCTGATCGGCAAAGCCAAAGTTAGCACTGCGACGCTTCCCAAATGGTGGTCCAAAATCCGTTTTTCGACTATAGACAAAATTTTCAATTGGTTGTGCCCATTTAGGATGTATATACGTACGATTTAATTGCTCAAAGGTCCATCTTACTGCTGCTTCACCGTGACGATCACCTATTCCTAAAAGGACATCAATTACTATCATTTGAGCAGATGGCTCTTTCTTAGTGTACGCGGCCGCGGCTAAGTTGGTAACACCAGGTGCTAACCCTAAACCAATGACTCTCTTGCTTTTTTCAGGAATGGGTAGCAAATTAACTTTTTTCAAAAAATCACTATTGGCACTGATATCCAAATAATCAATTCCTAATTTTTGACATTGTTCGACAAACTGGGTATCCGTTTGGTCCAAACAAACAATTACCATATCAAGATCAGCAAGTTTTTCAGGAATAACAAATTTATTCAAGTCTACTTCACTCTGTTCTAGAATGGGTAAAAATTCTTGGGCAAATACTTCCATTTTTTTTAAATTTCTTCCCATTAAAACAACGAAATACCCATGATTTGTTAACTCTCTAACATTACCTTTTCCAACCTGTCCATGACCGCCAACTACTGCTATCGTCTTCATCTTTCTTCTCCTTTATCTACCAAGTTAATTCATTTTTACCGATAGGCTAAATCGTATAAAAACTAACCACTTTTAATCATTATTTTATTCTTAGTTTTATGTGAGATAAATTAACCATTTTAAGTTTACAAACGTAATCAATTTCTATTACTTTATAAGTATCGTTTACATTCGTCAACGATAGAGCTTGAAATATTTTTATTTGAAAATTTTGTATTTAGATGATTATGAACTAATACAGTGTCGGAGGATACCTATGTATTTAAACTAAACTATTTTAGAAAAACCAGTAATCCTTTGAATTTTCTATTGGAAAATGAAGTAAAATATTATAAGAATAACCTTTAAAGTTGGGCAACTATTATTCAAACATCTAAACATACTCCTAAGAGAAATAGATATATAATAGACTAAGGAAGCGTTTTAAATATTGTAGAAAATAGAGAAAATTTATCAGATCTTCGGTTTAATTTTTACAGCGTTAATCGCTCTTGATATGAATGAGCTCTGATAAAGCCGAAGTAAATTGGCGATTTGAAAAGTTCAATTATTTGAGAATAGAATATTTTTTATATAGAATTGAGTTATAGTTAAGGGGGAATAGGTGTGTTAAATAAAATGTCAATTTCAACTGTGGAAGTCGATGGTGGTCGTGAAAATGAGCGATAATTTATTTTTAGAAGTACAACCAGAAGTATTTAAGCAAGTACCTCGTTTAAAGGATGGATTCTTGTTAACTTTAAATGATGGCTCTAATCAATTTTCTTCAGCAGAGGGATGCTGTATGATTGGTGATCATTTTTTATTAGTTTCCACACAACATTATATTCCAGCATATGATTTAACAATACCTTGCGAAGAAGCAACAGTTAAAACATCTGAATACGATACTACCTTTATTAATGGGCATTTAGTATTAGAGGTAACTCCATCAAATCAAACAATTCGTTTAAAGAATGAAAGTGGTATTTTAGATAGCAATGTCCAAGTCTATTTTGACTCATCAGACGCTTCGTAAATCTGTTCTAAATATAGTTTTAAAACCTCGAATATTTCTTATATCGAGGTTTTTTGATGAATTACCTAGTGTTTACGTGTTAGGGAACAATCGATCGAGCGTCACTAAAACACCGTCTTCGTCATTTGAAGGACATTGATGCTTAGCAACTTGCTTAACAGCTTCCGTTGCATTATCCATTGCATAACTCAGACCACAATACTCCAACATCTCAATGTCATTGCCCCCATCTCCAAAAGCAACGCACTGGTCAGGATTAATCCCCAAGCGCTCAACTAACATTTTTAAGCCGAAAGTTTTATGGCACTCAGAAAGAATCAAGTCTACAGAACCATGACCACTACTAGTAGGTACTAATAGCCCGGCTAATTTTTCACGGAACAATTCAACGTAAAATTCGGTTTTTTCAACAGGCATAGTCGGAGCAAATTTTAAAATTTTATCTTGAACTTCTGCAAAATCAGCTACCCATTCTAATCTATGGTAATAGATATTGGTTAGATCAAAAAATGCTTGACTCACCTTTCCTCTTTCACAGTAGGCACTATTCAGACCACACATCACATTTTTTACTTCAGGATAGTCTTTACATAAATCAAGGACCACCTCGATCGCTTTTCTAGGCATATCGGCTGAAAATAGTACCTCTGTTTTATCTTTAACAAAAGCACCATTTTCAGCAACAAAACTTAATTCATCATAATAATTTGGAAATAACGATCTCAATTGGTAGTATTGATTTCCACTTGCAACAACAAATTGACAATCAACAGCTTTCATTCGCGATAAAACAGCCTTGAACCTTGGGATATCGTATGTGTAATCAGTACGAGCAAATGTTCCATCCATATCTACTGCTACCAACTTTAGATTATGAGGATTCTTATTCATAAAAACACTCCTGTCGCCTTTGATATCTTCATTATATTGAAAAAGTATTCAGACCTAAAGCAGCCTATTTTTCTTACTCCGTTAAAAATAAGAACATTTCTAATTTCAGTTAACTATCTAGATACATACAATCCATTTTTTGTATTAAAAGCTATCGACCTGTCTTTCTCCTAACCCACAGGTCAGCCTAAATCAGTGTTGACATAAGATTTTTATCATTTTTACTTTAACTGATTTTCTATAACTGGTACATCCTTGGTCAGCTAGTATCATAAGTTGATCCTAAGATAAGCACCTTATTACTGAATGTAATACACAAATTTGATCTGGATAATTCATAACCTAGAAATAGGCCATCAAAATAAAAATATTACTTTTATTCATGTTCAATCAGGTAATAAACCATTCATGAATTATTTTTTTACTAAATGCGTTATAGGGTATGGTTTACCAAAACCATCTAAGTCTTCTTCAGATTCAATTTCAAATCCATGGCTTAAATAAAAATGTTTTGCATATTTATTTTGACTATTAACATCAATTCTTTTTATATCTTCAGTTTCAATCAGCTCAATTAATATTTGACTACCATATCGCTTACCAATAAAATCTGGATCAAGAAATAGCATAACTAATTCTTCTGCACTTACACCACTAAAACCGACAATTTCTCCGTTATCTTCCCATAAATAAAGTTTAACCTCATCTAAGTTCTCAGGAATGATTGCTTTATAAAAATTAAAATCTGCTTCAGCTAGAAAATCATGGGTTTGCTTTACTGACTTCTCCCAAATTTCTAAAACTAATTTATAATCATTTTTATTTGCTATTCTTTTGTTTAACATGCTCTTATTCCCCTTTTCTTATAATTTTAACTTTATTTGCAAGCATAGTTAGTCAAACATAAAGCTACCGCTATATTTTATTTAAAAAGGAGAATTCGTAATGACTAAAATCTATTTTATGCTTACTTCTAATAGTGGCGTTGGTTCTACCACAATATTTGCGACCCGCGCTAGACGTAACATTGATGATCTTTTAGCTTTTTTCTCTCAGTATTATGACGTATCAGCAAATTATACCAAAGATAAGGATATGATTGATCTATTGGTGCTACCAGAGCCCTTTGGACCGTTTAATAATGAGCGTAATTTGCCGGTCATTCAGATTCCGACTATTTTATTTTTGGAGAGAGACTTTGAAAAAATAAAAACACACATTGATGCTTATTTGGCTAAAAAATAAAACAAAAAAATCCTAAGTTATTGTCTGTGTCAAACCAATGCTTATTAAAGTATTGATTTGACTTTTTCTATTAATGCATCATCTGGATTGATACAAGGAATTCTCGTTCTGGACTGATATTCTGTAAGAAAATAAGGAAAATGAGTACAACCGATCAAAATCGCTTCGACTTGATTTTTCATAAAAAAACTCATTGAATCCGTCAGTCCAAATTGTTCTACAATAATACTAGGGTGGATCTTTGCTTCCACCGCATGTACCCAATCCAGATTCGTGACATTATAAACTCGTATTGTTGAATGGTGCTGCACTAAAACACTTTCTATTCCAGCCGCTCCTTGACCATTAGCGGTCAACACACCAATACGCTCGTGTTTTTGAGCCAAATCCGCATATACTTGAAATGGTGTGATAATCTTCATTGAATATTTCTTAGCCAGAAAATCAAAATCAATCGATGCACTCAGTGAATTACAATAAACCAACAGTAAATCAATTTTTTTACTCTGTAGATCTTTTATTTTCACTTCAATTTGGTGCATCTTTTCGAAGACTGGAAGTGTTTGGAAATAGGTCTGTTGAGCTGGATTTTCTGAAATAGGTACTTCTAACAATTCACAGGAAATTTCGTTCAATAGATCAGCTCCCATCCTAGTATCAATAGGTGTTCCCGCCATTACAGCCACTTTAGGCATACTGATCATTCCTTCAAAATGAATTTTTGCCTATTATACTCTAAAAATCAAATTTGAAGAATAGCGATCCGGAAGTTAAACTGAAAATTCTAAAGTAATTCTTTGATTTATTTAGATTCAACTTAACATCTTTAGTGTACTAATAAAAAATTCGCTCAATATTTCTAGCTATACTTTATATCCCAATATACATAAGCTTCCCTATTTTTACAGGTTACAAGTGAAAATTAAACTGCTTATATTGATTGCATTTAACTACTAAGGATGATGCTTGTTGTTAGTATGTCAGAAAAATCCAACAGTATAGTTTTGTCAGCACATTCATCATTCTTTCCTGTAAAACAAAAAGAGAGTAGACCTATTCTTCCACTTCATCATCGTTATCTAAAACAGCAATTTTCTGCTGTAAAATAGTCATAAATTTTTTCTAGTAGCCTTCTCTTTAAACTCATCATAATCTCAATTATCTTTTTTTAAGATTTGCTCAACTTTTTCCCTCTTGATTATTGCAATTCACACCTTATAAAGTTTTAAACTAATGGGAGACGTCATCTAGCTTAACTTATAGTCCCTGCTCCGTTTAATCTACACTTGTTATCTTGTATTATTGATAAAAGATAGACTAGTTACGGATTGAAATTAGGTTGCAATTCTAAAAATCCAGTAGTCTAAAATCATGCTTATTAATTTACAATATCTTAAAAAAGGGTTTTAACTTAATAACAGAAAAAATTATTCATGGGCGAAAAAATGATTAGGATGGCGTAAAAGTTAAAGATCTTAGTAGGCTCTTTGTCAATAAGGACTGATGAGTTGTGCAAAATCAAATCTGAGTCAGAATGAACCACATTCTGGCTCAGATTTTTTGTTATCTTACATTGATTAATTGATTGATCAAAAAGATTCTAATTCTCATGTTCTCAAATGATTTAAATCCGTAGGATACTCGTTTCATTGTCTTTATGTGGGTATTCTTCGCTTCTATTTTTCCATTGGAATAAGGATAGATCATTGCGTTGGTGATGCCTTCTTCATAGGTCAGAAGGTTTTGAAGCTTTTCCCGAAAGCTGTCATCTAACGTTTCGGGAAGTTCTGCCAATAAGGAGAAAAATAAGTCAGGTCTTTGTCTCGAAAGGCTTCAACTAATTCATGAAAAAAGGGATACGCCTCCTTTAGGGGCGGAGAAAACTCAAGCAATCGATCAATCATCATTGCTTCAGTAAGAAATGGGTATTTTGGTGCTCGGAAACTTTTCCATGTTTTGTATTCATAATGGTTGATGTTTGCACGATTTTTTAGCAAAAAGCGCCAGTTCTTTTTCAGTTTTTCTGCCTGGCTTTTCTGTCCGGCTTTACGAAGTTCATTCATTTCACGGATACGCAACTCATTGAACGCTTGATTCATGTGTTTGACAATATGAAACCGATCAATCACGACTTTCGCATTTGGCAGAACACGTTTGGTGAGCTGGAAGTAGGCGGCGTTCATGTCTGTCACCAAGAATTCTACTTCTTCTGGATTGGTACAACCTAAGAAATAGCTTGTTAATCGAGGTAATTTACGCGTAGGCAAAACATCTATTAATTTTCCTGTTTCGCCATCTGCACAAATAAAGCTCATTTTATCTTCTATAGAAGCATGCGAACGAAATTCATCAACCATCAATACTCTGGGGAGAATCTTCTTAGATTGCTTTGGTAAATAGCTTTTAAACTCTTTCAATGTACGAATAACGGTGGTCAAAGATACCTGACAGCTTTTCGCAATAAAAGATAAAGATACTTTTTCAGTCAGTAAAGAAGCAATTTTATATCTAACATGATTTGCGATTGAATGTCTGGGTTGGACAAAATAACTTTGAGCAGTCCAATGGGTGCGACAGTTTTTACAGGTATAGCGCTGCTTTTTTAGGCGCATAACCAAAGGCATATGATTTTATTGTTCAAAACGGACAATCGTTTCCTTCTTCCCATTTTTCACTATAATTGCTTTCCCGTTTCCATCTACCACAGTAGAACCACAACTTCTACAAGCACGAGGAGTAGGCGAGAGAACAGCATCGACGACCAACGTCTTTTTCTTCTGAAGGGTCTCGTAAGAGACCTCTGTAATCATCAAATCTTTCTCTATTATTCTCAGCATTTTTTTGATAGAATCATTCATATAGCATATCGTCCTCTCAGTTGTTTATTTTGTGGTGATTTAATCATACTAGAGAACGATATGTTTTTTAATACCTAAAATGAAAATGGGACTGAAGAATCAATTCTGATTCATCAGTCCCATAAATTATAGAGCCAAAAGACTTTGTACGCCTATTGGTTTCAGGCACACAAAGTCTTTTTCGATTAAATAAACGTCACCGTTTCCGTCACTTCGATCGCTGGATCTAATGATTGGATTACGGGGCAATTTGGTGAAACGAGTTTTAGGCAACGGGTCGCTTTGTCATGGTCGGCTTCAGCGATTTTCGCATAAAACTGAATGTGGATGGCACTGACTGGTTGGGCTTTTTTGTTGTCGTCTCGGTCATAGCTGACTTCGATCTTTTCGATTTCTGCTGTGATTTTTGAATTCTCTAAGACGGATGCGTATACATAGCCACCGCAAGCAGCGACCGCACTCACCAGCATTTGGACTGGCGAATAGCCTTTTTCCCGTGCTAACACCCAATTGCCAGTTGGGGTCGTCATTTCAAGTTTGTCGCTTCCTTGATGGATCGTCAATGTTTCTACTGTCATCGTTTTTCTCTCCTCACAAAATGATCTGGTTCAACTTCGACCCATTCATACAATGGTGTCAAAGTAATCGTGCTTTGAATCTCCGTTTGTTCCATCGCACCTCTTGCTAACACAGGATCAGCGATCGGCGCTGCTGCTAATAATTTCTTCGTGTAGGGATGCAGCGGATTGTCAAACAAACGGTCGGTGGGTGCCAATTCAACTAGTTTCCCTTGATACATGACGGCTGTTCGGTCACTGATATGACGAATCACGGACAAGTCATGGGAAATGAACAAATAAGACAATGAAAACTCTTTTTGCAAACGCAGCAGCAATTGGATGATCTGAGCCTGAATGGAGACATCTAATGCCGAAGTCGGTTCATCACACAAGACGAACGCCGGGCGATTGACCACCGCACGAGCGATGCCGATCCGTTGCCGTTGTCCGCCGCTGAAACTGCGGGGCAGTTTATGGACATCATCACCCGTGATCCCGACGATCGCTAAGATTTCTTTGGCTTTCGCTCGGGCAGCATCTTTCGTTTCATGATACAACGGCTCCATCACCAGTTCAAGTGCCGTCATGCGGGGATTCAATGATGAATACGGATCTTGGAAAATGATCTGCATTTGCTGATACGCTGCTTTGCGATCTTCTGCCGTCAATGCTGTTAGCTCTTTGCCTTCAAAGAAAATCTCCCCGCTTGTTAAAGTCTCTAAATTTAAAATACTGCGTCCTAAAGTGGTTTTCCCACTCCCAGATTCCCCTACTAGCCCCAATGTCTCGCCCCGATGGATCGTTAGACTGACATCTTCGACCGCTCGGACTTCACTGACAGTGCCGCGCCAGTTTTTGCTGCGAAAGGTTTTCGTCGCATGTTCTACGCGAATCAGTTCTTCCATTATTCTGTCACCTCCTGATTGCACCAAACGCGATGGGTCTTAGATAACTGCGTTTCTTGCAACTCATTTGCCAATGTCTCATGATAGTCAAAGACTTTTAATTCGGCATGCTTGTCGCCTAAATGTGCCGCTTGCAATAATTGTTTCGTATAAGGATGCGCAGGTTGATAAAAGATCTCTTCCGTGGTGCCTTCTTCCACGACTCGACCTTGATACATCACTTTAATAAAGTCGCACATTCCTGCAACGACCCCAAAGTCATGGGTCACAAGGACGACGGAAAGCTGGTTCTCTCTTTGCAGGTTTTTGATCAAGGCCAAAATCTGTGCTTGGATCGTCACATCTAAAGCCGTCGTCGGTTCATCTGCGATCAGCAATTTCGGTTGCGCCAATAAAGCCATGGCGATCATCACCCGCTGACGCATCCCTCCTGATAACTCGTGGGGATATTGTTTCATACGTTGTACTGGAAAAGGTATGCCGACTTTTTCTAACTCTTTGACGGCGATTTCTTGAGCTGCTTTTTTCGATACGTTTTGTGAGCGGCGAATCACTTCGATCAAATGATAGCCAATCGTACGCAAAGGATTCAACGAAGTCATCGGGTCTTGAAAAATCATGGCGATCGGTAATGTTCGACGATCGGTCACTGCTGCTCCTTCAAATGTATAACTGGCATAGTGATCGGTCACCTTATCAGGCAAAAGATCCATGACACTTTTCATGGTCATACTTTTGCCACTACCAGATTCGCCGACGATCCCAACCACTTTGCCTTTTGGAATCACTAGATCCAGCTTTTTGACTAACGGTTTCGGACCGGTTTTGCTGTGAAACGTCACATTCAACGCTTCGATCGCTAACAATTCTGTCTTCATCGGTCACACCTCCCTTTGCAAGACATGTTTGATCATGTCGCCGATGTTGTTGAAGGAATAGATGGTGAAAATAACAAAGAGCCCTGGAAGGATCGCCATGTATGGTGCCCGCTGCAAGCTGTTTTGCGCATTTTGCAACAGACTGCCCCACGAAGCCATCGGCTGCTGAATGCCTAATCCGAGGAAGCTCAACGCTGATTCGGTCATGATCGCCCCAGAAATACTTGCGGATGCCGCAACGATCAAGGTTGGCAGTACTGCTGGGAAAACATGCTTCACGATAATACTGAATGAAGAACGGCCGATAAATTTCCCGTAAGCAACATACTCCCGTTCTTTCGCTGCTAACGTTTCACCACGAATCAAACGAGCGATGTTCATCCATGAAAACCCGCCGATCACAATAATGATCGTGGTTAGTCCAGGACGTAAAAAAACGCTCAAAACGATCACTAACACCAGCCAAGGAATCGATGACAACACATCGACGAGCCGCATCAGCAAGTTATCGATCCATCCGCCAAAGTAGCCAGAAACAAGACCGACAAGGGTCCCGATAAACGTCGCAGTGATCATTGCCAAAACACCTACAAACAAGGACACCCGACCGCCGTAGACGACCCGAATAAAGTAATCCCGCCCCACTTCATCAGTCCCAAATAAATGAGACCAACTCGGTGGCTGTGACATGTTGCTGACATCCGTTGCATTGGGATCGATCGGGATCAAAGGTGCAACAAGCGATAGAACGATCAATAGGGTCAAGAAAACGACAGAAAAAGTATAGATGGGCGAAGCAAGCATGACTTCACTGATTTTTTTGAAACGTTTCATTACTTGCTCCCTCCTTTACGGATACGTGGATCAACCACGGAATATAATACATCCGCTAACAAATTCCCTAAGATGACCAGTGTTGCTGACAGCAGCATGATCGCCATGATCACAGGATAATCGAGGCTTTTCGTTGCACCCATCAAGTAAGGTCCGACGCCCGGCCAGCCGTAGATCGTTTCTGTGATAATCGCTCCTGTGACCAACATCGGTAACGCCAAGCCGATTTGGGTGACAACGGGAATCAAAATATTGCGACTAATGTGACGACTGAAAATCTGCCATTTGCTGGCGTGGAATGCCCGTTGCACCATTACGTAGTCTTCTGATACTTGCTGAGTCGCTGATGCCCGAATATACCTTGTCAAATCTGGGAAGAAGGCGACAGTCAATGTGATATAAGGCAAAATAAAGTGCTGCAGAAAATCGCCAAAATCCCCTTCTTTGCCGACTGTATACATGCCAATGATCGGGAACATATTCAATAAGTAACCAAATACATAAATCAAGATCATCGCAAACCAGAAGGTCGGCACGGCGATCCCTAGAGATGCTACAGCATCAATGATCCGATCCCAAATCTTTCCTTTGTTGGCAGCGGCTAACAGACCTAAAATGATCGCCAGCAATAAAGCCGTCAAATATGCAGGGATCACTAGCCGCATCGTATTCGGGATCCGAGTCGCAAGTTCTTGTGAAATGCTGCTTTGAGAAACCAACGAAAAGCCAAGATTACCAGTAAGAACATTTCTGATCCAAAGAAAATATTGAACCAAAAAGGGTTGATCCAAGCCATAGCGCTGCCGCAACAGATCGATTTGCTCTTGTGACATATTCGGTGTCGTGATGGAATCGATCACATCATACGGGGCGATATGTATAAGTGAGAATACGATAAAAGAGATCACAAATAGCAAAGGGATTGCTTGCAATACTCGTTTTGCAATATATCGAAACATAATTGACCTTCTTTCTTTTTCATAGAAAAAAGCTGTGATAAAAAAGATTCCTCTTTATCACAGCCAATGGATTTACTTGATTGTCAATTTAGACATATCTTCGAATGTATAGATTGGAATCAAGCCTGCATCTTCTACATTACCAATTCGGTTATTGACCGCTAAGATTTTCTTGTTGTCAACGATTGGGTAAATGATCGCTTCGTCAGCAATGGCTTTTTGCAGATCATCGTACAATGCTTCACGCTTGTCTGTGTCCAATTCAACTGCTGCTTGCGCAAACAAATTGTCAATGGTTTCGCTATTGCTTTGGAAGTAGTTGGCACTGCCGCCAGTTTCGAATAAACTGCCGTATAAGTCAGGGTCATTCCCCATGATATACCCGCCAAGGAACAGGTTGTATTTCGTTGAATCAGGTTTTTTCAACTCAGTGAAGATCGCAGTACCATCGCCCCCTTCAAGGGTAACTGTAATGCCTGCTTGTTGCAATTGTTGTTGGATCAACGTAGCTTGGATCGTTTGAGCTGGGTCAGTTGAGTTGAACGCCAAGTTCAATGACAAATCAGTGACACCTGCTTCTTGTAAAAGCTCTTTTGCTTTTTCAGCATTTGTTTCATATTTCTCGACATCTTCGGTAACGTATGGATTGTTCGGTGGTAAGAATGAATACGGTGTTGCATAATAGTCTTCATCTAAATACGCTGCTTGATTTAATTCATCTTTGTTCAAAGCAAACAATACTGCTTGACGGACCTTCACATCTTGTAATGCATCTGAATGAGTATTTAAGCCTAAGTATCCGATGCGGTTTTCTGTATAGGGATAAACAGAAATTTGCGTATCATCTAAGTCTTCGATATCTGAAGGCAAAACAACGGCTGCATCAACTTCCCCTTTTTGCAAAGCAACTTTGGCCGTATCAGTACTTTCAATGATCCGCAAGGTCACGTTTTGAATCGAAGGCTTGCCGCCATAATAGTTTTCATTGGCTTCAAAAGTAAAGTACTCACCACGTTTGTATTCTTTCAATTGATATGGACCCGTACCAACTGGTTTTTCAGGCAGTTCACTGACCGAAAAGTCGCTAACATCTTTAAAGATGTGCTCTGGAATGATGTATGTTTCGGTTGCGATATTGCTGATCGCTGCTGCACTCGGTGTTGGCAACACAAATTTCACGGTGTATTCATCCACTTTTTCGATCGCGATCGGCTGGTCGTCGACCCAAAGCGAATCGGCATTGCCGTTTTCTTTTTTGACTTTTTGTTCATACGTGAAAACAACGTCATCGGCAGTAAAATCTTCGCCATCAGACCATTTGACATCTTGTTTCAAATGCACGGTCAATGAAAGGCCGTCTTCCGCCGGTTCCACTGATTCTGCTAACGCATTTTGTGTTGTTCCATCTGCTTCCACTGTAACGAGTGGAGAATAGATCATGTTTGTCACTGTCAAGCCCCAGCGATCACTGGTGTTGATCGGGTTGGTGGACGATGGGTCCCCGCTGATGGCATAAGTGAATGTTGCATCATCGCCAGCACCAGCTGCACTGCTGGTTGCCGTTTCCTCTGTATTTGATCCACCGCAAGCTGCTAGAACGAATCCTAGTCCGACGACGGCAACACTTGCTAAACCTTTTTTCCAATTGATCATTTTTCCATCCTACTTCCTGTTCCTATATAATTATAGTAGATTTTTTGCTTTTTATTCCCAAACAGGGATACTTGATTTCTTGGTAACTTCGTCAATAATTGCTTTTACTTCATCGGTCTGGTAATACGCTACGACCGTTTGGTACACATCATTTTCTGCTTCGTCTGCTCGCGCAGCAATGACATTATAATAGGGCGTGGAGGAGTCAGCCACAGGTTCTAAGAAAATCGCATCTTCTGTAGGAACCAAGCCAGCATCGACTGCCATGCCGTTGTTGATCAAAGAGATGTCGACATCGGTCATTGCCCGAGCCGTTTGATTGGAATCAAGCAGCTCAAATTTCAAGGCTTTGGGATTCTCAGTGACATCACTCGTTGTTGGCAGTAACCCTTTTGATTCATCCAAAGTGATCAAACCGGCCGTTTGTAAGAGTAATAGTGCGCGGCTTTCATTTGACACATCATTGGGTAAAGCCACCGTAGCACCATCTGCCAATTCGCTGACATCAGTGATTTTATCGGAATAAATACCAAGTGGGTTTAATGTCGTATACGCAATCGTCGTGTTGGAATAACCACTTTCTTCGTTGACATTATCCATAAAAATTTCCGTCAATGCTGCGTGAAGATCGATTGACCCATCCTCTAGTGCGACGATTGGTTGGCGATAATCGGTGAACTTCACCAGTTGCAAGTCGATATTTTCGTTTTCCTTCAATTCTTCTTGCACATGTTCCCAGGCTTCATTTTGTTCGCCAACGACACCTAATTTGACGACGGTCGTTTCTTCATCCGCTTGGTTGGTGCCACAGGCAGCCAAGCTAAACAAGGCAAGCAGCCCAATCACTCCTGTCGTCAACACATTTACTACATTTCTTTTCATCCCTTTTTTCCCCTTTTGTTCCCTCCTCAGATCAATCGTCCTATTTCCTTTTCGAATGGTCCAACTAGACCAATTTCCCCTCTGTTTCTCAAAACAACCTACTTTTTCAAAGGAGAAATGGTTAATCCCTGTTGCCGTCAACCGAAAACATCGGACTCACTATTCATATGTAGTGTAACATTATCCTATACAACTAAAACTGTCAATAAAATTACTCTACAAAAGTAAGTTTTTCACTAGCTGATCTGTGGTTGGGTTATTTGAATATCTTCAGTGCATTTTCTAAGTCATCGATCAAATCTTTACTACTTTCGATCCCAATGGAGATCCGTAAAAGATCCGGCGTCAATCCATAAGATTCTCGTACCTCTTGAGGAATATCTGCGTGGGTCTGTGTCGTTGGATACGTGATGAGACTTTCCACACCACCCAGGCTTTCCGCAAAGGTAAAGACCTTTAATGGTTCTGTTGCAAAGTTAAAAAATTAATAAAGAGTTTCCAATTAATTTTTGATTTTATGCTTAGATACTCATTAATGTATTCATCTCATGAATCACTGAAAAGCCAAAGAGACTTTTGTCTCTTTGGCTAATTTTATATAAAGCGTGTATGGTTTCAATTCCTTTAATTGTTGAGGAAGCAGTCCTTACGGACTGATATAATTTGTGCCTTTTCTTGATGGATCGATGATCCTGTTCAATGATATTATTCAAGTATTTATTTGTTCGGTGTTCAGTCTTAGAAAATAATCCTTCAGAATGCAATTGATTAAACGCACTACTTAGTGAAGGGGCTTTATCAGTGACAAGAACTTTAGGTTCTCCAAATTGTTTGATCAATCGTTTAAAGAAAGCATAAGCTGCTTGTTTATCACGCTTTTTTCGCAACCAAATATCTAATGTTATCCCCGAAGAATCAATGGATCGATACAAATAGTGCCACTTTCCTTTTACCTTAATATAAGTTTCATCCATTCTCCAGGAATCGCCAACAGATTTATTTCTTTTCTTCCATAAGCAATAAATAACTTGACTATATTCTTGTACCCATCGATAAACCGTCGTGTGACAAACATTGATTCCACGTTCGTTAAGGATTTCTGAAACATCACGATAACTTAAGTTATATCTTAAATAGTAGCATACGGCTACCATGATAATATCCTTTTCAAATTGTTTACCTTTAAAATTGGACATGGTAATTCTCCTTATGTTTTAGTTTCAGCTATTTTACACTAAATAGGTATTTAGATAAAACTTTGCAACAGAACCAAAAAACACGTTCAAACCCTTCGAAATGATTGGTTTGAACGTGTTTTAAAATTAACATATTCCTTTAAAAACTAATAATTTTCTCATACTTAATTATCGCCCAATTGCTGTAAAGAACGATAATTTTTATTTAAATACACCCAAATTGAAAACTACCTGATCATCATTATCTAATGTAGTTTCACCTGCGCCTTTTTCACCCATTTTTCCATTGATAGTGAATGTCCAGTATTTATTTTGACTCTCATCTTGCGCATGACCATCAATTGAAGTAATAAAGCCATCCCTTTCTTTTACTTCAAAGTTAGCCTTTAAAATTACCAATAATGATTCTCCTGATTTGTAAGTGACTGTTTTTGAAGTGATCTCTTTATCACTATCAGTCAATTTTATCAGCGCGCTTGATTTAGCAACCTCGCTTGTTGCTTGAGTGGATGCTTTTGAAGAGGCTTGATCATTTTGATTTGATTGGCACCCTGTCATAATGAATAGTCCGATAAAAACGGTTAATAATGTTGCTAATTTTTTCAAGTTTAAAACCCTCTCTTAATGGAATACCTTCCCTGCTCGTTCATAAAATGGCTCTTTGGTAGCATAAACATGATTTACATAACGTGCAAGTACAAAAAATAAATCTGATAAGCGATTCATAATTTTGTATGCATGTAAATTGATAGGTTCATCTGAAACAATCAATCGTGTGATTTCACGTTCTGCCCGACGAATAACTGTTCGTGTAATTTGCATATCGCATGCCACCGGATGTCCTCCAGGTAAGATAAATTTTTCAATGACTGGAACTTTTGCTTGATAAAAATCAATCAGCGTTTCAATCTTAGTTACTTCTTCTTTCCCTACAATCATTTCTTTAATCCCGATGGGTGTAGCCAAGTCTGTTCCAATATCAAAAAGTAAAATTTGTAATACAACTAGTTCTTTTTTCAACAGCTCAAACTTTTTATCATCCAACTCTGAAATAATTTTACCGACCCAAGAATTTACTTCATCAACGCTACCGTAAGCACAAACGCGAGCGTCAGATTTTTTTATTCTTTCTCCACCAATAATACTAGTATTTCCTTTATCGCCGCTTTTAGTATAAATTTTCATCGAATAGCTCCTTTTACAAGCCACATTTTAGTTGTACTTTACAGTTAGTGCAGGTACTGCAACCACCAATTTCTTCAATTCTACCCTCATGGCAAATCGGACATATTTCTTCTGCTTCTGATGATTCTAATGAGTCAAGAGTAATTTGATTATCTGCCACCCCTACTACAGGTTCTTCAAATACATTGTCATCTGCTTCAAGTGTCAACACTTGCGAATCCCTGCTACCATCCACATAGACAGTTCCACCTTTAGCACCGCCTTGATACAGATCTTCATAGATCGCAGCTACTTGTTTCACTTGATAACCCTTAGGTGCATTGACTGTTTTTGAGATAGAGCTATCTACCCAACGTTGGATCGTACATTGAACACTCACGTGATCTTTTGGTGAAAGCTCCATGGCAGTGACAAAGAATGGTGGTAGATTATCCGCAGTTTTCTCTGGATTTTTTTCTAAATATTCACTGACTATTTCAGCGTTAACTTCAATGAATTTTCCTAAGCGACCACTTCTAAAATAAGAAAAAGAGAAATATGGTTCTAGTCCGGTTGAAACACCAGCCATAGTACCCGTTGACCCTGTTGGTGCGACTGTTAGTAAATGAGAATTACGAATACCGTATTTTAGAATCGCTTGTCGGATTGATTCCGGCATCTTCTTCATATAACCCGATTCAATAAAACGTTGACGAAGCGCGGTTGTTTCCTCGACTGTTTTGCCTACTAAAAATGGGAAGCTGCCTTTTTCTTTTGCTAGTTCGACGGACGTTTGATAAGCCGTAACAGCAATTTTTTCAAATACTTGATCTACTAAACGGTTTCCATCTTCAGATCCATAGACTTTTTCACAATAAATCAATAAATCTGCCAATCCCATGACCCCAAGTCCAACGCGTCGTTCACCTTTAGCTTGCTGCTCATTTTTTTTAAAAAAGTAAGGCGTCGCATCAATTACATTGTCCTGAAAACGAACACTAGCTCTTACGACATCAGTTAATTTTTCAAAGTCGACAACTTTCGTTTTTTTATCAACCATATTGGCTAAATTAATTGCTGCTAGATTGCATACCGCATAAGGCGTCAATGGCTGTTCCCCACATGGATTGGTTGCAACTACCTTTTGTCCGTAGGCTTGAGCATTGGTCATCTCATTAGCATTATCGATAAAAAATATTCCCGGTTCTGCTGAATATGTTGCACAATAAGTAATCAAATCCCACAATTCGCGAGCCTTGATCGTTTGATGTATTTTTACTTTACGCCCTGTTTCAGCCCATTCTCTGACATCTCCAATTTCCATCCAATGTTGATCATAATCAGCCATTTCACTAGCGTCATAGTCTTCGATTGCTGGAAAGCGTAACTCATAAGTTTGGTCGGTTTCGACAGCTTCCATAAATTCTTTTGTTAAACAGACGGAGATATTGGCTCCGGTCAAGAAATCAGGGTCTTTCACACTGTACGTACCACCCGCTTTTAATTTCTGTTGAGCCGTTTTTAAAAATTTATCCTCCATATCATTTGTCGGATGATCAACCAAAAATTCTAACCATTCTTTTTCATTTGCTGTCAGTGGTTCAAAAGTCAGTTTTTCACTAGCTAATTGGCGCACTGTCGGACTTTGGCTAGTGTGGATCAAATTTTGTAAGATGGCCGGATTCTGAATCTTAGAGATAATGAATTCAAAAATATCTGGATGCCAATCATTCAACATGATCATTTGTGCTCCCCGACGACTCCCGCCTTGTTCAACTAAATTCGTCAAATTAGCTAAGTCATTGAGCCACGAAACTGAACCTGATGATTTCCCATTCACCCCGTGGACGATCGCCGATTTTGGCCGTAGCGTTGAACCGTTCGTTCCTACACCGCCACCGCGACTCATAATCTCCATCACTTCTTGACGATGTTTTGCTAGGCCCCCACGAGAGTCATGGATGAATGGCATAACGTAGCAATTAAAGTATGTTACTTCTGAATTCGTTCCTGCACCATAAAGTACACGACCAGCAGGAATGAGATTTTGCTCTGTCAAATGCTGATAAAACTCGGTAAAAAACTGAGCTTTTTTTTCTCCTTCAATATCAGAGATTCCTCTAGCAACACGAGCTGCAATTTGTTCAAAATAAAGTTCAAGCGGTTTCTCAACCTCATTTATATTTCGAATCACTCGTCCTGAAGCAATTTCTTCTGGATCAGTTAACGAGCTTTGAAATTCTTCCTCAATTCGAATTATCAACTGTTCCTTATTGATTTCTTCAATTTTTCCGATCCCTCTTGCTGGATATTGTGGATCAGCATGGGTTGTTAAAATAACCAAATCCCCGACTGTCAAAGTTTTTCCGCTCATATCTTTAAATGCATAGCGATCAAGCATGATTAATCTTGAAATCCCATCAAATGTTTGAGTCATTTCTGCAGTTATCTTAGCGACTTCTTTATAAGAAGAGATATCTTGATTTAATTTTTCTATATATTTTTTAGGATAATCCATTAAATAATACCACCTTTACCATTAACAAACACAACATATTGTGCCCACCAATGATTATAGTACTATATAAAGTGTAATTCAATCTTGTAATTAATTTTTATTCTGATACAATGAGAACTATTATCAATTAAAACAAGGGAGTTTTCCTAGTGTTACCAACCTCTAATTCACGCTTTCCAATCAGAAGGATTACCACCCTCGCTTTATTTAGTGCCGCCTGTATTGTTGGTAGAATCCTTTTTAATTGGATACCGAATGTACAACCCATGACAGCCATTCTACTTTTACTCGCTTTTTATGGAAGTTATACAGATGCTTTAATCGTTACTTTAGTAAGCTTATTAGGCACGAACCTTTATTTAGGAATGGGTAGTTGGACAATCAGCCAACTGATCGCCTTCAGTAGTATCGTTACGGTTTTTCATTTTTTATCTAACTGTGCCCTGATTAAGCATCACATCTCTATCCAAGCAATCATTGCATTTTTATGTGGCCTTCTTTACGGATTGATCGTATCGAGAGTTGAAGTCTTTATATATCAACTACCTTCTTTTTGGGCCTATTATTTTCAAGGATTATTTTTTGATATCCTCCATGGAACGGGTAATTTAATCTTTTATCTTGTATTAGTTCCTGTGTTTAAACGAATTTTATTACCTGCTATTAATAGTTCGAAAAATAAATTAAATAGTTAGATGAGTATCTAAATCACAATATCTTTTATTAAATTAAACCTATAATTCAAATAGGAAGCCTTGCGTATTATTTAAGATGGTTCTGTTGCAAAGTTAAAAAATTAATAAAGAGTTTCCAATTAATTTTTGATTTTATGCTTAGATACTCATTAATGTATTCATCTCATGAATCACTGAAAAGCCAAAGAGACTTTTGTCTCTTTGGCTAATTTTATATAAAGCGTGTATAGTTTCAATGGTTCTGTTGCAAAGTTTTAAATAAAGAATAAATTCCCTTACGGTATCTATGATTTAAGCTGGGATTCCCAATAATACCTTGATTTCAGTACAGACCGAAAACCCGAAGAGAGTGCCTTCTTTTCGGGTTTTCTTATATAGTCCTCGAATGGCTTCCATGCCTTTAATCGTGGTAGAGGCAGTGCGTAAACTTCGATAGAATTTATTGCGTCTCTTTACTGGACGATGGTCTTGTTCAATCAAATTATTCAGGTATTTAATGGTACGATGTTCTGTCCCTTGATAAAAGCCGCCGTATTCTTTTAGTTTCTTAAAGGCACTTGTAATAGAGGGGGCTTTATCTGTGACCACAACCTTCGGTTCATCAAACTGCTTCACTAACCGCTTAAGAAAAGCATACGCTGCTTGTGTGTCCCGTTTTTTACGTAACCAAATATCCAAGGTTAAACCATCTGCATCGATGGCTCGATACAAATAATGCCATTTTCCTTTAATTTTGATGTACGTTTCATCCATTTTCCATGAATAAAAGGATTTTTTATTTTTCTTTTTCCAAATTTGATAGAGTAGTTTGCCATATTCTTGCACCCAACGATAAATCGTTGTATGAGAAACGTTAATGCCACGATCATATAAGATTTCTTGAACTTCACGATAGCTAAGGTTATAACGAAGATAGTAGCCCACGGCTACAATAATCACATCCTGCTGAAATTGCTTTCCTTTAAAATGATTCATCGTCATTCCTCCTGCTATCTTTTTCTATTATTCTACCTTATTTGATAGTAGATTTAAAACTTTGCAACAGAACCAAATAGCCAAAGTTGGCTATAACTCAACAAAAAAATCTTATTTTTATGGTCTTAAAATTCATATGATCGTTACTAAGACTGGCTTTCCGATTACTTACTCAATCACGAATCCAGGTGTCCATGACGTGAAAGTGTTAGAGACTTTATCGGAAGAAGCGAATCTTCCCAATATCCTAGGGGACAAAGGATATATTAGCCATAAAATCCATGAAAAGCTTGCCCTTAAGGGCATTACTATATCCGTTCCGCCACGTAAAAACATGGATAAATCAGAAAAACTAGACCACAGCTTACTTGGAAAACAAAGAAAAACAGTTGAGACTGTTTGTTCTTCCTTAGAAAAATTAGGTTGTCAAAATTTCAACTCACGTTCTGTTAAAGGGCTAGAGAGTAGATTTGAAAGCATATTACTGGCTTACAGTGTTCTATTAAGTCGAGCACAACGACGTTTTGAAGGAACTTTGAGATATTCTTTAGGATATTAAAATTAACTAGCACCACGGGTAACTAATAATAACCTTTTCCTACGCAATTAGTTTCATAACTTAAGACTTCATTTATGTTTACGAACCTTCTTTATTTTTGTCCCCTTTTTACATTTTTTTGCTTTAGATAATTTACAGTCTGAATAACCTCATCATAATTTCTTCCCAAACGATCAATTGCTTCTACCATGAACGTATCTTCTTCTCGAACAAAATTTAATGCTTCTTGAAAAACTAGACGTTGCTCAATTGTGGCGCCCGATTTTTTTCAACAAAACTCTTTTCGGAACCAAATTTTTCTAAAGATCATGATAGCACAAAAAAGTGCCTTATTGTGGTATATTATTTATAGGTATATATTATATACTATAAATCAAGGAGGAATTTGATTATGGCAAAATCAGTTGCAGTTTTGGTGACTAATCTAGTCGAAGACGTTGAATATACTGAACCTGTAGAGGCTCTTAAGTCTGCAGGACACAAAGTGACAACGATCAGTTTTGAAAAAGGCACTGTTGAAGGTAAGCATGGTACTCAGATTAACATTGATAAATCCATTGATGAAGTGAGTCCTCAAGACTTTGATGCATTGTTCATCCCAGGAGGATTTTCACCAGATCAATTACGTGCAGACCAACGGTTTGTCGAATTTACTAAGTTCTTTTTAGCAACTAATAAGTTAACAGCAAGTATTTGCCACGGGCCACAATTAATGATTCAAACCGGGTTAGTGCAAGGTCGTACAATGACAGCATATTTAACTGTACAAACTGATTTGTATTATGCCGGTGCACGCATTGAAGACAAAGCTGTTGTGATCGATGGTAATCTAATTACCAGTCGCGAACCAAAGGATATCCCAGCATTTAATGATGCCTTCCTATCAGCTTTATAATGTTGATATTGATAAGCATTCAAACCTATAGCTTGATGAGTTTACCTCTTTTAAAATAAATTTTTAAACTGTTACCGTTAAAGTAACTTATTCCTCGTGTTAGTAACACGGGGGATTTTTATATAGACGTTTTTAAACCCTCATTGCGCAATTAAACTGAACTTATATTTCTAAAATATACTAATTAATAAAAGCCTAGTTACTGACCAATTTTTGGTTAGTGACTAGCCTTTTATTTTATTCATAAGGTAGATTGCAAATTTAATCCGAATTTTTGGACAAATTTGTCAGCATAACCTGATACGGCGTTTGCCTGTCGAGTATTTTAAGCGGTCGCTGGTTAATTTGGAGTAACATCGTCGTTAAATCTTGAGCACTAATGTGCTCAAAATAAGTCCCCTTAGGATAAAAATAGTGTAAATTCCGATTAAAGCGTTCATTACTGCCGCGCTCAGCTGGCGTATAAGCATGGCAGTAATAGGTCTTAATACCGTATTGTGCTTCAAGTGATACTAGACCGCTAA
Organism: Enterococcus sp. E4-223; assembly: GCF_035727065.1. Lineage (NCBI taxonomy): Bacteria > Bacillati > Bacillota > Bacilli > Lactobacillales > Enterococcaceae > Enterococcus > Enterococcus sp. E4-223. The sequence goes on along the minus strand of NZ_JAPMLH010000008.1, from coordinate 95,327 downwards.
ACTCAGTGCCACGGTCCACCGTAAAACTATGCACCGGGCCATTAAAAGTTGCTAGAAACTTATTTAGGGCTTCATTAACAGTTACTGCTGTCCGGTTTTTTAATCGGTAGGCCCAAAGGAAACGTAATTTGCGATCGATTAAGGTTAATAAAACTGCCTTACTATGCCCACGGGGGCCAACAATTGTATCTAATTCAAAATCACCGATGCGATTACGTCGATTAACCACGATGGGTCGCTGTTCAATTGACCGTCTGACCGTCCTAATGATTGATTATATTTAGAACGGTGGTCAAGGTTACGCCGTTGGCGCACGCCATGTTCAGGCAAATCATTTAAAGAAAACTCAATTTTCCCTTGATTTAACCAATTATAAATTGATTTAGTCGCTAGTTTAAATTCGTGAGCAATCATTCCTGGTGACCAGCTTAGACGTAAATGGTTGAGAATTTTTTGCTTTAACTCATCGCTCAGCTTAGTTTTCCGACCACATCGTGATCGCTTGTATTCGGCATCTGTTTGTGCTAATTCAGCCTGATATGGTTGACATCGAGATAATTCATAAGAAATTGTTGACGGTGATCGGTTCAGCCGAACGCCCATTTGGATATTGGACAGCCCTAGTTCACAAAAGGTTTCGATTTTAATTCGTTCGGAATAGGTTATACTAGACAAAAGATCAGCTCCTAAAAGATGGGTTTAAAGTGCTCCATAACTGTTAGATTTCTTGTCTAACAATTATGGAGCACTTTAGGTTCCCTGTGCTTTTTTATTTGTTCAAAAACAGCAACCGTAATTTGTTTTTTCCCAGTACTATAGCTAACTTAAATGTACTTTTCATTAGCCAACGTTAAAATTCGTCTTATACTAAAATTTAATTGTTTAAACGTGATAATAAATGTGATATTATTATTATATGCCAACAATGGTTGTGAACAACGTTTAAATTGTTCGTATACTACCAAAAATGGAGGAATTGGTGTTGAAAACAAATCGCTATGTTGTTGCGTTTGCAGGTGTCATGTTTCATTTAATGATTGGTTCCGTTTATGCTTGGAGTGTTTTTACTAATCCAATTGCAAAACAAAATGGTTGGGCAGAATCCTCAGTCGCTCTTGCATTTAGTATCGCTATTTTCTTCTTGGGAATGTCAGCCGCCTTTATGGGCAAAGTCGTTGAAAAAATAGGCCCTAGACTAACGGGAACTATTGCTAGCTTTCTTTACGGAACTGGAACCATTATGACTGGTTGGGCTATCCATCAAAATTCAATTTGGCTATTATATCTCTCATATGGTGTCATAGGCGGCTTAGGACTGGGAGCAGGATACGTTACCCCTGTATCAACAATTATTAAATGGTTTCCAGACAAACGCGGTTTAGCAACGGGGTTAGCTATTATGGGATTTGGTTTTGCAGCAATGCTGACTGGTCCTGTTGCTCAACAGCTAATGGCTAGTGTTGGTCTTGAACAAACATTCTATCTCTTAGGAACATTTTATTTTGTTATTATGCTGCTCGCTGCACAGTTTATTGTTCGTCCAAATCTGGCACTATCAAGCACTACTGAAAATAGCATTTCTCAAAAAAAGGGAACACGTCTAACCCGAGGACCGGAGCTAACAGCTAACCAAGCCCTCAAAACTAAATCCTTCACTTTTCTTTGGATAATGTTCTTTATCAATATTACATGCGGGATCGGCCTTGTCTCAGCTGCATCCCCCATGGCTCAAAGTATGACCGGCATGTCTGTCCAAACAGCCGCAATTATGGTTGGAATCATAGGCCTTTTCAATGGCTTTGGACGTTTGATATGGGCAACTTTGTCTGATTATATCGGGCGCCCTGCTACTTTTAGTGCCATTTTTATTCTCGATATTGTAATGCTTTCAGCCATGCTCATCTTCAAATTACCGCTCCTATTTGTCATTGCATTATGCTTGTTGATGTCTTGTTATGGAGCAGGCTTTTCTGTCATCCCAGCCTACTTAGGTGATGTCTTTGGTACTAAAGAATTAGGAGCTATTCATGGATATGTACTGACAGCATGGGCTGCTGCCGGAGTTGTTGGACCATTACTATTATCATTAACACATCAACTGTTCCACAATTATACTTTGACATTAGCTGCCTTTATTTTGATTGATCTATTGGCACTGCTAATCTCATTCTGGATACAACGAGATTTCATTAAAGCCAGCAAATTAATAAAAAGCAAATCATAAAAAACTACTTTAAAGCGCATTAAATTATTAAAAACTAAGACAAAATTGCATAAAAAAGAGTCTAAAACAGCATGAGCCGTAAAGTGCAACACAAAAGTTAGACAAAATTGAATATTTTTAAACTGCTAAGGCATGTTCCCTGTATTCGCAGGGAGTCATGCCTTTTGTTTTCTGTGATATTCGTCGATTGTTAAATCAATCGACGTAATTCTTTGTGATTTCCTTGAATTCTCCAATATCTTTACACTGTGGAAATCCATTAAGACATTCTGTTTTAAGAAGATGAAAGAAGCTTTCAATTGGCGCATTATCAAGACAGTTTCCCTTACGAGACATGCTTTGTATAAATTTTTTTCAGAGAGTTTATCGGTATAGTAATTCAATTGATAATGCCAACCTTGATCTGAATGAATTATTGGTTTTATTCCTTCCGGAATATTTTCTGTGAGTTCATCGAGTGTATCCATAATTAGTTTACTGTTAGGACTATTACTTACTTGAAATGCTAAAACTTCCTTGCTTGCTTCGTCAGTAATAGCTGAAACGTAAGCCCACTTAGTATCGGCCAAGCATACTTGTGTAACATCGGTATGTAATACTTTGAAAGGTACGGTTTCATTAAAATGCTGATGTAGAACGTTACGGCCACTTTTACAATCTACCCTATTAACAAATTATGAAACCTATTTGCCAATCGTTTCGCGTATAATAAACTAGTGAGTAATTTAAAGGTGGGAGAAGGAATGTTTTTATGTTGGAACTGTCATTTGAAAAAGAAGTTGTTAAAACCTTAACGACCGGAAGTAATCAATGGGTGGAACGAAAAGACCTGTATGGTGCGACGCCGAATCAATTATGGGCTAATTTTCGTGATAAATTAAATAACAATAACTATGCTAAATTGCAGGGACACCCTTTAACTGATACCGAATTTAATCAGGTTAAACGGGCGATTGAGGTCCCGACACCTTACGAAGCAGCTAAGTTACTAGCCGCCGAAAATGGCATTGGCAAAGTGGAAGGTGAACGTGATGATGCTAAGCTGGGCACGGTGACGCTCAAGTTATTTTGGAAAGCGGACGTTGCTGGCGGTAAATCTAGTTATGAAGTGGTACGGCATGCAGTGCGACCACGGTTAGCTGGTACTCAAGATGTCAATCCTGATCGCCGTTTTGACGTAACCCTATTGATTAATGGGTTACCCTTAATTCAATTTGATTAAAAGCCACGGTCGAACTTAACCAGGCTTTTAATCAAATTGAAAAATACGCGTAGGAACTATTTGCGCAACTAAGCCAAGACTCCTATAATGAAAACAAGTACGATATTTTCATACACGTTTTTTGGCAAAGTGATTTTATGCTGAAAAACGGACTTCTACTAATAGGAGGTTTCATTTTTATGAGAGAATTACATCTTGGCGACAAAACGGTGCCGGCAATCGGGCTTGGTACTTGGCACATGGGCAATTCAACTGCAACCCGCGCAAAGGAAATCAAAGCCATTCAAGCTGGTATTGACGCCGGCGCAACCGTGATCGATACCGCGGAAATGTACGGTAACGGCCGTAGTGAAAGTCTGGTTGGTGAGGCCATTGCCAATATTGACCGGGAAAAATTGTTCCTGATTGATAAGGTACTGCCTTCAAACGCTTCCGCCGACAGAATGTCCCACAGCTTGGATACCAGCTTAAAGTTACTGGGAACCGATTACGTGGATTTATATCTATATCATTGGCGTGGTGCTGTGCCGTTAAGTGAAACCGTCGAAACGCTTCAGTCCTTGCAGCAGCAAGGTAAGATCAAACATTGGGGTGTTTCCAACTTTGACCTCCCCGATATGAAAGAACTGCTTGCCCTCCCAGGCGGTGATCAGGTTGCCGCAAACGAAGATCTCTATAACCTCGGTAGTCGAGGGATCGAATACAGTCTATTACCATGGCAGCGAAAACAGGGGATTCCGCTAATCGCCTACACCCCGGTAGCTGCCGGTGACGAACGCGGTCAGCTAATTAATAATCCGGCCGTTAAAGAAGTCGCCGAGGCCCACCAGGCAACCCCTTGGCAAATTTTATTGGCTTGGGCAATTCGCGATGGCAGTACCTTGGCTATCCCACAATCCGGCGACCCTAAGCATGCAGTTGACAACGTAAAGGCCGCTTCTTTAACCTTAAATGAGGATGATTTGGCAAAAATCGACAAGGCCTTTCCAAAGCCGACGAGTAAGCAACCGTTGGATATTCGATAATATTAATAGTGTCACTATGAGGGGCTGAGACGAAAGTAATTTTGTTCAGTCCTGTTTGTTTTTTATTACGATTATTATCGACTGGAAACATGCACCGAAGGCAACTATCTGGCCCACGCTTTGTAAAAATTAATTATCTCCTACTATCAAATTTCCAATATAAGTCCGATAATAGAAAGTAGCGTATATACGCAGGAAAGGATGATAAACATGGCTGATAAAATTGATGATTCGCGCTATTTCTGGAAAGCCCGTTCAGAAGACGGTCACTTTAAAATCGGTTTAAATGATGATGCCCGCGTGGAATTTGGCGAGATTTCTTCAGTAACGTTCTTCATCAGCGTAAGTTAGCTAAGCTTAAGGAACTTAAACATGGCTATTTGCAGAAACTGTTCCCTAAAAATGGTAGCAAGTTCCCACAATTAAGATTTGCAGGGTTTGCTGACGCTTGGGAACAGCGTAAGTTGGGAGAAGTCGCAGATATTATCGGTGGTGGAACTCCAAGCACTAATGTTTCTGAATACTGGAACGGTGATATTGATTGGTACTCACCCGTTGAAATCGGTAACCAGATTTATATCGATGAAAGTCAAAAAAAGATCACTGGACTTGGTTTACAAAAAAGTTCAGCTCATATATTACCAGTGGGAACAGTGCTCTTTACATCACGTGCAGGTATTGGAAACACTGCTATTCTTGCAAAAGAAGGGTGTACTAATCAAGGCTTTCAATCAATTGTTCCATACAAAGACTTGCTTAATAGCTATTTTATATTTTCTCGAACTTCTGAATTAAAACGTTACGGTGAAATAAATGGTGCTGGATCGACATTTATAGAAGTATCAGGTAAACAAATGGCTAAGATGCCTATCTCAGTACCAAGTATTGAAGAACAACAAAAAATCGGTACCTTCTTCAAACAACTTGATGACACTATTACCCTTCATCAGCGTAAGCTTGAAAAACTCCAAGAACTAAAAAAAGGGTATCTACAAAAGATGTTTTGCTGATTCTTAATTTGATCAAATTTAGGATCCTATGAAACCCCATGACTTAATTTTTATTGTGCTTGGTCAACACTTAATTCACCTGTATAATGGATTACGCAGGAAGTTTTAAGGGCGGTGGCTGTCTTTTCCCTTGCGAGGTGAGGCCCATGGGGGTTCTGTTGCAAAGTTTTAAATAAAGAATAAAATCCCTTACGGTATCTATGATTTAAGCTGGGATTCCCAATAATACCTTGATTTCAGTACAGACCGAAAACCCGAAGAGAGTGCCTTCTTTTCGGGTTTTCTTATATAATCCTCGAATGGCTTCCAAGCCTTTAATCGTGGTAGAGGCAGTGCGTAAACTTCGATAGAATTTATTGCGTCTCTTTACTGGACGATGGTCTTGTTCAATCAAATTATTCAGGTATTTAATGGTACGATGTTCTGCCCCTTGATAAAAGCCGTATTCTTTTAGTTTCTTAAAGGCACTTGTAATAGAGGGGGCTTTATCTGTGACTACAACCTTCGGTTCATCAAACTGCTTCACTAACCGCTTAAGAAAAGCATAGGCTGCTTGTGTGTCCCGTTTTTTACGTAACCAAATATCCAAGGTTAAACCATCTGCATCGATGGCTCGATACAAATAATGCCATTTTCCTTTAATTTTGATGTACGTTTCATCCATTTTCCATGAATAAAAGGATTTTTTATTTTTCTTTTTCCCAATTTGATAGAGTAGTTTGCCATATTCTTGCACCCAACGATAAATCGTCGTATGAGAAACGTTAATGCCACGATCATATAAGATTTCTTGAACTTCACGATAGCTAAGGTTATAACGAAGATAGTAGCCCACGGCTACAATAATCACATCCTGCTGAAATTGCTTTCCTTTAAAATGATTCATCGTCATTCTTCCTGCTATCTTTTTCTATTATTCTACCTTATTTGATAGTAGATTTAAAACTTTGCAACAGAACCCCCATAGATATATTGGACTTCCTCTTTTAAAACACAAAAATAAATACTACCTTATTTAGGTAGTATTTATTAAAAGTTACGTCAATTTTGATTAAAAATATACTACTTGAACCTCTCATGAGTAAAGTCACGAAATTTTTGGGAATAGAGCGTACTTGATATCTTATTTTTTCACTAATAGCAGTGTCTCTTATTCACCAAGCGATCCCCGTAGTTCCTACGGTTCTTAATTTTTCTCTAGACTAATGATTGTATCTTTAGACCTTCGGCCATAACATGGAGCAAAATAAAAAGGTACTAAGTCTTATATATCAATCTTCGAGTAACCGACGGTTAACAACCATATCGAGCGGCATTAATCACCCACCTGTAGAGGATGAGCGACTTTTGCCTAATTATTGTTAAAAGCCTAGTTTCATTTGTTTAGATTGGAAAATACGTCCTACAAGTATCTCTTTTTTTTCATGGTCGATCCGATAAAATAAGGCATAGCTTTTGCCGATCACGATCCGATATGTTGGGATATCCATTCCATAGATTTCGGAAACTTCCTCATGCATAGTTGGAAAATTTTTGGTTAGTTCTAAAGCCTTCTGGATCGCACCTACAAATCTTTTTATGCTGGCTGGAGAAAGAGCAAGCTCATTTTCCCATTCTTCTATTATCGTTTCAAGGCTGGTCTGGAAACTTTTAGAATAAACTAGCGTGTACTCTTTCATCTATTCACTCCAGCCATATTTTCCGAAAGCTTTTACCATTTCAATTTCTGAAACTGTTAAACCTTTCTCAAAGTCTTGGAAACTTTCTTCAATCAATTTGCGATCGTGTTCTTTTGCTATTTGAGTAGTATCTAATATGAATAAGTTGCCTTCTTGTTTGGCTTGGATAGTGTCTCCGCTTTTTAATCCAAGAGAGCTTGGAAGGATCACTCCCACGCTATTGCCGATCTTTCTAACCTTTAGTTCTTTTCCCATGTTATCACACTCCTTTTAGTTTTTGATAAATAAATTATAACATGTTATAACAACAATTGCCAACGGTGTTTCTTAAGGGATTCCACTCCATATTATTATTGGACAAAATAAGCCACTTAGAACGCTGAAAACATGTACAAACGATATCAAAATACGAGTGAACTACTCACCATACACTTCCGTTAACATCCATTTAAGTAGGTATTTTTATTATATATAGATTTAACATATGTCGGTCGGTTGATTGATATAGCTAAAGTTATAACTCAACCGAAGCCGATTCATCTACACGAATAAAGTTGCGAGTGTTCTCGGCTAATTCATAAAAATTGTTATGTGTTCCATATAGCAATACTGGAATAACTTTATTTTCTTGAATCTCATAAGCAACTCTATACACGGTGACCGCATACTTAAATCCATTAGACCAATTACCTGATAAACCTCCAGTTTTTTGCTCTTACTTAAATGGATCAATAGCAATTTCATCACAAACCTATAGAGGATGAGTGACTTCTGCCTAATACGTTAAAAAATATTGAAAGTAACTCTATGTAGCAAAAAATATCTAGAATTTCATTTCCTCAAAACTGATCGATATTGTATCTAAAAATATATACTACCTAAAATAGGTAGTATATATTAAAATATGTGCTTTTGTTAGAAAAATCAATACATCAATTATCATATCTGTATATGTCATTTAGGTATTTCAGTTATGTTATAATAGTTTTGCTGTCTGCTACCCCGGCCTAATCTGGCAAGGGGAGGAGGAGATATAATGAAATACCTTTTTGATTTTGTTTTTGCAATCAAGCCACTTGCAGATGTAGTGTGCAGTTACCTCTGCAAATGGCTTGATTGCAAAATTGCCAAAAAAGACAGTAAGCCTACCAGTTAATTCTATAATATAGAAACGTAAAAAAAACCCCATCAGCCTGCACGCTGATGGGGTTTGGTGATATAATGAAACACCTCTTTGTTACTCACAATTATACCATAATTAGTCACGAATGCAACCAATAGAAAAAACTACTTAGAACGGTAGATCATCGCTAATAACAATGCATTGTCCACCAAATGGATTTTGTGAAGCATTAAATACATTGTTATTAATTGTCGCTGCTTTTAACTAGGCCTCTCCCCTTCTATTATAAAAGAAGATATATATTATTTCTTAATTACCTACTACCTTAAACCAAAATTTAAGTACTACCTAATTTAAGTAGTACTTAAATAATCTAAAAAATAGTTATCTCAATTGTTATGCTTTTATAATACGATTATTTGTAACAAAATGAATATTATATAATTAAACACTACCATATTTAGGTAGTGTTTAATTATTAGCAAAACAAAAAATATTTATTCTATTCTCTTAACTTCAACTAAGTTATGCTGCACACCTTTATATAAATCATGTGCAACTCATTAGCTAGACAAACTACAAGCATGTAGTTTTATCTGTTAATTATGTACTACCTAAATAAAGTAGTTTATAATTAACAAGTATATATATTTAAAAAATTTAAGATTAATTTTTTTATGACTTGTACAAATTTATCTGATATTCTCTTATTAAGAACTACCTAATTTGGGTAGTTCTTATTTTTTACATTTTAAGTAGTATTTAATTGCAATTTGGTAGTATTTTTTTATTATCTTATTCCTAGAACGGTAGTACTTAATATAAATATAGGTAGTATCTAATTTAAGTATTAATGGTAGTATCTAATTTAACAGGTAGTATGTAACTACTTTAAAGTAATTTTTTTCAGATTAATACAGTAGTATCTTATTAAATAAGTTAATTTTAATGGTAGTACATAATTATTATATATATCTGACATTGGTAGTACTTATTGTATTTTTTAGTAGTATATAATCTATTGTTTTCTAGCCTAAAGCCTTGTCTTATAAGAATAATATAATATATACTACTGAAATAAGGTAGTATATATTACTAGTAATGGTAGTATGTTTTATATGCATAAGGTAGTTCTTAATTTATTTTTTGTTTTGACACTGGTAGTACTTAATTATCTTTAATTTTAAAACTAAATTTTATTCATACGTTCTTCTGGTAGTATTTAATTATAAATAATATTTATTTAAAGTAGTTCTTAATGACTTTAAAGGTAGTACATAATTCATTTTATTTCTGATTTTAGGTAGTATTTAATTAAAAAACAGTTTTAATGCGTTTGCATTTTTTATTTATCTTTGCTATTTTCGAAAAGAGTAGGTAATTTTACATAAATAAAACAACGTGAAAGTAGAGGATCTACAATGACTGATTTTAATTTTTTTAAGGCGGATAGAGTTTACAACGAATTATTTTATCAATTTCCAAAAGTCTTTATTGTTTCTGACGAATACAAAAAAATGAAAGATTCAACTAAGATTGCCTATATGCTTTTAAAAGCAAGATTAGAGATCGCAATCAGCAAACGGCAAATCGATGAAGAAGGTAATGTTTATTTTACTTATACGACAAATGAACTATGTAGCGTATTAAACTGCCAAAAACAAAAAGCGATAGCAATCAAAAAAGAGTTGGAATCCTTTGGTTTATTATTACAAAAGCAGATGGGATTTAACAAACAGTTAGGGAAAAATAATCCTAATAGACTATATCTAGCAGAATTAAAAGTCTCAGAAAATGATATCTACTTACTCGAAAAATTTGATAGAGAGAATAGGGAAAACGTTGATAAATCAGAGGGTATGAAAATCATACCCACTCTCGACGAAAAATCAGATGCTGAATCCCTTGGGGCTCAAGAGGGTATGAAAATCATACCGTGCCAAAACGTTGATAAATCAGAGGGTATGAAAATCATACCAGAACTTAATAATAATATATTAGACACTAATAGACACAATATAGACACTGAAAAAGACCGCCTACAAGATCAATTGTTGTTAGACAATTTTGAGACAATTATGACAAACGACAGCATTGCTACGTTTATCCCTGAACGAGTATTAAATTTAATAAAAACATTTTCTTCAAGTTACAGTGAAGCTCAAAAAACTGTCCAGACTATTCATAATGCAAAGAAAAAAGCCGAAACAGAAAGTGGTATTTCAATAATTTTTGAAGAACTCGATAGTTATTATGTCAATGCAGAACAAGAATTATACACGACACTGTTAAAAGCCTATCAAAAATTAAAAACCGAAAAAGTTGAAAATATCCAGAACCTGATTTTTGTCTATGTAAAAAATTGGTTTATCGAAAAACCAATAGCTGCTAAAGTATCAAGTGAAAAACGTTTGAATTCTGAAAGCTTCCCAAAAACTATTACGAAAGACTGGTTAGAGTGAAATTTTACTGACAAATTGATTGTTGCTTCATGGAGTAACATTAAAATTAAAAATTTTTTATTATTCTAATTATATTACAAATGTTACAAAGAAATAGCTATTTTAATAGAATTTATGAGTTAAAATATTATGATAAAAATCACAAACGTAGCTTTTTACGTCATAAGTGTTAATAGTTAATAATTAATTTCCAACACAAAAAAGAGAACAAATGTTTGCATGTTGCTGTTTTTTAGTTATAATAATACGCGAAGAGAGGTAATTTCATTTTTTAAAAAAGCTAAAAACCTTGATATTACTTCTTTTCAGGCAATACGAATATTATTCGCTTACATTTTTTTGTATAAATTTAGTTGTTTTAAATTTAATTGTCTGCTATGCTTGTGATGAATTGATTTTCGTTCTGCACTTCTGGACGATAAATTTGGACAATTGAAAATACAAAAAAAAGAAAGGCCCTGTGAGACTCGGAAGGCTGGTAACCTTCGTCGACGTCCACAGGTGGCATTAAGCTCACACCTTAATGCGTTTACCCTTCAGTGTTACGGTATTACCCGCAACGGATTTAGTATAACAGATATTCAAAAGTGATACCACTTTTTTTGGCTGTGTTAAGGTTAAAAATACGTGATATTACGATGAATCTATGCCTAAGCATAATGTTATAAAAATGTCCGTGTGGCTCTTTGCCGTATGACGAACGCTGAAATTAGAGGGAACGCATGTTTGGATGCGTTCCCTCTTTTTTGTTTGTCATGAACGAAAATCAATTCTCTATTTTTGAAAAATAACAAGAAAAACTTATTAAAAATATTTAAAGTAAGTGGGTGGATTATTTTATGTCATATACAGGAATTTTGAGTCTCGAAGATATTTGTCACTACGGTAAACGGTGTACCGCTACAGAGAAAATCACGAAGAAACTATCAACTGGCCAAAGTAAAACCGTTGTGCAGTGTAAGAAATATATAATCCAGAAAGACAAAGTCTCAGAGGAAATGATTTATTACGCTGGTAAACAAAAGCAAATAATTTTAAAAGATCCTACCCCTTTAAAAGAACTATATCCAACAATCAAACATGTTTATGACCAAAACGGTGTACTGATTGGTCGAAGAAAAAATGGAGTCTTGCGTTGTACCGCAAAAGGGATGGGGCGTTTAACCAGCTGAATTGATCATTCTCATAACTTGTATTTTATCGTTTTTCGCTTGCTTGAAAATATTGTCGAGACTTCTAAAAGAACTTAGAATTACTAGAAAAATAAGGAGTAGACTTGATCTATCAACAATTCCTTTCGGGGGGTGACGGGGTAGGTTTTTACGATTGGTAACGTAAAAAATTGGTCAATCGAGTAAATGCCCTTGTTTGGATAGTGGTGAAATGAATTTGTGTAAATAATATGCACAGAGTAAACAAGAGGGAATTTAGAATTTAGATAAGTTAGAATAGCGCCTAGATTAATCATGAGCAGCTACTAAGGGATCTAGGCTTTGACGCAAACTCATGGAATAAGGAGTAGGTCTTCTCGTAATGGGGAGGACGCACAAGAAATTGTGTCGTGTGCTGCAGTACATGTAGATACTTGCGAGGACGTTGGTCATTGGATCAATCGAGCATTTACCGATTTCTACTAGGGTTTCTCGTTTCGGACGCCATAAACGAGTCGATATTTTTTATGTATTTTTAAGTAAACGAAAAACGATAAAATATGAACGAGTCCTGAATAAAGTGAAAAAATTGATATAAAACATAGAGAAAATGAAATTTACGTAATGGAGGAATGACAAATGAAAAATTATGATCCGAATATACGATTGGGCACACATACTATTAAGGTTTCTTTCCAACGTTGGGATTACAAAGGATTTGTGACGTTTAGAAGAGGCGGAAATTGTAAAGGATTAGATGTTTTAGCATTAGACGAGGATGATTTATACGATCAAACATTGACTGATAATCCAATTGGATTCGGCTTGCTACCTGAAGATGATGAAGGTAATGAATGGTTTAAAATGACGCTTATGAATGATAATGGAGACGAATTATCTGTTGAAGATACTTGGTCATATTTGAGTGATTATATTGTCAGCGTTGAAATCATTGAATTTGTAGCGGATAAAGAAGAATAAAAACTGGAGGAATAAATTATGAAATTTTTCGAAGTAAAATCACCATACTATTATGCGTTAATCGCAGCAAAGAATGAAGAAGAATGTGCAGAATTGTATGAACAAGTAGTAACAGATATCGAAAATCGTGAAGAATTTATTCGATGTTTGCATGAGTTAAATCGAAATGAAGCAATTCAAGAGGATGCGAAAAAAATTAGTGAAGAAACGTTACAACCAATCGGTATGGAGGAAGCTACAAAAGACATTTTTACAATTATTGATGAACAAAAATCTTGTGTATTAAGCATTGATTCTACATTGGTTTAATAGATCCAAGATTCTATAATTTTTTTCAAAGTAAAAAGAAATTAGGTAATGATTCTCAGACCAATTACTTAGGAAAATAACCATACAAATTAGATTTTACAGATAAAGGATTAGAAGGAATCACGGCGATTAATAAAAAGGTAGTATTACCTTAGGCATTCAGTAAGGAATTTATTTAGGAGGAAAATTAGATGGCGCGACCAGTTTTAGATGCGATGGATATGGATACTTTGACAAAAGGAAGGTATGTACAGCTGTTAGCTCGTGGTTATTCACCTAAAGATGTATTCAAAGCCCTATCTAAAGGAACAGATATGGAAAAAGAAAGATTACGAAAAGAATTCGACTATTGGAGAGAGCATAACGGAATAAAAGATTTAAAACCAGCACGTCCAGTTATTAGACGAAAAAAATTGAAGAAGTAAGACCAAAGCGTATGGCGTACATAGGCTTTTTTATTTTGATAAAAATAATGAAAGGAAGGAAAACTCATGAATTGTAAAGAAATCGAAAATAGAAAAAAAGTGTCGAAAGAAATGGAAGAAAAGTTACTAAAAACAATGAAACAAAAACACCTTAAAAGATTATCTGTCGCGCAATATATCAATGATATGCAGTTAACAGGAAAAGAGAAAGCTTGTTTGTTAGGTTCAATGAAAAACTTTGAACAGTTGAGACGAACTTATGTGAAAAAAAGTTCTAATTGTCAACTATTGTTAGAAGTCTCATGACATTCATTAATAGAATTCATTTTTAAAACTTTTTCTATGGAAATGAGAAAAAGTTTTTTTGTTTTGTCTGAAAGGAGGCAGATGGATGAAAAAATGGTTATTTGGTTTTTTAGGAGTCGCTTTAATCGTCTTTTGCAGTGTGTTTGGCTATGTTAGCTACCAAAAACATGAAGGAGATGTGTTTAAGCAAAATATAGAAAAAAAGATGCCCGTAGATCAAATCAATGCACACGCAAAGAGTTATAAGGAGGATGCAACGAACGTCAATAATGATATGTCTTTGGGGCAAATGTTGTCCATACAAAAAGAAGCAATCGAAATGGGCGTCAATAAACAAGTATTTGCACAAATTCAGATTCCTGCACTTGGTTTAGCATTGCCGATTTTTAAAGGGGCAAATCAATACACTTTGAGTCTTGGAGCGGCTACTTATTTTTATGAGGATGCCGAAATGGGCAAAGGAAACTATGTTCTAGCAGGACACAACATGGAAATGCCAGGTGTTTTATTTTCAGATATTCAAAAGTTGTCATTAGGGGAGGTGATGGACTTAGTTAGTAACGATGGCGTCTATCGTTACAAGGTAACGTGTAAATTTATCGTATCTGAGTACTTTAAATTAATTGATGGCGTTCCTGAAGAGAACTCTTTCTTGTCTTTACCAAAGAAAGGAGAGAAACCCTTATTAACGTTGTTTACTTGTGTTTATACGTCACAAGGAAAAGAAAGATACGTGGTACAGGGAGAACTACAATAACAAGGTTGTAATCAACGCGAGTCGTTGAAATATGAAATGAGGAGAGTAAAAAATGGCAATAAATCGGTATGTAAAAAAAGCTGGAATGCTTGTTGGAATGTTAGGAATCATTGCAGGCTGCTTTCAGGGATATCGAGCATATGCAGAAGATGTCACGCAAAAAACGCCACCAGAGAAGGTCAATATCACGGTTCATAAATTAATGTACGATCAAGGAACGCAATTGAATGTTGATATTGACGGGATCAAAAATGATGGTTATACGCACGATCAATATCCTACAGGTGTAACGAAATACAACAAGGCAGATTATGGTGATGTTGAGTTTACGTTAGGAAATATTACGGATCAAGTATTACCGAGGGAAGATTCTGATCTAACCAACGCGAAAGTGGACGAAATCGTTAAAGATGTAGAAGACAAGGGATCTAACAGTGAGTACGTTAAGAATGCAACCAATAAAATTACTTCAGCTGTAGATGAAAATGGTGAGATCACTTTTGCTGATCAACCAGCCTATGTCAATTCCAAAGGGAATGTATATGTGGTTTATGAAAGTAAATCCGCTGCTGGATTAGTCACACAAAAAGCAAAACCAATGGTTGTGATTGCGCCAATGACTGATAATACAGGTTCAGGTTTTTTAAAAGACATTCACTTATATCCTAAAAATATTGTTTCTAAGTTGAGTTTTGAATTAACGAAATTTGGTGACGATGGCACAGCTCAAAGCAAACAAACACCTTTAAAAGGGGCAAAATTTGAGTTATACAAGGGCGAACCTGGAAAAGGAACAAAATTAGGAGATCTTGTATCGGATGATCAAGGAAAGCTGACTGCTACTGATTTGACGTTAGGAAAATACTATTTTGTGGAAGTTCCTTCAGAAGTTGTAGTGGGATCAGATAAAGAACCAACAGCAGATCAATATTTATTAGGCGCAGACGCTCGCAACGATGCGCACAATAAATTAACCTTTGAAATTACGAATGATGGCGTGACAAGTGACTTAAAAGCTTCATACGTAAACTATAAAGCACCAGTGATCGATAAAACAGTAACAAATGGAACAGGACAAGAACATTCTTTCCAAATTGGTGACGCAGTAAATTATCAAGGAACGATTCATATCCCAACAGACATTGCAGGCGGAGCAGACGGTATCACAGTAAACGGAGTGAAAAGCGAAACTTCTCCTTACAGTGTATTTAAATGGGGGGATACAGCAGGACAAGGACTTTCTTATGTCGCTGCTAAAGCAAATATCAAAGTAACAAATAAAGATGGATCTGTGGTATTAAAAGAAAATACAGATTATAAAATCCAAAATTCAGAAAATGGCTTTGTGATCGATTTTATCGTGAATAATGGCCAAGTAAGTGATACTGTAGCAAGTTTACACGGACAAGATCTTCAAATGACTTATAACATGTATGTAAATGACAGCGCAGCTGTTGCCAATCCATTAACAAATAGCGTGGATTTCGTTTATAACAACAATCCATTTAATCAGGAAGAACACCACGAAAAAACGAAAGCTGACGTTGTGACTTATGGTGCAAAATTCTTAAAAGTCGATAGCGGACTATTTGGAACAGGAATCAAAGCAACACCGCTTGAAGGCGCAGAATTTGCTGTTAAAAACGCAGAAGGAAAATATTATGGTGGATTAGTTGATACGGATAAAGACGGTGTCAAAGAAGCAGTATGGGTAGACGATGTAGCAAATGCAGCGATCCTAAAATCAGATAAAGAAGGTCACTTTGAAATCACTGGTTTAACTGAAGGTGAATATTCACTGGAAGAAACAAAAGCACCAACTGGTTACCAAAAATTAACAGAAGATATTGCATTTAAAGTAAACAAAAACTCATTTAAAGAGGAAAATCGAATCACTGTTAAAAATAATCAAAAAGCAGCTATTCCATTAACAGGTAGTAATGGTTTCCAAACGTATGTATTGATCTCTTGCTTGTTGCTAGGAGCAGGGGCACTTTCTGCAGTTGTTTACTTTAAGAAGAAAGCCTAGAAGGATCAGCTAATGATTATTCGTAAGCCCCCAAAAAGAAGAGTCATGCACAAACTGATGATATTTTTTTGGTTGCTGTCGGCAGTAGCAGTCTATTTAATTCCAGTTGTGGAAACAAATGTAGCTAAATTTCAACAAAAGCAAAGAATTTTAGCCATTGAAAATCTTGAAAAAACAGATTCTTCTTTGGATGTTGCGAAAATAGAGTTAGGCGATCCTGTTGGTGTTCTTACAATTCCAAGTATTTCTTTAAAACTACCAATTTATGACGGAACTTCCGAAAAAATTTTAGAGAATGGTGTAGGGATTACGGAAGGAACTGGCGATATTACAGGAGGAAACGGTAAAAATCCTTTAATCGCAGGGCACAGTGGACTTTATAAAGATAATCTTTTCGATGATTTGCCTTCAGTAAAAAAAGGGCAAAAATTCTTTATTAAGGTAAATGAAGAACAACATGCCTATCAAATTTATCGAATTGAAGAAGTTAAAGCAGAAGAATTACAAAAGAATTATTTAGATTATCTCATGCCTGAAAAAGACCAAGATAGGATTACGTTAATGACCTGCACGCCAAAAGGTGTCAACTCACACCGCTTTTTAGTGTATGGTGAACGAGTTTCATTCAGTAAAGAAGATTTAAAACTACAGAAAAAAGCAAAAAATAGGAAATCAATTTCATTGGATTGGCGATTAGCACTGCTATTCGCTTTTTTTGCGTTCCTATTATTTTTATTTATAAAAAAAATAAGGAGGAGATCGGAATGAATAAGAGAAAATGGCTGTTTGTTTGTGTAGCAGCTCTCTTTGCAACTGCAGCTTACTCACAGATATCTTTTGCTGATAGCAGTACCACTCCAACTACCAGTCAGACAACAGATAGTTCAACAACTGCAACAAGCGACACGGACAGTTCGAAGAACACTGCAGAAGAAACGGCAGATTCAAGTACGAGTTCTACTGAATCAGCGGAATCAACGTCAGAAAGTTCTTCAGAGACTTCAGAAAAACTGCAAGAAGTAGAAGATACGCAAGTAATCAAGCAAAACATTCATATTCAAAAAATTATTTCTTCGAATCGAATCAACAATCAAGGAAGGCAAGTAGCTCAGCAAGAAGGTGTCAATGGCGCAAAGTTTATTGTCTACGATATCACGAATATCTTAGAAGAAATGACACAAGATGATAATGAGAAAAATCAATCGGTAGAAATAATTGAGTCAAAATTGAAAGATCGAGCAAAAAAACTTTCATACGACCAGTTGAAAAAAGTGACTGAAGGAGAAACCAAAACAATTGATGATCAGGAAGGTGTGATTGATTTTTCAATTGAAGTACCTGCAAACAAAAAACAAGCATACTATATCGTCAATGAATCAAGCCCTGAAAACATTTCAAATAGCGAAGATATTATTTTATTGACACCTATTTCAGATGAAAAGGGTGAATTTTTGACGGATGTTTGGTTATATCCTAAATCAAAGAAATCAGAGCCGAAAGAAGAAATTAAAAAAGTTGTATCAACTGGTGTAAAGAAAAACTTTTTTGATAATTGTTGGGATTTTTTCACTCATTTATTTTTTAACGATTAGGATGAAATGATGAAAATAATAAAAATGTTAGCTTTTAATCTATCTTTTTTAGCCGCAACAATATTGTGTTGCGGTTTAGTTTTTTCTCAATTATCAATTTATCCAAGATATCAACGATTGTTCGTTCATTTTCTAAATATCCAGCATGCTTCCATGCCACTAGAAGTGATTAACATGCTCTTAATCAATCCAATTTTTATGGCTAGTTTGTTTCTTCTTGCAGGATTGGTAACGTGGGTATTAGGAAAAAAAGAATGAGAAGCTTACAATCGTTTAACAAAATAATAGATGGAGGGCATTATGGAAAATAAAATTCATTGCACTACGGGAAGAGTATTTACTTTAGTGTTGTTTTTGTTCCTTCTTCTTTTTGCAAGGGGAACTGCAGTCCAGGCCTTAGAAAAAGTTGATCCGAGTCAAATCAGAGAAAATAATAATCTGGTACTTTATCATGATAGTGATTCATTGAGAAATATCGAAGTAACTGGGATCAATGGATTTAAGATACTAGATGAGTATTCAACTAAAAAACAAAAAGTACTTGCTTGGCCAAAAGTCAAAGATTTGAAAAGCACGTCAAAAATTGTTGCCCATTATCAAAAGGTGGGCACTTATCTAGGAAAAGAAATTGATTGCGACGTAACTTTTTCTAATTTTGTAGCGCACGCTGGGGTTAACCAAGACGGATTAGCTAAAACAATTAATGGGAAAAAGTATTATAATTATTTGCTCTTTGATAAAAACATTTATCGAGGCTTTTTCATGCAGTCAATCAACGTTATGAATGTAAAACTAGATTTTAAGTATTCAGGATCAAAAACAAAAGTAGCTTTGAGTGAACCACAGCCAGAAATTAATTCAAAAATGAGATCGATGAGAGCAGCTGGTATTGAGTTGAATGATACATTTCTATCTATTTACAGTTTAAATGGACAGTATCAGCAACGTGTGTCTTGGTATAATGACAATAATGAATCTGTCGGTGAACGTAATATTGATATGAGAGAATTTGTTGGGTATGAAAAAATGGGTAGCTTACCTTATTTTGTCACAACAGATACAGCATGTGCAGAATACAAAGCTCCTGCGTTATCAACAAACAATTTAACTTCAAAAGTAGTGGGAGGACGTGCAGAAAAGGCTTATAGCTCGAATGATCATTTCACCGATGTTGTAGGAGCTGATACTTATCACAGAAGTGGTGTAACGTATACGCTTCAAGGCGCTTCCCCAACATTCATGATTGGCGCAAATACGAATAGTATGATGTTTAGCTTTGATACTGCATTGCTATGGACACCACAACCATCGAAGCCTACAAAAGAAGTGTTTAACAAAGCTAATACTGAAGAGGCAGCACACAATATTGACAAAAAAGTGATTCCACAAGGATCAAATGTTTACTATCATATTCACCAAAAGTTTGATGCATTAACAGTCAACACAATGAACAAATACAAATCATTTAAAATCACTGATACCTTTGACAGCAAAAATTTTGATATGGTATCGGATGGGAAAAACTATGATGGCGCATTGTGGTATGTTGAAGCGAATGGGACTTGGAAAAAAGCTGATACAGGAGGAAAATTAACTGTATCAGGTAATACAGTCACTTATACTGCTTCTGACAGCTTTTTAGATAACGCTGCAAATTACGGTAGGGATTATATTTTGCAGCTCCATATGAAAGCAAAAAATGATGCAAAAGGAATTGCACCAAATGTGGCTACTGTAACGTTTAACAATGATCCGAACAAAGGAACACAAAAAACAAATACAGTAGAAAACTATTTCTCTCTTAAACCAAATAAAAAAGTGGAACAAGATGGGAAAGATGTTGATGGTCGAAATGATGGTAAAAAAGGAACGCCTACAGCTCCTTTAAATGCAGGATCTGAAGTACAATATCTAGTCACACAAAAATGGCATACAAAAGGTGTAGACATTGCGTCAGATCATTACAAGCAATTTAGTATTCAAGATCCAGTGGAAGCTCGTTTGACGTATAAAGAAGGTTCTGCGCGAGTGATAGATATGAGTACAGGAAAAGATATTACTTCAGAAGGTACACTAACCTATGATAGCAATTTAAGAACGCTGAAATGGGAAGCTTCCGCTGATTTCTTAAGTAAAAATCTTTTAGATGGACGAGAAATTCAACTGATATTTACAGCTAAAACTCCACTACAGTCAGAAAAAAATATTGATAACCAAGCCGTAGCAGCAGTAGAGAATGTTTCTAATAAAACGAATGTTGTAACAATTGGTGTTGATCCTAACTTGCCACAAGTCATTGTTCCTAGAACAGGTTCTACACATTTAGTAACAATTTTAGTGGTTAGCTTAGTATTACTTGTGTTAGCTACTCTTAGTTATGTGGCTCTGAAGTTCAATTAAACAAAAAAACAAGGCTGAAAATCAGCCTTGTTTTTCTATTTGAAAATTGGATTGGCACTAATAAATACGTTGTCTGAAGAAAGTGATCCATCTGCAGAAACTTCATAAGCATGAGATAACCCAACGATGCTTTGATTGTTGTAAAGTAAGTTTGCGTTATGAGCAGCGCTATCTTTCCACATAATCATGGCATTCACTGCTCCCGTATCTGAAAGGATCTCGTCAACGTAAAGGTAGAAACTATTGATATTTTCTCCTTTAGCGCCGTAGCAGCCTAAACTTTCTAAGAGATCTTGGAAAGTACCGCCGCCAGGTCGATAATGACTGAAGCTTACTTGTAATTCTTTTGCACGTATATCAGCAGCTTGTTGAACGATATCATTAAATTGCATTGGAGCTGCACCGTTTTGTTGACGATAATTATTTAACCATACAAGTTCTTTTTGACGCACATAGTTGTTTAAATCACTTAATGAGATATTTTTGTATTTGAACGTGATCGTTCGATTTTGGTCAACATTATTGATTACTCGTTGGCCGTTTTTATCTACGCTAATGGTAGGATCGTCATTTCTACACAAGAAATAATTTTGATCAGTCATATTTTTCCAAGGAGTAGAGAAGCTATCCCCTTCGTATACTGTTTTTGATTCACTAGAGAGAACAGCGTTGGTATCAGCATTTACATGATTAACAGTCACATTAAATTTACGAGTGTAGTTGAAAATATAATTTTGACTTTCAGTCACATTGTTTAAGGTTACTGAATTTGTTGGTTCTACCCGATCGTCTAAAACATATCCTTGAATAGAAGGCGCAGTTAAAGTGACACTGTCACCGTGAGTGACGTTGACTATCTGTTCTTTCAAAATATTAACTCGTCCTTCATTTTTGTAGTTGTTATTGCACAACAAATTGATTTGATGCACTTGATTATAATTGAATGTGATTGTTGTATTACCTGTGATTGTTCTGCTTTGAGTATCATTACCAATCACTTTGTAGCTAAAATTATCTTTAGCGCCTTCGCTATATTTAAATGCTTTTGCCTTAGCAGTGTAAGTAGAACCAGAAGTTACTTTTGCTTGATCTGTAGCAATCACTTGACCTGTTTGATTGTCAATATGGTTAATGGTAACCATATATGGCGTTTCAGGTTTGTGTTGCAACCCTTTAAATGCAGCATCTAGACTATTTTTAGCATTATTTACTTGGGCTTGAGAAGCCTTAGAATCGTCTAGTACTTTTTTAGCATTGGATAAAGCAGTCTGAAAATTATTCCAAGATTCTTCTGTAAAATCTCCTTTAGCAGTTGATTTTACTCGGTTGTATAAAGCTTGTAATTCAGCTTTATTCACAGTAGGTGTTGGTTTTTTCTTTAATCCCTTGTAAGCAGAATCTAAATTATTTTTAGCACTATCCACTTGTTTTTGAGTCGCTTTTGAGTCATTTAACACTTTATTAGCATTATTTAAAGCAGTTTGAAATGCGTTCCAGGTATTGTCGGTATAGTCACCTTTTTTCGTTCCCTTAACGCTCGTATAAAGAGCTTCTAAAGCTGATTTATTCACTTTGGGTTTAGAGGTGTCAGCGCCATACCAACCGATACCTTCGTATTTCCAGCCATAGTCTTTGGTTAACCATTGTACTTCTTTCCAACTTGCAGTGTAGTGATGTGAGCCAGATTTTACACCAGGAAGGAAAAGGCGGTAGATCGGTTTATTATTTTTTTCGGCAGAACGCCAGGCAGGCCCTTCATAAGTCCAGCCGTAATTTTTAGTCAACCATTTCACTTCATCCCAACTAGCTGTGTAATGGTGATCACGAAGACCTTTATTGTATAAACGATAGACAAGATGACCACCGCTAGTCGGTGCTTCCCAAGCGGGGCCTTCATAATTCCCCCACTTAATCTTCACTAGGTGATCACGTTCTTTTGTGCTAGAGGTGTAAAAATGTTCATGGTTATTTGGATTATAAAGGCGATACATGACGTTAGTTGAAGCAGCATCAGCAGATCCAGCGAAACCAAGTGTGGCAGCAAATGTTCCAATAGCTAAAACAGTTTTTGGGTTTAATAATTTCACATTTTCAACTCCTAAAAATTAGTTAAAATCGATTACAAAATCATTATATATCGGTAAGCCGATATGGTCAATAAAAAAATTAAGAAAAGCCTCATGTATTTCTGGCTTTTCTTAATTTGTTACTTAGTTGAAGCGTTAGTATCAATGGTTTCTTCAGCTAATTTATTTAATTTTATAGCATTGATGAATCTCATATTGTCTATACTTGAGCGCTTATTTGCGAGATCACTGACCGTAGTTAAAGGTACGCCAGATTCTATAGATATAGAACGAACTGATTTACCACTATCAAACAGCAACCATTCGATTTTCTTTTTATCAGCGTACATTGCAATGCTCCCTCTTGATTTTTTCTTTATTATAGCTCTTTTTTGTAATAAATCACAATATCAAGAGAGAAAGTTTTTATAGAAAGGTGGGAAATTATGAGTATCCGTTCCCCGTGTATCAAAATGAGGTTTGTTGCTACTTTCGTTATTTGATATACTAAAATAAAACAACGAAAGAAGGAATAAAATGAAGAAAAAGCAACTATGGTTTGTCTCTATGTTTGCAATATTTTTTATTATTTTAAGTGGATGTTCAAGTAATAAGAAATCGGAAGCTAAAGAAGATAATAGTTTATTGCAACCAGGAACTGTTTGGAAAGAAGAAGTAGGTGGTCTTGTTAATAATTTGAAAATTATAGACGATACTACATGGGAATATTCTGAAAGTGTATGGCATCCAGATCCTGTACAAATATCAGTTAAGAGACAAAAAGACTATAAAGGTTTAGAAAGATACAAAATAGTAGATTATGCAGGTATTAGCGACTTTATCAATAAACCAGATTCTTTATTTATCGTTGTTCCTTACGAGAAAGATGGCGTAAAAAAAATGGTTTTTCTTGGATCTAGTAAGGATGAAAAACGAACGAAAGAGAAATTAATTCATGATGGATCACAATCAAATAAATACAAATTACAAAAGACTAGCGAGTGATTGCTAGTCTTTTTATTTGTCCTGAAGGAGGAATCACAGTGGCAAAAGCTAAAACGCCATTTGAAAAAGCTGCGTCTAAAATCTTAGAACGTCGTGGTGTTTCTGAAACACAGTGGAAACAAGAAGTCCTTGAAAAAGCACAATTTGACCTATTACGGGGAAAAGACAAGGACTTAGAAGGATATATCTATCAACGTGAACGTGAAAAGCTTGTTTTCGATGAAATTATTAAACACTAAAAGGAGCGAACAATTTTATGTTTGAATCAATTACAATGAATTTTTTAACACAACCGAAAGTAGTAGCTGCGGTTGATATTTTTAGAGCATTACAAACTGCAGCAACTAGTTTAAAAAACAATTTGATGATTTTTGCTGGTGTTGCGGCCGTTGCTTCCATTGTTATTGGGGGGCTTTTCTTCCTATTTGGACGAAGAGGAGCTGAAAACGGGAAGATGCACGTAGGTTATGTATTGATGGGGGTAGGTGTTATTCTAGGGGCTGCTTCTATCATAACTTCGTTATTTGGATTATTTGGGCAAACACCTCAAGGATTATAAGAAAGTAAAAAAGTAGGAGTAAGAAGTAGTCGATACTTTTTACTCCTTTTTTATGAAAGGAGAATATTCATGTACTTTACGATTGCAGGCAATACCAAAACAGATAAAGAGTTAATTAAAAAAGCAACGAAGGAAGTAGGAAAGCGGACTTCTTTTTTACCGAAAACAATTAAATATTCTGTCATTGAAACGGAAGAACAGCTACATGTGTTAGGGAAAGTACTGGAACACGAAAGTCGATCTTCTGTTAAGTTGACTCTCACGTTACATGACACAGAAGGAAAAATAGAGAAAGCTGGTACAGAATACGTTTTTGGCCCGCTGGATTATCAAATTTCAGAAGGTTTCTATCCTACATTGATGGATTCAATCCGCCTTGATGTGTTTAAAGAAACGGATGAAACTATGAGTGTGGAAGAGTCTTATCGAAACGAAAAACTTTTACAAGTTTTAGAAGAAGAGTTAGAGAGCGACCAAAGAAAAGTGAATCAAGGGAGTGAAGTCGAAGTAAATGAAGAAGTACCATGGGAACGACCAATATTTCCAAAGAAGGAGTCAAAAGAAAAAGAGACAGTCTATGTTGACGAACAAGCTGATATTCCGACTCAGAAATCGATATTTGAGGAAGAGAACGATGTGATGGGTCAGTTGGAGGTAGATCCCTTTGAAGAAACAATGGAGGATGAAGAGACGGCCCAAGTAGAAGTTGATCCAGTTGAAGCTAATGAAGAGTCAACATGGACTGAAGGGGATTCTCAGGAATATATTGAACCACTTATCAGTGAAGAAGTAGAAAAAAACGAAATAGAGATACAAAAGGCAACTGTATTTGATTATATTTTGGATCGATATCCGCCAGAGCATGAATGGATGAAAGAAAAAAACAAATTATTTTTAAATGAGCTTTATTCGAAATATCAATTACCCCAAACCTATCAAGCATTTTTAGAGAGTAAAGAAGAATTAATCTCACAGGGTAAAGGCACACTTTTAGAACAGTTAGAGTCTGTCCAATCAACAAATTGGCATGAGCTTGCACAAGAAGATTTATTAGCCACCTTTGAAGAACGTCAACAAGAAACAGATCAAGAAATTAATGAGTATGCGACGGAACAGTCGTCTAATTGGGAGAAAGCAAAAGAGGAACTAAATAAAGAAGAACAGCGAGTGATTGAAGAAGAAGTACAAAAAATTAAAGAGCGATACGAAAAGAAACGCGACAATGCGTATTCCTTGTGTGTAGAAAAGATCAATAATTTTACTCAGACGAATCAAGAAGCGTTATCGAAAGAAAAAGAAAACTTGTTAAAAGAACGTATAAGAGAACGAAAAGAAGAATTTTATCAAGGTTTGCGTACAGATAAGCTAAAGATTAGCAAAGAATTAAATGAGCAACTGAATAAGCTCTATCAAATAACAAGTGAAGCTCTTATGGAAAAACACGAGCAGATCCAGCAAGAATTACAAGTACAAATTCCAAAATGGAAAAAAGAGTATAAAATTTACCAACAAGAATTGAAAGAACAAGAAGAAAAACAACGGCAAAAAGAAAAAGAGCGTGAACAATTAGAACTAAAAAAACGGAAACAGGATCTTGCGGAACAACAAATGGCGATAGAAAAACAACGGTTAGAGCAAGAAAAGGAAAAAGAAGCAGCTGCTCGTAAGGAACGTCAAGAACAAATGGATAAATTGCGACAAGCACAGTTAAATTATCTAGCACAACCTCAACCAGTAGCTGCTGTTCAAACGCCAGTGAACAACCAAGCAAATTTAACTCCTTCACCACAGCGTTCCTTTAACGGATGGATGGTGGGATGTATTGCAAGTTTAAGCTTGCTTCTAGGTGGAGGAACAGTATTTGCTTTTAATCATATCAATCAATCTTCACAGGCTGATTCTGTGGCCACAACGACGTCAATCAAGGAAGAAGCCCAAGAACAAGCAAGAAAAGAGTATGAACAACAATTAGAAGAATTATTGAATCGTACCAATCAGTCAACAACAGAGTCAAGTATGGAAAATAGCAAAGAGAGTGATCCTAGTAAGGCTAAAGAAGGATCAAGCGATTCAACTGTACAATCAAACACTTCCGAAAGTTCAGAATCAAATGAGGTGAAATAATGCGTGTTAGAGAAACAACGAGACGAAAAGACAAACGATTCAATTTAGAAAAGAATAGGTATCTTTCTCATTTCTATCGCTATACTCCTTCAGGAGAAGAGCTACCAGAAAAACATGACAAACGTATTTCTCAAAAGATTTTTTATAGTGGCTTAGCTTATCTTCCTTTAAACTATGTTGTTACAAGAATACCAGAAGCATTTCATCGATTTGAGATTATTCCAGGAAGTTTACAAGGAGTGAATATTTTTCAGTTACAAGAAATGCCGCAGTTATTCCATTTTGATTCAACTGGTTTTTGGAATCCTTTGACCCCAACAACAAGTTTAGGCACACGTTTAGTTGTTTCTACGATTTGTGTTGTTCCAGCTGTACTTATGGGATTGAAAATGGACATGTGGTTTCGTCCTCTAGCAGATGGGCAAAAAGGAGATAACCGATTAAAAACGTTAAAGGAAATCCAACAAATTTATCCGCAAATACCAGAATCAAAGGGAGGTTTTCCTGGTTATGGCGGAATACCAATTACTCATTATAAAAAGTACTGGTATATTCAGACGGATACAGTAAATACTTGTATTGTTGGTACTTCCCGTTCAGGGAAAGGACAGATAGAAGTTTTAGCAACCATTGACAATTTGTCTCGTGCAGAAAGACAAAGTTCAATGGTTGTTAATGATCCAAAAACAGAATTATATGTTGCTAGTAAAGATGAACTAGAAGCTAGAGGGTATGATGTGTATGCATTTAATATCACCGATCCACTGCAATCAATGAGTGATAATCCATTGGCACTCATCGTGAAATACTGGAAGCGAGGAGACATAGACACAGCGACACAGTTAACCAATACTTTCACGAATACGATTTATTATGATGCCAACGCTTCAGACAATAAATACTTTAACGAAAATGCGCAAAAAGCTGTCAATGCGCTTATTTTTGCGTTATTGGAACAAGCGGATCAGACAGGGGATTACTCCAAATTAACACCGAATAATCTCGTCGAACTTCTTTCTGAGATTGGTGGTTTTAATTACCAAGATCCTGATAATGAATTCAAGCAGCTCAATGCTTTAGATGAATTTATGAATCAGTTACCACCTGGAAACATAGCAAAAAAACAATATGGGGCAACAAAAATTGGTTCTGATAAAGCGAAAGGCAACATTCTATCGACAGCGATCACAGGACTAAATCCATTTACACTGACGAAAATTGCGAAAATGACTTCTCAATCAACCATTGATTATAAGTCCATTGGTTTTCCGAAGTATTTGGATCTCAAACTACACGAGAGTCTGTTAAACCAGCGAATTGTTGTAGAGTTTTATCATCAAGGAAAAAAATTTCATGAGGAACGTGTCAAAGTAGGCTATAGAGGTTTTTGTGAAATTAACTTTGATTGTCATTTAGAACAGGGAGATCATGTTTGCTTAAAATATGATCATCGAGGAAAAGAATATGTTGCTTGGTATGAGTTTTCTCAAAGAGTATTGAAAGACGAAGAGGGAAATATCGTTTATCGAAAAAAACGAGGAGAAACCCATTTGCCAGAATTAGAAAAAGAAGCCGTTCTAACATTAGATGAGGATAAAAGTAACTTATTAGTAGAGTCTATTCGGATGCACTATACCGATAAACCAATGGCTATTTTTATGCTCACACCTGATTATGATCCATCTAACCATATCATTGTTAGTATTTTTCTTAGTCAGTTGTATAAAGAATTATCTACGCAATGTGTTAAGACTAAAGGAGATAAATGTCACCGTAGGATTCATTTTATTTTAGATGAATTTGGGAATATGCCACCAATGGATAATATGGAAGGAATCATGACAGTCACAGCTGGTAGAAACATGTTGTGGGATCTGTTTATTCAATCTTATCAGCAACTTTATGCGAAGTATGGGGAACAAAACGCAGCGATTATCAAAGAAAATTGTCAGACACATATTTATATTATGTCGACAGACGATAATACCATCGAAGAATTTTCCAAAAAAGTGGGGAATAAGACGGTTGAACAAGAAAACAGTACCATCAATTCATTAGGTATGAATACTCATATCAATCGCAATGTTGATTCAGATCGTATCTTAACTCCTGAAAGAATTTCTACTTTTTTAGAAGGTGAAACGATTGTACTCGCTCCTTTAAAACGACAAGATTTGAAAGGTCATAAAATACGGCCGTATCCTATTTTTAATCATGGGGAAACGAATCTTCCTTATGCTTATCAATATATTGAAGATTTCAATCCATCGTGGGATATCAATGATATAGACATACATTGTACACATGCGGACTTGGATCTTAAGGCTTTACAAATTGATTACGATTATTTTCTACCTGATATCTATGCACGTCGACTTTATCACAATATGCACGATCAAATAGAAGAGGAAGCTAAAGAAAACATTTTTATTAAAATCGTTCAATCTTTAGACAACTCAACGGCACAAAAGTTACTTATTCAATTTTATGAAGAGAAGCAAATAGATCGTTTGCAAGAATACCTTGAAAAATTGCGTCAAAATGAAGAAATTACAGAGGTTATAAGGAAACGACTTTTGCTAGAAGCTGAAAAGGCGGTGAAAGAATGATCATTGGAGGAATATTTTCCGGCATTGCCGACTGGTGGTCAGGCTTATTTGGAGATGGGGATGCAGATCCCAAAACCGTAACGAAAGTCTTACAAGATTATGGTAATTATCTGCAGTATCAAGATGTATTCAGTTGGATTTGTAATACTTTTTTATGGGGTTTGATTAAAGGGTTATATAATCTCAATACTTTACTAGAAAAAACAATTTATCAAAGCTTTGATTTAAAAGACTTATTGAACGCCGCTGGTGTTAATGAACTGTTTCAAAGTTTGATTAGTAAGGTATTGGCTCTTTTTTGTGTCGTCACATTAATTTATTTAGGCTTAAAATTTTTTATGAGTAAACATCCACCAAAAATCAAAAATATCTTGGTTAATCTATTTATGGCCATGATTTTGATTTTTGGTGGTAATTCTTTAATCGATGAAGGGCTAAATATTAGTAAAAACTTTTACGGAGACGTGACTGCAGCAAATAAAGCAGATAAAACGGGTTCACCTGCTTTTCAAATTATTCAAAATAATGTGATCGATGTCAGTACATTACTAGCAACTGACCCGAATAAAGTAGAATCCCTGCCAACAGACAAAAGAAATGCTTTAACAGCGAAAAATTTTAAAACAGCGAATATCAATGGGATTATTACTCCTAAACAAGCTAAAGAAATGGCGGATAAAGATAAGAGTGGTTTATCAGATTTACAAAAGGATCGGTTAAGAGCGTTACAATACCGACTGGAACTGGATGATAATGGAAAAGAAATTCCTGTGCAAATCAGTGATGAAGGCTTAGCCAAATATGTTTATACTTCAGGGTATCGTCGATACATTAGTAGTCCAGGGATTATTTTAGCTGGTGAATCTTCTTTGGCGGTGGCCTATTTATTTATCTTGTTTACGATTGTTACTTGCATTATTGAGCTGGTATTTAAAAAATTCTATTTAGTGATTGCCGCGTCAACGGACTTTGAGACAGGACAACGGATGAAAAGTGCGATAGAAGATATTTCTCAATCCTTCTTGTTATTGGCATTTACGATTTTAGAATTACGAATCTATACATTAATGCTTTCAGGTATCGGTGATTTGCATGCGGAAGGAAAGATCAATGGATTCTTGTATGTTGTCGCTTTAATTGTACTAACCATTGCGCTATTCAAAGGCTCTCAATCAGTTACGAAAATTTTCGGCGTTGATACGAGTCTGAAAAACGGCAGCAATTCTCTTCTTAGCATGTTTGCCTTAGGAAATATTGCGAAAAATGTGGGTAGTGGGGCTAAAAACCTTGCAAGTGCTGGTAAGAGTGGTTTAAGCAATTTAAATGATATTCGTAAAAATGGATTTGGCAATCGAAAAGATGGTACTCCTGATAACGGGGAAGAACAACCAGACGATAAAGCTACAACAGTACCTAATAGTAAAAAGACAGTTTCCGAAATGTTCGGGAAAGCGAAGAATGGTGTTTCTAAAGCCGCAGAAGGTCTTGGTTACGTCAATGAACGTGGGTTAAAAGGAACAGCTGAAGATCTTACAGAAAAAGCCAAAGACACCTTAGAAGAAAAATTAGACGGCACGAGAGCCAAAGAATTGGCTGAAGCTGTGAAGAATCCGTCCGAAGCACTAGAAAAACAAAAAGAAAAAGCTTCAGAAGTCAAAGAAGGACTAAAAGATGCGTATGGTGAAGGACAAGTCAATGCAGCAGTGAAGGCAAATACAACAAGTGAAAAAGAAAATCAAGAAGGTGCAGCGATTCCTTCAGCCAAAGATCACCAAGATGAGTTACATTCTAACGAAAATTCGATCGGAGAAAAAGATTCAGAAGAAGGACAACATGGTCAGTTACCAAAAACCGATCCAGAACAATATCGTTATAAATCTAACATTAATTCTGAAAACGAAAAACGCATTTCAGATTTACCAAAACGAAATCAAGAAGTACAAACGGATGAGGATTCCATCGATCTGCCAAATGATAATGGCATCGAAGTTGGAACTGAAAAATCAACTAAAATTGGTTTGCCTAAGACACAAAATTTACCAATGAAAGATAGTCGTTGGAATCAATTCAAGGAGAATGATCAAAGCTTTGTTCACCAATCAACTGCAGGTAATGTTCAAATGAAACCAAGTCGTTTGCCTGAAAATGGAAATCTGACAACTGTTTCTTACAATTTATCTGAAAGTGGGGAGACAGGGAATGCGTCCGTTCAAAATGTTGTGACAAGAGAAGCTGCACCACAACCTATTCAAAAAGTTCACACAGGTTACAAGCCAGCAAATGTGGCATTTACTGCACCAACAAAAATAAAAGTGACACGAGAAACTAAAAACAGGAACAATGAATTGAAAGAACAACTATTGCGGGATATCAAACAGGATATCAAACCATAAAAGGCCTACAAGTTAGGCCTTTTTTCTATGTATGAAAAGGAGAAATCATTTATGGATAAATATATTAACATGAAAAATCCTCCAAGATTTAGTGGGGAATGGAAGTTTTTCGCCTTTTTCTTTTTAGATCTATTAACGCTTGGTGGTTGCTTTTTTTGGGCGAAAATAGTCAATAATCTTGTCCACTTACCACTCTTTTTTGCACTCTTGAATTATGGCTTATGGATTGCGATAGCTCTAGTGATTGTTTGGCGACCCTATAATAACCCAGGTCAACGCCAGATTTTTGCGATTATCGAATCTATTTTTTTTACGGACAAGAACCATTACCATGCCCTAGATCCTAACCGAAATTATCATGGTACGTATAAGGAGGATGAATAAATGCGAGTCAAAGGACAAAACTCTGTTGATAAGAAATCCATTTTTCAGTTTGGAAAACCAGAAGAACGATCGATCTTGGATTTATTTCCTTATAAATCCTGTACAGAAGAGGGGGTCTTAGTTACTAAAGAAGATCATTTTCAACGTTATTATCGTGTAGTTTCCACTGACGTGGAGGGATTAAATGAACAAGAGAAACTGGAACGAATGAATCAGTTGACCACCGTCATGCGTACGTATGTGCCAACAATTAAGTTAGTTAGTTTGACCACAGAAACGGATCTAACGGAGCAAATCGTACAAAAGCGGCAGTTATTAGATAAGAATCGTATGGAACAATCCTTAGGAAGAAATCTACAGCGATTAAGAAAATATGAAAAGAAATTAGTAGAGGAAATCCAGGAATTGAAACGAGCAGAACAGGAACGTCCTGACTTAAGCTTCTTTTTCATCATTGAAGGAAAGACAATCAAGGATTTACAAACCAGAAACCGTCAATTAATGCGATCCAGTGGCATTTTAGGGTTAAAACCGCTCTACAAAAAAGAATTGATCAAGATTCTTTATCGAATGAACAATATGAATGATGAGTAGTAGTTGACTGAATATAAAAATAACAACAATTATATGGATGTGATAAAATGGAGGAAAACATGTCAGATAAAATGAATAATAGCTATCATAACAAAGCAATGCCTAAAATTGAAAAAGGAATGTGGCAAGTAGAGGATCATACACAAGGTGAAGAATGTGTGGAGGAATTGATGTTTATGATGAAAGATAAATATCATGAATTTTCTTTAGGATTATCAACTGTTTTAAAGTGTTTAGCAATTGCAGAAAAAGAAGGGTATGTTCCGCCTTTGTCAGATGATTGGTGGCTTCAAATTCGTCAAATTTGATGGGAAAGGGAGATCGAATGGATTCTTTTAAAACTAAAGTAGGATTTAGTAAAGTGTATAGGATAACGCCTGCTAACTATGAAAAACAAACAAAAAAAGAAGACCGTACGTACTAGAAAGAGAAGGAAGGGATTCTTATTATGCCGTTTGTCCGGAGTGCGATAATCCAATTCAAATTATTGGATTATATAAAGAAACACGGGAATCTGGAAGAAAACCATATGGCAAGCATCATAAAGGTACAATTCCATATTTAGCTAAGTATTCAGAAGAAGACTATTTGGAATGTCCATTTTCTAACTCTAAGTGGAAAAAAACGTCTGGAAGAAGAAGTACAAGTAGCCCACTAGCAAATCGTATTCTTTTAACATTAGAAGAACAGTTTGATCGTATTATTTATATATTAAAAAAACAAACTGGTCTTCTTATCAACAAAAAATTAGCAAAAGAGATGCTTATCACTTACTTAAAAAACGAAGGGTGGTTATACAAGGAAGCAACTTTAAACAATCTTCCATGGATTTTTGGACAATGTAGTCCTGCGATTCCTCTATTTGGAAGGATGATTCAAAAAAATAGTGAGCTTCATCAGGTAATTCAAGAAAATTGTCCAGAAGTTCAATTCGTACCTGCATCTTTTTCTTCTGATTACGTTCAAATAAAGAATCAGGAAGGAATGTTTGTTACACTGTATTTTACCTTTTTAAACCACGAAACATGCGTTGTAGAAGAAGAAATACATGAAACGATGGATTTTTTAGTTTTTAGAGAGAATCGATTGGAAGAAGATGACATAATATTCAGTAAAACTTTGCCTATTGAATCAGTGTACTTTTCAAATTTAGCTTCATCTAAAAAATATGAAGACAATCGAAATCAAGAGTTATTAAAATTGGCAAAGAATATGATTCATTTGTATATCTCAAAATAAATAATCACTCGTAAAAAGAAGTCAGCGAAGTCTATTTTAAATAGGCTTCTTTTTTATTGATTTAGGCGTTCATTGCCCAGCCTATTTAGATAGGTGATGAATAAGAATGGAGGAAGCAAGTAGATGAATAATCATTTTCAATGGTTAGATGTAATAGACTGTAAATTTAGTGGGGGAGTAGTCGATTCAAAAGAAGAATTGGATAAAAAATATCCACACGTATTCATTCTAGGCAAATTAGGAAGAGGAAACACTGTGAATTTAAGAATGAATCCATCCAAACGAGGTGAACGTTGATGCTAGAGACAATCAAATCAGTTTTTGCACCACAGGATAATCAAAAGGTACTTGATCCGTTAAAACAACTAGGAAATCGGGAAATCGAAATTTTAAAATCCAAAGGGTATGATTTAGATTTTTTAAAACAAGTGATGCCACAAGGTGGATTAAATTTCGATGAAGAGTATGTGACCTATGGAAATGGTTATTCACGGTGTGTGACAGTTTATCACTACACAAAAAATCCTACTCTTTTTTGGTTGGCCAATCTCATGAACAATCCTCATACAGTGGCCACACTCGATGTTAGCACAGATGAAAAGCAAAAAGTGATTGATCAAATCAATCGCGCATTAGATGAATTAAATGATCGATCAGATAATGAACGAAAAGCGACTGACCGAAATAAAAGCGCGGAAGAATACCTGGAACTAGCGGAATATGCCCGAAAATTGACTTCTAATGGGGAAATTTCTAAACAAGTCAAAGTGAGAGTACATGTTTACGGAAACACGATTCAAGAAGTAGATGAACGAGCGCAGGAACTGATCGAAAATCTCAAAGGGATGGATTATCGTGCGGTGACTTATCTGCATAAAACCAAACGAGATTGGCAATCGATGTTTACCATGTTCGATGAACAAGCTGAATGGTTCGGAAATATCAAAGGGCAATCACTACCATCGTTAAACATTGGCGGAGGTTTCCCGTTCCACCACCAAACGCTAAAAGATCCAGGAGGTACACAATATGGGGAAACCATGACAGGCGGCCCATTTGTCTGGAATGCGACGTATAAAAATAGTGTACGGTTGTCTACTAATACCTTGCTTCTAGGAATGATGGGAGCTGGTAAATCGACCGTTCTTAAAATGATCGCGGAAGCCCATTTAGCTGCAGGAGACTTTATTTGGGGCTTTGAAAAGGGAAAAGACTTTATTCCTTTCTTAAAGGAATATAACGGTATTATGGTGCGCTTAGACGGATCTGACGGGATGATCAATCCTTTAGAAATATTTGCCACACGGACGTATGATGAAGCATCCAGTTTATATGACGATGGATCAGTCAAAGATTTGAAGATCAATGAAGCAGCGTCCTATCAAACACACTTAGACAAAGTGGTCTATCAGGTACAGTTAGTGAGTCCTCAGCTAAAAGGAACGATGAAAGCAGAATTTAAGACCTACTTAAATCGTTTTTATGAAGAGTATGGAACAGTACCACGCGGCTTTACTTCCTCAAATTCGCGTTCAAATACGGAGACGCAAGTCACAGGGAAAGATCCAGAAGCTTATCCGACGTTCAAAGAATTTTTAGACTTTTTAGGACAACTGGAATTACCAGGTGCTTCCCAAGAGAAAAAGAATCGAAAAGAAGAAATGGAATCCATCGTAGAATCCTTATGTGAGACGTATGGCATGATTTTTGATGGTCACAGTACGATTCGACACCTTGACCAACAACAGTTGGTCTTTTTTGACATTGACTCTATTACAGGTTTAGATCGTGGGGTACAACAATGTCAGATGTACATGGCTATGACGTTGATTTGGAATCAGGCATTGATTCAAGGAAGAAGACAACGACGTTTAATTAAAGAAAAACAAATGGAAGAACAAGACTTCAAACGCTTCTTGGCGATGATTGATGAGTGCCATAATGCGATTAATCCAGATTTTATTGAAACGGTAAATTATGTCACAAACTTTCAACGAGAAATGCGTAAAGTAGAAGCAATGACTGTTTTAGCTACACAATCCCCACAAGAAATGGTGCCAGAAAATATGTCTTCTGATAACTTCTCGAAACTGAAGAAAGTCTTTGAATTTTCTTCTACGAAGATCTTTATGCGTATGGATGAATCTATTTTACGTCATATAGAAGGATTAGTTGGTAAATCAATGACGAACTCAGAATTAGAATCCATTCCTCAACAAAATCAAGGAGACGCTGTGATCAATTTTGGCTCAAAAGAAACCATTCGTGTTCATTTTAGTCCGAACAAACGTCAATTAAAATTGTTTGATGGAGGAAAATAATGGAAAACCAAAATGAAAGTTTAATCAAGCAGTATGTTAAGCGTCGTGCAAAGCGACGCTTATTTTTGTGGTTGTTTGGTACTTCTGCAGGTTTGATTACTATTTTGATTACTGTGTTCGTGACCCTTTTTCTAATACTTGCGGCGGGTTCGATTGATAATTCTGATTCAGATTCAAGTAGTGGTGGCGAAGCTTTTACAGGAGAATATTCGGAAGGATTACCCATTTATAAAGAAATCAAAGGAAGAGGCCCTTTTTCTGATGAGATTGCGCAATATGCTGTAGGTGCAGCAGTGAAATATAAATTATTACCAAGTGTGATTCTTTCGCAATACGGTTATGAATCAGCGTTTGGTACGTCGGCGTCCGCAAGAAATGATCTCAACTATTTTGGGATTACTTGGTTTGATGGTTGTTTGTTTCCTAAAGGAACTGCACGAGGAATTGGTGGCATTGAAGGGGGCTGGTACATGAAGTTTCCCAACTCAAAAGCTGCATTCTCCTATTACGGCTTTATGGTAGCCACACAATCAAATTTTAATGCATGTGTAGGAAATAAAAGCCCTGGCGCAAGCTTATTGATCTTAGGACGAGGTGGTTATGCCGCTGCAGGAATTACTGAAGATAGTCCGTATTATACAGGTTGTATGTCAATTATCACTTCTAATAAATTAACCGAATATGATGAATTCGCGATGAAACATTGGGGTGAAGGTGGTAATGATAATGGCACAATTACTGGTGAATGGACGAATCCATTCCCTGGCAGCAGTTTAGATAAAAGTTCCTTCAGCGGTGGTCAATTATTTGGAACGAATCCAGGCGGTGAATTCCGTCCGAATGGCTTCCATGATGGATTAGACTTTGGTTCAGTTGATCATCCAGGAAGTGAGATTCATGCGGTTCATGGTGGAAAAGTCGTGTACGTTGGAAATCCTGGTATTTCAGGTTTAGGCGCATGTGTGATCGTGATCAATTACGATGGCTTGAATATGGTGTATCAAGAATTTGCGAATAGTACAGGAAATTCTCGTGTGAAAGTAGGCGATCAAGTGAAAGTTGGTCAAGTAATCGGGATACGAGATACAGCACACTTGCATTTAGGCTTCACTCGAATGGATTGGCGTCAAGCACAAGGACACGCATTCACAGATGATGGTACATGGATCGATCCATTACCATTTTTGAATAGCAGCAAAAAATAGATCAGGAGAAAAAATATGGAAAATAAAACTTTAAAAATCGTCTTAACAGCTGCAATTAGCGTTAGTTTAATCGGCAATATCGCGTTGTTTTGGCAGCTGAAAGAGGAACAAGCGACAAATACCTATAAAATTGAAGAAGTGGCTAAAAACGCGTCTGAGAAGCTCAAAAAAAATTCCTCTTCAGCGCAGGCAAAGATCGACAAGTTAAATCAAACCATCAATGAGAAAAACCAAGAAATCGATCAGCTGAAGCAACAAGATGGCACAAAAGCAAAAGAGGAAGTCACTGAAGCACAAAGAAAGACGGCAGAAGAGTTCGGTCAATTGGCCATTGATAAATCATTAAGCAGAAATGAATTAACGGAAAAACTAAAAGATGTCGCAACCCAAGAAGTGATCGACAAATTAAGTCCTGCAGACGATGATCACCAACATGATGATTACGGAAGTTACTCTTTTACATTAGGTGACGTGCAAACTTACGCTCAAACAAGCAGTGTAAAAGAGGAACAAAATTTTGTGGTATTTGTTGATTATACAATCGGCAATCCTCAATTTAAAGATGTCAAACCGCAAAAAATAAAAGGTGGATTAACTGTCACTGAAAAACAAGTAGATGGTCAATGGAAAGTCACAGACTTTAGTTATTTCACTCGTTAGGAGGAAGAAAATGAGTAAGAAAAAAGGAGCAAGACAACGTTTCAAAAAACGAAAAAGTTATCTTAGATGGCTGGGAATCTTTATGATTCTCGGCTTTTTGATTCTTGCTAGTCCGATTTACACACATAAAAAGGTAGACATACCAGATGAAGTAAGCACGAACGCATTTTTAAACACGAAGGAACTGACGATGGTTTCAAAAGAAAAAGGAGCGAACCAGCAATTAGTTTTTGAATTTGCGATTGACGATGAAGATCAAAGCTCATTAAAAGAACTGGCTAATCTTAATTATCGCGTAGAAGTAAAGACAGCTAAAGGAGATTATCAAGCAATAAAAGCCAAAGTGATTAAGGTGTCTAATGATTATTTTGCAGTGAAGCTATCGCATGTACCAGAAGAATATATTGCCATGCGTTTAACCA
This sequence comes from Enterococcus sp. E4-223, assembly GCF_035727065.1. NCBI lineage: Bacteria > Bacillati > Bacillota > Bacilli > Lactobacillales > Enterococcaceae > Enterococcus > Enterococcus sp. E4-223. The sequence continues at coordinate 57,051 of NZ_JAPMLH010000008.1, read as the reverse complement.
TTATTCCTGAAAAAATTGATCCAAAAGTGGATATGCAAGAACCACAAGATCTGATTTATTACGTTCACGAAGATAAGGTTAAAGATCAAGTGAAAGATGAAGATTATGAACAACATGCGATGAATTACAAAGTGAAAGGATACAAGAAAGAACAAAAAGCAGCACAAAAACAAATTGAATCCTTCCAAGCAACCATTGATTTGAATGAAGAATTAGTGAAGAAACTAAAAGATCAATTGCCTTATCAAGTTGCAGACGATCAGGAAAATACTGAAAATAAGATTAATAGTTACCAGCAAGAAATTGAAACATCGAAAACGCAAATGAAAGATCAAGAAGAGATCATTCAAAAACTTCAAGAAAAAATTGATCGTATGACAAAAGAAAATATTTAGAAGAATAGGTGGAGTAAAAGAAATGAAGCGAGCGAACTTGGTCGGCAAAGATACTTTCGCTGAGCAGAAAGTATTGATTAAAGCCTATCTCAAAGTTGTAAAAGCTAAAGAAATATGTCAAGAAGTGCATTTATCTAACACAACAATATCTGAGTTGAAGAATGGTAGAAAGAGTTTAGATACCTTAAAATTCAGATCATTTGAAGCTTTGTATTTAGCTGCTAAAAAATATTTTACGGCTGAAAGAAAATAAAAACAGGAGGATTTTATGTGAAAAAAGTATATCAAAAATGTTTATGGATCAGCTATATCACCTTAGGTATAGCTGTTAAAGAGATGGGAGAAAACATTAACCACGATTCTAACACAAACATCAAGCACATAAAACATTTAACACTCCTCCTTTCTGGCTGAAGATTTCAACCAAACAGGAAGACAGCGTATCAATTATAGCATACACTTTTTCTTAAATTCATTTTTCATATGACAAAATATTTCCTTCTAATCGACAAAGTTAGAAGGATTTTTTATTGTCTAAATACACAAATAACCTTAATTTTTAAAGAGCATAAGGAAACGTGATATCACTTTCTCACGAAAGGTGTTAGGTAGGCTGTGCCTACCACGTTTCTAAGAAAGATAAATGATATCAAAATTTTGGATTTGTGTGTAGATTTGTGGGTAGGATGAAAGCGAATGCGGGCAGTAAAATAAGCGTTTGTGTGTAGCAAAATCAAAAAATGTGTAGGGATATGTGTAGCTACACATATCCCTACACATAATAAATTTGGAGGAAAATATGGACTTATTAATTAGAAATATTGAAGAAAAGTATATTAATAAAATTGACAAACGTTGTGAAGAACTTACGGTCAAGACTGGCAAAAAATGGAGTCGAAATCAATACCTAAAAGTTTTGATCGAAAATGATTTTGATCACGCTCTTCTGAATTATAAAAAAGACCAATTTGATCGGTTGTTAGAAAAATTTGTGGATATTCAAACTTATAATACGAAAACTTTAGAAGAATATATTGCAACAAATAATCAATTAATTGGTTTGTTAATTGAATAATAAAAATAGTATTGTGAATTTATAAAAGGAGGAAATCAATTTTGGCAAAAGCAACAAGAAAACATGTATATCTTTACGATATGCATATCGAAGTACTTGATGAAATAATTTCTACTCATGAAGATATATCTAATTATAGTGAAGCAGTCAGACATTTGTGTATGATGTATGATCCAAAAATCGAAGAAAAAATAAATCCAATTCAAATTAAATTGAATGCAATGGGAAAAGAAATTTCTATATTAACCGAAATGGTTTCAGAGTTTGCGGATCTTCATTTGAAAGATACAGGAATACTAATTGGTACAAATTCAACTGTCTATCAAGAAGCAAAAGAGCGTGTGGAAGGGAAAATAAAAGCGAATCAAACGAAAAAGTATTCTCCTAAGATCAAGAAACCAATAAATGAATCTGTTCATGCCAGAGTAGACCCGTTTGATCCAACAAAGTTTTTAAAAAGATAAAAAGTAGAAGGGGAACATGATGAATAAATCGCCTGCAGTCATTCTCACTTGTCAATTTACCTTGCCCAATAAAAAATCTTTTTCAACATACATTGATTATATGACAAGAGAAAAAGCGCTGGAAGAAAAGGAACGACGCACGCCGGACGAAGAACAGGAACTGCAACGAATCAAGAATGCTTTAGAGGATTTTTATATTCCTGAAGGAGAAACTTTTTCGGAGAGTAAGACGGATAAAGAATTCAGTGAAACGTCGAATGAAGCTCAATCGTTGATGGAACATGGAATCAATTTTGACAAGTTAGAGGAACAAGATTTTACCAAATATCTTTCTTATATGACCCGTCACTATGCGTTAGAACAAAAGAAAGAACTGACGCAAAGGGAACAAAAAGAATACCAACGGTTGAACCAAGCAATGAAAAAATATCAAACAGAGCCACATAAAAAAGCTTCAGGAAATCTTCCTGGAGTTTTTTCTATGGCTTCAGACGAAGTGAAAGGAAGTGATCTGAAGGAGATCAAACAAATCTTCCAAAGAGGACAACAAAAAGGCTCAATCATTTATCAAGATGTTGTCTCTCACGACAATTCGTATCTTGAAAAAATGGGCTTGTACGATCCCAAAACAGATACCTTAGATGAAGAAGGATTAAAAGCAGCTGGAAGAAAAATGATGGAGACATTATTCGAGAAAGAACAATTGAATGAAACAGGTTACTGGATGGCAACGATTCACCGTAACACTAAGCATATCCATATTCATTTTGCAGTTGTTGAAAAAGAAAATACGCGTAAACCTTACACGGAGGTTGAAAATGGTGTGAGTTATATCGTACCGAAAGGTAAGAGAAGACAAGCAACATTAGACGCAATGAAGACCAATTATGTACATGAGTTAGAACGTTTTTCTTATGAAAAGGATCGAATGATTGGTATGGAGAAACGAAATTTATTGACGCGGAAAAGTGATTTGCGTAACACCTTAACAAAAGTGGTAAAAGAGCCAGCGCGTTACGATCGACACGCAATGAACTTATTAAATGAAGTATATAAAACCCTACCTGACAAACGTTCGGAATGGCATTATGGGGATGAAAAACGAACCAAACTTTCACCATACACAAGAGAGAAACTCGATGGGTTAACCAAATATGTGTTAACAAAAGAACCTGAATATCAAGAATATATACAGATTTCAAAATCATTGAAAGAAGAAGCAAAAAGTCTTTATGGGGAAAGCAAGAGAGAATCAAAGGATGCAGAAAAAAATGCTCTCTTTGATTTGAAGAAGCGCACAGGAAATGCCATTCTAACAGAACTGAAGAAACAGGATAGTCAAATAAAACCTTTAATAGAAAGTATGGATCAGATGCAATCTATTTACAATGAACGATCCTTTCGAACGCTTAAACAGTTACCAACGAATGAATACAAATATAGTTACGAAGAATTCATGAAGCGCAGGAAACAATTCCAACAAAGAGTTGTCACGCAACGGAGTTTGCGTCAATTAAATCGAACGATTAATGCCCATGAAGAAAAATACCACGCAAGTAAAGCCTACGAAGAGCAACAACGAAGAATTCAAATGGAACAAGAAAGACAGTAAAGACAGTAGGAGGAATAGCAATGAAACAATATTTAGATCAATGGAAAGTTATAGAAGGATCATTAAGAGAAGAACGAATCGAACAACTTCCCGATTGTTTAGAAAAAGAGCATTTGTTTCAGATAAGAGAAATGTTGAGAAACGAACAGTTTGATCCAAATCAATTTTTAGTCGTTGAGTACCCAGCTACTGGTGTGTACTGTTGTAATCATGTGAAGGGTGAAAAATATTTTATCATTCAAGAATATGAGGGCAAGTTAGCGCCTTATTATACTACTTGGGAAATGAATGAAGAGGGGATCAATAACTTCCCGTGTAAAAGCATTGAAGAGTCTATTTCACTCACAGAATGTTAGTTGTTAAGTGAATAAAAGAAGTAAAAGAGTCCTGAACGTAATTGTCCAGGACTCTTTTTTTCAATGAATTGTTTTCCGCCAATTCAATGAGTGGTGCGATTTGCGACTACATTATATCAAAAGAAAGAGAAGGGAGGAAGAAGAAATGGCTTATTCAACGATTGGAGTTGTTGTTGAAAAAAGCAGAGACAATCTCGTTTTTGTGACAGAAATTCAAACGGGCAGAGCTTTTGTCGTCACAGACAAAGCGGCAAAAGCGTATCAAAGTGGCGATATTTTAACGTTAAATCTGACTACGAAGACGTTCGTCGATGCGGCAGAAGATTATCCATTTGTTTAGGAGGAAACGGACATGGCAGAAGAAAAAGAACCACTAGACAATAGTCGTTTGGGAAAATCCAAAAGAAAATTAGTACGATTGCAAAATGAATTAAATGATCAAATCGAAAAGATGTTTGAACACCAAAAAAAGACCAACGGTCAACCAATGAACGATAAGAGAAACGGGCATTCTTGGTTTAGGCAACAAGAACGAATCGAAAATAAAGTCCAAAGTCTGAGAGAAGAGATCAAGCAACAAGAAAAACAGGTAGAAAAACTTGAAAGACAAGAAGAGCTAAAGGAAATTGGTTATAACAAGTACGGTGGCCTGGATATGACGATCGAAAATATTCCAAGAATCAAAGAAGAAATCGAACGCTTTGAAAAAGGTGAATCGACTTTTTCAGCTGCCACGATCCGAAAACACCAACGAAAATTGGAAACATTAGAACAGCTGAAAGAAAAATCAGAGAAAGGAAAAGAAAATATTCTTCCTGAAGTACAAGCGATCATTGACAGCGGACGAGTGACGCAATGGAAAAAGAATCCAACTATCTATTTTCTGAAAGGCTATCGAAAAGTCGCTTTAGAACTCAATGAAAACGGGGGATTTGAGGAATCTAAAAAATACCAAGCCACGTCGGAAGAAGAAAAGGCAGCTGTTCGTGAATTACTTGAAGAAGCTACACCTACTGATTCTGTGAAGGAGAAAGAAACCGATCATTTCTATCGAGTAGAATTCAACGAAAATGATCCAGCAAAAGGGTTGAAAAGTTATGGTGGGGAGATCGTAACACTAGAATTGATCGATCAACTCAAAACACTGGATAACCAATTCGCCGCAGAAGCAGGCTATTATAAATTCTATTTTGAAGAAGTGAAGAATGGAGAAGTAGTAGATCAGATACGAATGGATCTAGGGGATGGCGTCAATAGTAATCACCCCATCTATTTAGAGTTAGCTAGATTGTGCGAACAAGTACCTGAGAAGGAACAAAAACAAACAGTCAAAAATGAACCTATTTCAAAAGTACAAAATGAGATTAAAGAGACAAAAACAAAACAAAAGGGTTATCAAAAACGAACGGCAGAAGAGATTAAGCAAGAAGTCAAATCACTTTCCCAACAGGCGCTTGATGCGGTGAAAAAGCATACTCATTCACCTGAAGACGTCAAAGAACTTTTGAATTTTATGTCTCGTTTTCCAGAACGATCCTTTAGAAATCAATTATTGATCGAGGAACAATTTCCAGGCGCAACGGCTTGTTTAGGTCGTGCCGCGTTGAAAAAAGAAGGAATCTATATCAAAAAAGGGGAACAAGGGAACAAGATCTTTGTCAGAAAAACGGTCAAAGGATTTTATGAGAAAGGACGTGGCTTTGTTCGAGAAACAGAGGCTACACCAGAAGATAAAAAACGAATCGAAAGTGGTCAAATCGAAGTGATCAAAAAACCTTACTACACGATTGAAAAAGTGTTTGATATCACACAAACACAATTGAAGCCTGAAGACTATCCGAAAATCTTCCCGAACCGCGTCTTTGATTTTCAATTGGATCAAACAGGGCATACAGAACTTCAAGTTGGGATTCAAGCGGTAGCCAAAAATATTGGAATTCAAATTCGAGATATGACAGAAAGTGAAGTCTATCAAAGAGAATTAGGACAAGCACGTGGGGCGTACGTTCGTAACGAATTTACTGGCGAAGAAGAAATCGTCATGAATACTCGAAATACTCCTACGCAGCATTTAGCCACAAGTATTCACGAATTAGCCCATGCTAGAATGCACAAATTTTCAGAATTAGATACTGCAACAAAAGAACTACAGGCAGAAATGACCTCCTATATTGTGTGCAAGCATTTTGGGATGGACACCTCGGAGAAAGCTATTCCTTATATTGCGACATGGACGAAGAATGGTCAGACGTTGGATGATAAGGAAGCTGCGGAACGTGGGAAAATCATGAATGATGTCAGTCGTGTCGCAAATGAATTCATTCAAACCATTTCTAATGAAATCAATCAATACAGAGAAAGAGAACCAGAGATCCAGCCAGCAGAAGTGAAGCAGGATGAGAAAAATGTTGTAGAAACAGCAGAACAAAAGAATATTGTGCCCGTTGGCTCACTTTGGATCGACAAGAAAGACGGGAAAGTCCTGGAAGAAGACACGGGCCGAACGTTACATTTGAAGGATGCGGCGTTTATTGAAGATCCGCAGCATAATCAAGTGATTTTAAAAGGAAAAAGTTATGGAAAAGAGATTCAAACGGCGTTACCTTCAGAAGAATTTGCGCTAGGAAATCCATTCCGATTTTCACTTGAAACAGTGTCAGAAGTGGCCAAACGAAAAAATGAAATCTATTATGAACAACAATTGTCACAAAAAGAACGCGTATAAAACAAGTAAAAAAGACTATCTGAAAAACGGATAGTCTTTTTTCTTTTGGGAGGTTTGAAAATGACAGAGAAAAAAATGAGTCTTATTGATCGATGTAAACAGATCGATATAGTGGATTTTGCTCGAAACAATGGAATGGCTGTAGTCAATAAAGGACAAGACTATCGCTTAGAAGACCATGATTCTTTTGTTTTTGATCGAAGAAAACAACGTTTTTATTGGAATAGTCAAAATATTAGTGGCGACATTATTGAATTAGCTAAACTTTTTTTCATAGACAAAGATATCCAAGACCCTAAGCAACAATTTAAAGCAGCCACTGATTTTATTCTAAAGAATGAAGACAAAACAGAACGAGTGGAAAATCTTCATTTTGAGACAGAAAAGTACAAAGATCACCCCGTTGATTATCAACCACTCACAGAAAAAGGAAGGAATTATCTGAAGGAAGGACGAAAACTACCAGAGTGGCTGATTGATTATGCAGAAAAAGAAGGGTTGATTGCCGAACTAAAGCCAAAACATGAACGGCAAAATTTCTTAGTTCGAGACGATCGTTTAGATCATGAGGTTGCCTTTTTATGGAAAGATCCACAGACAAAAGAGACAGTAGGGGCGAGTTATCAAGGAACGTTCATTGATTATGAACGTTTTGGTGAGAGAGGCACATATAAGCATATAGATAAAAATTCGACAGCGAATCATGGCTTTAACCTAAAGATCGGTGACCCTAAGCAGTTAAAATTTTTTGAGAGTAGTATTGATTTACTTAGCTATGCTGCACTGAATCGTGATCAGTTAAACGATACGTGGTTAGTCTCTATGGAAGGGTTAAAACACCATGTGATCAGTCATTATTTTGGTGAGGCAGTATCTGAATTGAGAAAGAAACAAGCCTTTCCTCAATCCATCGAGATTTGTGTGGATAATGACCGTGCAGGACATATTTTCTACGAAAAAGAACAATTAATGGGCGCAGTCGATCCATTTACGAATCAGAAAGTACGTTGTGAACGAGGAATCGCTAATGATTGGCAAGTGCCAAAAGAATACAAAATCATTTATGAAGAAGTCGCAAAAGAAGAAAAGGTCACACCAGAAGCTATTATGGCCATACACAAGACAGAGAACAATCTGCAATTAACAAACCAGCTGGTTTCCGCTCACAAAGTAAATACGTCTTTTGGTCAGCAGCTTTCTGTTAACGATTCAATAGAAGCTATTAATTTGAAAGATATTTGTAGAGAAGTCGCAAAAGAATTAAAAGGTTGTGAACGCGTGGATGGTACGTACGATTTTGATCGTTTTTATCAAGAAAAAGGGGATATTAATGCTCAGATTCTTTTCTCTTATAAAGCAGAACAATACTACAAAGGCTATAAAAATCATGAACATGAATTTGTACCTGAAGTAAAAAAGGATTGGAATGATCAATTGAAGCATGAAATCCACCAACAAGAGATCAGAAAGCAAAAACGTGCGATGTTGTTTCAACAAGGCAAACAACAAGAAAGGGAGTGAAATCGTCATGATGAAAACCGTTATTTTAGCAGAAAAGCCGTCACAAGCGAAAGCTTATGCCGATAGCTTCTCTAAAGCCACCCGAAAAGACGGGTATTTTGAAATCCAAGATAGATTGTTTCCTGGTGAAACTGTGATCACGTATGGTTTTGGTCATTTAGTCGAGTTAGATTCGCCCGATATGTACGATGAAAATTGGAAACAATGGTCATTAGGGCATTTGCCTATTTTCCCTACACATTATCACTATCATGTTCCTAAAGATAAGAAAAAGCAATTCAAGGTGGTGAAACAGCAACTTCAATCGGCCGACACCATTATTATTGCGACAGATAGCGATCGTGAAGGGGAACTGATAGCTTGGACGATCATTCAACAAGCAGGCGCCGATCATGGAAAGATATTTAAAAGACTTTGGATCAACTCCTTAGAAAAAGAAGCCATTTATCAGGGATTCCAGCAATTACGAGACGCAGAAGAGACCTATCCCAAATTTGAAGAAGCACAAGCACGCCAGATCGCTGATTGGTTGATCGGCATGAACGGCAGCCCACTGTATAGTTTACTCTTGCAGCAAAAAGGCATACCAGGAAGTTTTTCCTTAGGCAGAGTCCAAACCCCAACGCTTTACATGATTTATCAGCTGCAGGAAAAGATTAGAAACTTCCAAAAAGAGCCTTATTTTGAAGGAAAAGCCCAAGTAATCGCTCAAAATGGCGCATTTGATGCGAAGCTTGATCCGAATGAAACCCAAGCGACGCAAGAAGCATTTGAAGATTATTTAAAAGAAAAGGGGGTTCAATTGGGAAAACAGCCAGGTACGATCCACCAAGTTGAAACCGAGAAAAAAAGTGCGGCAAGTCCACGTCTTTTTTCTCTATCCAGCCTTCAGTCTAAAATGAATCAGCTCATGAAAGCTAGTGCCAAAGATACTTTGGAATCCATGCAAGGGTTGTATGAAGGGAAATATCTAAGCTACCCACGAACAGATACCCCTTATATTACAGAAGGGGAATATGCGTATCTGTTGGATCACTTAGACGAATACAAACACTTTTTAAAGGCCGAAGCCATTCCTACTCCTATTCATACACCGAATAGTCGATATGTGAATAATAAGAAAGTCCAGGAACATTACGCGATCATTCCTACAAAAACGGTCATGACGGCAGCGGCTTTTGAACAATTAAGTCCACTGCAGCAGGCCATTTATGAACAAGTGTTAAAAACAACGGTGGCCATGTTTGCGGAAAAATATACCTATGAAGAAACAACGATCTTGACGCAAGTTCAGCAGCTCAGTTAAAAGCAATCGGAAAAGTGCCGGTAGATCTAGGTTGGAAGAAGTTATTTGGAAAAGAGAGCGACGGAAAAGAGAAGGAAGAAGATCCGCTACTTCCTAAAGTGACAAAAGGAGAAATGGTGACGGTAGATCTACAAGTCCTTGAAAAAGAAACCAAGCCACCACAACCTTATACCGAAGGTACGTTGATCACTGCGATGAAAACAGCTGGGAAAACCGTGGATAGTGAAGAAGCGCAATCCATATTGAAAGAAGTAGAAGGAATCGGTACAGAAGCGACACGGGCAAATATTATTGAAATCTTGAAACAAAAGGAATATATCAAGGTAGAGAAAAATAAGCTCGTGGTGACGAATAAAGGGATTTTGCTTTGCCAAGCCGTGGAAAAAGAGCCGCTGCTTACGAGCGCCGAAATGACCGCCAAATGGGAAAGCTACTTATTAAAGATTGGAGAACGAAAAGGAACACAAACCACTTTTCTAGCTAATATCCAAAAATTTGTCTCTCACTTATTGGAAGTCGTACCAGGGCAAATCCAATCCACTGATTTTGGATCGACGTTACAAGAAGTGAAAGCAGCCAGTGAAAAGCAAGAAGCCGCGCGTCATTTAGGAATTTGTCCAAAATGCCAGGAACAAGAAGTCATACTTTATCAAAAGGTGGCAGCATGTACGTCTGAAGTCTGTGATTTTAAATTATGGACAACGATTGCCAAAAAGAAACTCACAGCGACACAGCTGAAGGAGATTATTCAAAACAGCCGAACAAGCCAACCAGTGAAAGGGTTAAAAGGTCAGAAGGGTTCGTTTGAAGCAACGATTGTTTTAAAAGAAGACTTCACTACAGGCTTTGAATTTTCTGAAAAGAAAAAAACGAACTTCAAGAAAAGAACACGACGCACTACAAAATAATGGAGGGTTAATCTTATGCGTAATACAACACACAAACAACAAGAAATCGAAAATCAAAAAGCCAAAATTCGTTCAGAACAGGAAAAAATGCGTGCCAGCAAACGAAGACTGCAGCAATTAAAGAACCAGCAACGGATTCAAAAAGAAATCGAATTAGATCGATAAAATCTTCCTGATTATTGTATACGTATAAACTTATGTTATACTATATTTATAAGTTTATACGTATACAAAGGAGGGAGAAAATGACAAAAGCAATGGTATATAAGCTACTAGAAGAATTTAATGGAACTTTGGCTTTGAAGGATGCTAAAAAAGCGGGCATTTCTCCTGTTACGATCAAACGTATGGTAGATCGAGGGGAGCTGGATCGAGAGTATCCAGGCTTTTTCACCTTACCTGGTCAATTTCCTGATGAATTGTTTATGGCGCAAAAAAAATATGAACGCGGCATTATTTCGCATATCACCGCGTTGGATTTATATGATTTAACGGATATGATCCCTAGACAGATCGATCTAACCGTGCCTTACGGTTATCACGTTTCTGAAAAGGGGTTGAAGGAATTCGCGGTTGAGTTACACTATTCAAAAGCGGAATGGTATGAATTAGGCAAGATCGAAATAAAGAGTCGCTATGGGAATCCTGTTATAGCTTATGATCCAGAAAGAACCTTGTGTGACATTTGGAATCCCTGGTATAACGTTGAGGATGAAATCAAAGTAAAAGCAATCAAAAACTACATGGAGTCGGACAGAAAAAATCTTAGAAAATTGAATGAGTATCGACGAATTTTGCCTACAGATAAAACGATGCGCTCTTATATTATGGCTTTAAATTAAAGGAGAAGACACATGACACCTACGCAATTAAAAGCAAAAGTGAAGAATATTTCTAGAGAAAAAGAAGTTGATCCGCAGCTTGTTTTAAGACATTTTATGATGGAAAAATTCTTGGAAAAAATCTCAGAGTCTCCTTATCGTGAAAATTTTGTGTTAAAAGGCGGCTTCTTAATTGGCTCAAAGTATGGCATTGAAAATCGTACAACCAAAGACATTGATACGACTTTACGGGAAATGAAAGTAACCAAAGAAACATTAACAACGGTTCTAAACGATATTTTTTCAACGCCGACGAAAGAAGGCATTCAATTTGAGATTCAAGGAATGAAAGAAACGAGAGAAGCCGATTACTATCCAGGATTTAGCTTACGTGTGCTGGCACATTTGGAAAATATGCGGCCAGATTTTAAGGTAGATGTGACTACAGGTGACTCGATCTATCCTGCAACGATCACTCACAGTCATAAATTGATGTTTGAAGATCGAACGATTCCTTTGGAATCTTATCCTACAGAACAAATTATTGCCGAAAAATTAAGTGCAACCTTTGATTTTTTAACAGATAATTCGAGAGGAAAAGATTTTTATGATCTCTATACTATTCCTAAAATGGAAAAGATCGATGAGAAGACCTTGAAAGATAGTGTGAGAAATACATTTACACGTCGAGGAAAAACTGATCCGTTAAAGATTTATTACGAAAAGGATATGGATGTACTGAAAAATAGTCATGAGCTAAAAGATACCTGGAAGAAATATCAAAAAAGCAATCCTTATGCTGCGTCGATCACGTACGAAGAGACAATGGATTCGATTAGTAATTTGATGGAAAAAGTGATTCACGTCGAAGAAAAAGAGCGAAAAATAGCTTATCAAAGACACCAACAGATGAACAGAGAAATGGAGAGATAAAAATGATCAATAATGTAACTTTAGTAGGACGGTTAACCAAAGATCCAGATTTACGTTATACCGCAAGTGGCACAGCAGTGGCTACTTTTACCCTAGCAGTTAATCGTAATTTCACGAATCAAAACGGCAATCGAGAAGCTGATTTTATCAATTGCGTGATTTGGCGCAAACCAGCAGAAACGATGGCGACATTAGCTAAAAAAGGCAGCTTGATCGGCGTTGTCGGACGGATTCAAACACGGACTTATGACAACCAGCAAGGACAACGTGTGTATGTGACAGAAGTTGTAGCTGATAACTTCCAACTATTAGAAAGCAAAGCAGCGACAGAGAGCCGTGCGCACGCTGATCAATCGTCCACGAGTCCAAGCACCACCACTTTTGAACAACGGGATACAGCGACGCCTAACAACAATGGATTGAACGCTTCACAGAATCCATTTGGTGGACAATCAATCGATATTAGCGATGATGATCTACCGTTTTAAGTAGCATTTTCTATTGGTTGCATTTGCTACGGTTTATGTTATAATTTAGTCAACAAAAAGAATTTTCAATCTATAACCAAAAACCACTAGCTGGCGGGCTAGTGGTTTTCTTTTACGTTTCTATTATAAGAATTAACGGGTAGGCTTACTGTCTTTCTTGGCAAATTTACAATCAAGCCATTTGCAGATATAGTGCGCGGCTACTTCTGCCATGATTGCAAAAACAAAATCAAAAAGAATTTTCAAACCTATAACCTCCTCCCCTTGCCAGATTAGGCCGGGGTAGCAGACAGCAAGACTATTATAGCATAATTGAAATATCCAAATGATTGGATTTTTGCTATAATTTTAGCGAGGTGATTGTGATGAACAAATATGTTGGTTTGCTTGATAAAATCCGAGTAATAAAAACGCAACCGTTATTGGTTCGCTTTACTTTACAAACGATTCATGAATCGATTAATTGTGTAGTTGCAGATATTGAAATTATCGATAAATTGCTAGTTATGGATGATGGAAAATACAATATTGCCGTCACAGGTCACTTCAATAAACGAAATCAGCTAGTTATTGCTAGCATGTATGTTAGAAATCCCGATCATTTTACACGATCGATGGGCATATAAAAAAAGAAGAGTTGCAATCCTAATGTAGGACTGCAGCTCTTTTTGTTTTACATAGAAACAAGAAAAATGAAAAGGCCTTTTTAGGAAGGCGCGAGCGCCTTCTCAATTGAAAAACCTCTCTCACTCCAACCGCCACCGCCGTTCGAGAAGAAAGGAAGTGAACGTTGCACGTTCACTAAGATAAAGGGTCTTGCAAAGCAAGACAAAATAGAAAAAACTTCCTCTCACCAAAAGGTTCGTTCCTGTTCGTTATCTCTTTATTGATTTGCCAGACCGGCAACAAGTTGCCTTTTATCACCAAAAAGCGACAAGGACAAGGGTAAATGGCACGCTGCGCGCCCTTGTCCTTGTCGCTTTTCGTTGATTCATTCTGGCCAACAAATCAATAAAGAAAGAACTAACGAAAGGAAGTAAACCCTTTCCTAAGAGGAGGCAGAATCAATCATGCGAAAGAAATTTGATTATTGGGGTGTTCCCTTCAGCGAATTATTCCCAAACTATCATGCACCACATACTGTCGAATGCGATTGTGGACAAAGAGCGAAATGTATCAAAAGCTATCGTTTGTATCAATGTCCAACATGCGGAAAAAAATACACCTTGTCTTATGGCGATTATATTTTGATTGATGAGAAAGGAAAGAAACGCTGATGAAAACACAACATAAATTATTGACTGTAAAAGAAGTCGTTCAAATTTTGGTGGACAAAGAAGTCATTTCTGAAAAAGTAGCAGAAGCTTTACTTATTCCGCGGTACTGGACGATAGAAACCCCTTTAGTAGAGGATGCACCGACTATGCTATTTGAAGACCTAGTGAAGATTGCAGGATATGAACTGCATTATCAAGAAAACTTGGAAACTTATGAAAACGAATATTGGTTAACCAAATTAGAGAACTAAAAAGGAGAAAAAAATATGGCTCAAAATTACTATGACGAATTTGTCAAATTACCTTTGGATAAAATGGCACAAAAAATGGAGGATATGACGTTCCTATACCATGAAACACGTGTACCTAAAAAACATTACAAGGAAAAATTGTCAGTCGCAGTGGAAGAAATGATTGAATCAGGTGTCGAAATGAATCTCATTGCGACGTACTATCGAACATTGGAAGAACTGAAAAAACAAAATGGAAAATGGTTTTTCCAAGCCTTACTATGCTTGGAAGTAGGTGTCAAACCAAGCACTATTAAACATTCTGAATATCAAGCTTTAGAACTAACGTATGCGAAATTTGTCGAAACGAAAAAAGCCAAGACTGTTTCAAGTGAATGGTTGGACTACTTTGAAAATGTCAACAAGTATGGCGCATGTTACATCATGAAAAAGGAGGAAAATGAAAATGAGTAATGTGGCTTATCAACTAACAATGGAAGATGTTTCTCACTTTTTAACAAACAAAGAACATTTGAATGAAGTAGTCAGACGGATTCAAAAAGACTTTAGTTGTATGGAAGAAATGAAGTACTTTATTCAAAGAGTGGAAGAACAGTTGTATATGGAAAGCGAAACGAGTCAAACGAAGGTCACAGTCAGCCATAATCATTTAGACGTGTATAAACGTCGTCCTGAAACGGTAAAAAAAGGAACAGAGCTTCTACGACTAGAAACAGAAAAATACATCATGAATGTGTACCTAGAAAGGAGTGAGCTGGTTGAAAACTTTGTCAGCTACACGATTTGTAGGAAACACTATTACTCAGAATCAGAATATTATTCAATTTTTGAGAGCATGGAATTAATGGAAGAAGAAATGGAAGAGCTAAACAGCAAAGATGCAACGGTAGACGATTATTATCTTGTATTTACTAGATTTTTGACGTGTGGGACGGAATCTATCGTGTTAATGGGAATGGATTATGAACTCGCTGTACCCGAAGCATTTTTGAGGGAATATGTAGAAGAAGTAGATAATCCAGGCGACGACTGGTACACGACTTTAACTGATTTTTTAGACACCTACACTTACGACGATACAGAAGAAATCCAAAATGAACTTGACCGTAAACGAATGCCATATCAACGATTTGAAAGGAAAAAAGGTCAATAACCATTTATACCGAAAAGTGAGAATGTGTGAAATAAGAACAAAAAACCTTGAAATTAAGGGAATGGTTCTTATTTCGCACCAATCGCTCCAACCGCCCCCGCCGCTTAGGTGGTGCGAAATAAGCGGGCAAAGCCCGATAACCTAAGAGAAAGAAGGAGATCCATATGAATAAAATCATTCCTCTGTTGTTCGTACTGTGTATTGGCGAGATACTTATGCGTCATAGTGCAGCTGTACATTTAAACTTCGTAGTATTCTTAGGAATACTGATATTTTGTTTGATCTTTTGGCGCTTTGTGTTAGCCCTTGTGAGTCTACTATTCAAGATGATTGCAGCTATATTTTTCATAGGGTTATTTCGATGAAAGGAGAGAGTACCAATGTCGATTGCAATAGGAAATAAACGGTTACCCGTTACGTTGGATGAAAAAAGACAAAAAGAATTGCAGCAACTAAAGCAGAAGTACGGGAAAAGTGAATCTAGGATTATGTGTATTGCGTTAGATTTATTGATCGCGCAAGAAAAAGCAGGATTCGAGGTACCAGCACTCAAAAAGTGACGTCACTTTTTGTCCTTAAACCTAAAAGTGATAGCACTTTTTAAACAATGGAAAAGGTGGAGAAAAAAACTAAACTATTCTAAATTTTTATGATGATAGAGAAATAGGAGTAGATTTCTAAATAAGTGTCTTATTTTTGGAAAGAATTAAATGATTTCTTCTGGAAGGTAAGAAAAACTAGTAAATAAGATTTTGTACAAGAAAAACATAAAGAGAATTTACAATAGTTCTTTCTCAGAAATAACTATTGCATATTCTCTTTGTCTTTAAAATTATTTTGTTGCTTCATTTCTTGGAATAGCAGTACCCCAATAAAGCAATTTTTCAATAGCTTCTTGAATTTCTTTGTCAGTGGAGTTGCGGTTGTCAATTTGTTCTAATCCAATCACGTCACCATAAACGGTTCTGTTGCAAAGTTTTAAATAAAGAATAAAATCCCTTACGGTATCTATGATTTAAGCTGGGATTCCCAATAATATCTTGATTTCAGTACAGACCGAAAACCCGAAGAGAGTGCCTTCTTTTCGGGTTTTCTTATATAATCCTCGGATGGCTTCCATGCCTTTAATCGTGGTAGAGGCAGTGCGTAAACTTCGATAGAATTTATTGCGTCTCTTTACTGGACGATGGTCTTGTTCAATCAAATTATTCAGGTATTTAATGGTACGATGTTCTGTCCCTTGATAAAAGCCGTATTCTTTTAGTTTCTTAAAGGCACTTGTAATAGAGGGGGCTTTATCTGTGACTACAACCTTCGGTTCATCAAACTGCTTCACTAACCGCTTAAGAAAAGCATAGGCTGCTTGTGTGTCCCGTTTTTTACGTAACCAAATATCCAAGGTTAAACCATCTGCATCGATGGCTCGATACAAATAATGCCATTTTCCTTTAATTTTGATGTACGTTTCATCCATTTTCCATGAATAAAAGGATTTTTTATTTTTCTTTTTCCAAATTTGATAGAGTAGTTTGCCATATTCTTGCACCCAACGATAAATCGTCGTATGAGAAACGTTAATGCCACGATCATATAAGATTTCTCGAACTTCACGATAGCTAAGGTTATAACGAAGATAGTAGCCCACGGCTACAATAATCACATCCTGCTGAAATTGCTTTCCTTTAAAATGATTCATCGTCATTCCTCCTGCTATCTTTTTCTATTATTCTACCTTATTTGATAGTAGATTTAAAACTTTGCAACAGAATCAACCGCAAACTAATAGGAAAAATTTAGCCGAATCTGAAGGAATTAGTAGAGTTACTCTATATCAATGGAAAAACACGGTTCTTGGAAAGGATTTTCCATTGCGTATGACTTTAAAAAATCAGGAAAAACAAAAAGAGCTACTTTTAAAGGAAGTAGAAGACTTACAAAAACAAGTACACCAATTACAGCTCGAAAAAGCATTACTCGAAGGAGCGGCTGAACTGCTAAAAAAAGAAAAAGGCGTCAATCTTCTTTGTCTATCAAATCAAGAAAAAACGATATTGATTGATGCCTTACGAAATCAGTTCACCTTGAAAGAGCTTCTTCAACAGCTCCAGTTGCCTAAAAGCAGCTATTTTTATCAAAAACAAGCACTTGAGAAACCAGATAAGTATTACAAAGAACGTCAATTAATTATCACGATTTTCAATCATAACTTCTGTGCGTATGGTTACCGTAGAATTCACCAAGCTTTAAAAAATATGGGTAAAAAGCTTTCTGAAAAAGTTGTACGTAGATTGATGACTGAGGAAAATCTATTTGTTAAATTTTCTAGACGAAAAAAGTATTCTTCGTATGCTGGGGAAATTTCTCCTGCACACCCCAATTTATTAAATCGGAATTTTAAAGCAAAGAAGCCAAATGAAAAATGGTTAACAGATATTACTGAATTTAGAATTCCCGCAGGGAAAATCTACTTATCACCACTTGTCGATTGTTACGATGGTGCTATTGTTAGTTGGACTATTGGAACAAAGCCAACTTGCTTCACTCTATGTCTAAAAAGGGTTATTCACCAGATAATTCAGCGTGCGAAGGTTTCTTTGGACGATTAAAAAACGAGATGTTTTATCAACGTGACTGGAAGAATACAACAATCAATCAGTTTATAAACAAATTGGATGATTATATTCATTGGTATAATAATCAACGAATTAAGTTATCTTTAGGAGGGCTAAGCCCTCTTCAATATCGGAAGAAGCAAAGATATATTTGTTAAAAAGGTCCAAAAAAATATCCGCACCCCCTTTTTTTTGTAAAAAACTATTGCACAATACAAGTGGCCTACGGCTATCGAAATTTCCATAACTTTCGAGCAAGAATTTATCTCATTCAAGGCTTGATCTTCCAAGTAAAACAAAAACCAGTTAAGCACTCTGCCTAACTGGTTATGACTAAATTTTCAGTTGTATCTTTCTCTACCAACACTAAATGTCGAAGAGCCTTTTTTCGTTTATGAATGTAAGACCGCTTCTCGAGCCAATGCCAAACAACCGAGCGTTCCAGCGTTGTCTTCTAATGCTGGGGTCACGATATATTTGCTTAACTCAGGTGTTTCGACATACCCATTGACCAATTTTGCAAATGCGTCGTGGACGTTTTGCAGCATATGGCGTTGTTTCATCACACCACCGCCAAAAATGATCACATCTGGAGAAAACATCAAGGTTGTATTGTAGGCACATTGAGCAATATAGGAGGCTTCGATTTCCCAATAAGGATCATCTTCTGCAACCTCTTGTCCTTTTTTCCCTAAGCGTTTTTCGATGGCGGGTCCAGCGGCCATCCCTTCTAAACAGTTGCCATGAAATGGACAGCTGCCAGCAAAGTCATCTTTTGGATGAGGGACGACGAGCATATGCCCCATTTCTGGATGACTAAACCCTTCGATAAAGCGCCCTTCTTGTAAGGCACCGCCGCCAACACCCGTACCGATCGTATAGTAAACGACACTGCTCAATCCTTTGCCACTGCCGAAGACATACTCACCATAGGCAGCCGCATTGACATCTGTTGTCCAAGAAATCGGGATCGGAAATTCTTTTTTCATGGTACCGATGAAATCAAAATTTTGCCATGCCAATTTCGGGGTCGAGGTAATGTACCCATAAGTGGCGGAATCGCGATGGATATCGATAGGCCCAAATGAGCCAATCCCAATCCCTGCTAAATCTGCTTGGTATTGTTTGAAGAAGTCAATGACTAAAGGCATTGTTTCCTCAGGTGTCGTTGTCGGAAAGCTCACTCTTTCCTTGATCGTCATTTCTTCATCGCCAATGGCACACACAAATTTTGTGCCGCCTGCTTCAATTGCACCGTATAGCATAGACATTTCTCCCTTTATTTTAGAATGAAATCACTAAATAAATGACTATATATCATATTTAAATTATTTTTTTATTTAGTAACATGACAAGTAAATAACTACTATTTTTTCTTTTTGAATTTTTATCATTTTTTAAAATTCTAATAATTTTTCATACAATTGATATATGAAAAGATTAAATAAAATGTTATTCTCAAATATTTGATTAATCTATATTATTTGATTTTGGAAAGAAAATTCCATCTTTACTCAGGGAAATATATTTATTTGATTTCAAGTAAATCAGTACCCTCAGTGACTGTATTTTCAGCTACTATATTTACTTCTGAATAATCCGAAGTATTGGTCACAATAATCATTGTTGTATCATCAAGACCTTCTTTCTCAATCATTGAACGGTCAAATGCTCCAAGAATATCGCCTTTTCTAACTTTTTGATTAGTAGTAACTTTTTGTGTAAATCCTTTTCCTCCCATTGATACAGTATCAATACCAATATGAATTAGAACTTCAGCACCATTATTTGATTTAATACCATAAGCATGTCCAGTTTCAAACGTGAGTTGAATAGTACCATCTACTGGAGAATGGACCGTGTTTCCATTTGGTTTAATGGCAATCCCTTTTCCCATAGCTTCTGATGAAAAGACTGGATCATTTACTGAAGAAAGACTAATCACTTTACCAGAAATGGGACTAACAATTGTTTCTGATGAAACTTTTGTTTGTGTTGATTCAACATCAGTAGATATTGGATCTGTTGTTGCTACTTTTGAAGAATTAACTGGTGTTTGTTCAGCAATTTCTTCTGCTTTAAAGATACCAGCAGCTTTTGTTTTACCGTAGAAGTAAGTAATTGCAAAAGCAACTACAAAGCTAATCAATTCACACAATACGTAAAATGGAATAGATGTTGCATTAATTGAAAGAAATCCCAAGAAACCTGCTGAACCAAGTGAAACAGCAACTACTTTAAGTAATCCTGCTACTGCTGTAGCAATTCCTGAACCAATTAAAGCACAAAAGAATGGAAAGCGGTATTTTAAGTTAACTCCGAACAAGGCAGGCTCTGTAATTCCAAGAAGTGCTGAGACACCCGCAGAGGAAGCAAGACTTTTTGTCTTAGAATTTTTAGTTAAGAACCAAATGGCAAATGTTGCAGCACCTTGAGCAACGTTTGCCATAGATGCAACTACAAAGATAAAGTCTCCATGTCCGATACCATTTGTCCACGCTGAAAGTAATTGAGTTTCAATAGCTGGAAATGATTGATGTAAACCAGTCATGACTATAAGTGAATATGTTCCTCCAAAAATACCCATTCCAATAAATCCAGTAGTGTTATATAGCCAAACAATAATGTCTGTAATTCCATTAGACAACAATAACATTACAGGGCCAATAACTGTGAAAGTCAAAAATCCAGTAATCATTACTGATAATAATGGCGTGAATGTAAAGTCAATAGATGATGGCAATTTTTTATGAAAGAATTTTTCTAATATAGATAATATCCAAACAGCTGCTAAAACTGGAATAACTTGATAAGCATAGTTTGTTTGTGAAACATGATAACCAAAAATATTCCAATATTCAGTTGAGCCACCAAGATCTGGTGTTGTCATGATCATACCAATTGCAGCACCAAGAAATTGGTTTGCTCCAAAACGTTTAGCAGCTGAAATACCTACTAAAATTGGTAAGAACATGAATGGTGCAGCGGACATCAGTTGGATCATTGAGGAAATACCTTCAATCGCAGGATACATTTCTTCAATTGATTTTGGTCCAAAAAGTCCAGCAGCTGTTAAAAAGTTTTGTAATGCCATTAATAAACCACCTGCAACAAGGGCAGGTATAATTGGAACAAAAATATCTGATAATAATTTAATTAATGCCATAATGGGGTTGAATCTTTTATCTTTACTAGCAATTTGTTTTAAATCATCTGTTGAAATTTCCGAAAGTCCAGTTTTTTTGATAAGTTCGTCATAAACGAAATTAACATCACCTGCACCGATAATCACTTGATATTGTCCATCAATTTTAAATGTGCCTTTCACATCTGGATTTTCGTCTAAAGCTTTTTGATTCACTTTCGTGTCATCTTTTAGTACGAGACGAAGACGTGTAGCGCAGTGTGCAGCTGCAATAAGGTTATCTTTTCCGACCGCTTGTATTACGTCGGAAGCTACTTTACTGTAATTCATTCGAATCACTCCTTTTTTATTTTTACGTGAAAACGGTTCACTGAAATGCAAATTTATTTTAGCATATCTTAAAAATATGTCAAACGTTTGTCATATAGTTTATTTTTTTAAATGAAATGATTGATTTTTCAACGGAAAACGTTTACCATACTAGTTGTAAAAAGATAAATTGAAGGAGTAAAATATGAACTTACCTCGAGAAATACGATATCGTGCTTATTCTGATTGGACTAAAGATGAGATGGATAAAATTAAGGATAATGTAAAACGATCACCTTGGCGTGCTAGCTATCATATCGAACCTAAAACAGGATTGTTAAACGATCCTAATGGTTTTTCTTTTTTTAACGGAAAATATACGCTTTTTTATCAAAATTGGCCATTTGGAGCTGCTCATGGGTTGAAAGAATGGGTACACAATGAATCAGATGATTTAGTTCATTTTCATGTAACAGGAGCAGAACTTCTTCCAGACACAAAACGAGATAGCCACGGCGCTTATTCCGGTTCTGCATATGAAATAGAGGGGAATCTATTCTTACTCTATACAGGAAACGTTCGAAATGAAAATTGGGAACGTGATACACTTCAAATCGGAGCATGGATGGATAAAGACTACAACATTACGAAAGGTGAGAATGTTCTTATTCATAAACCTGCTGATGTAACTGATCATTTTCGTGATCCACAAATGTTTAATTATGAAGGACAATTGTATGCGATTGTTGGAGCACAAAATTTAGAAAAATCAGGCTTTATCAAACTTTACAAAGCGGATGACAATAACGTGGAAACATGGGAGGAAGTTGGCAACCTTGATTTTGGCGGCACTGGTTCAGAATACATGATTGAGTGTCCAAATCTAGTATTTGTAGACAAAAAACCTGTTCTCATTTATTGTCCTCAAGGGTTGGATAAATCTGAGCTAAATTATGGGAATATCTATCCGAATACTTTTAAGATCTATCAATCGCTTGACATAGAAAAAGTAAAACTTGTGGGCGCTTCAGAAATTCAAAATCTTGATTATGGATTTGAAGCGTATGCGACTCAAGGATTCAATACTCCTGATGGTCGTGCTCTGATTGTCAGTTGGATTGGACTACCTGATATCGATTATCCAACTGATAAGTATGATTATCAGGGAGCAATGAGTCTTGTAAAAGAACTTTCAATAAAAGATGGTAAACTTTACCAATATCCCGTAGAAGCTATTACATCATTACGTGCTAGTTCTGAACAATTTACAGCAAAAGCAGAAACAAATAATACTTATGAGCTTGAACTAACTTTTCCTCCAAATCAGAAATCGGAGTTACTTCTTTTCTCTGATAGTAAAGGAAATGGACTTAGCTTGATTGTAGATACCAAAGAAGGAAAAATTATTTTAGATCGCAGCAAAGCAGGCATTCCATATGCCACTGACTTTGGTACGATTCGTGAATGCTCAATTGATACTAAAGAAACAACTGCTAACATTTTTGTAGATAACTCAATCATTGAGATTTTTATTAATAAAGGAGAAAAAGTGTTTACTAGTCGTGTATTCCCTGAAAATCACCAAAATGGTATTCAAATCAAATCAGGCGAACCTACTGGAAAATACTTTGAATTAAAATATTAAAATGGTAGCAAAATTAACTGATGTCGCTGAATTAGCTGGAGTTAGCCCAACAACCGTTTCACGCGTCATTAATAATAAGGGATATTTATCAGAAAAAACAAAACAAAAAGTTCATGAAGCTATGAAAACTCTTGGTTATAAACCAAATAATTTAGCACGTGGACTTCAAGGAAAGTCACCTCAGCTTATTGGTCTTATTTTTCCTAATATTAGTAATATCTTTTACTCTGAACTCATTGAGTATCTCGAAATCGAGTTATTTAAACATGGATATAAAACGATTATTTGCAATAGTCAAAATGATCCTGCTAAAGAGAGAGAATACATTGAAATGCTTGAAGCCAACCAAGTTGATGGCATAATCTCATCAAGCCATAATCTTGGAATTGCTGATTATGAGCGTGTGAGAGCACCTATTGTTGCTTTTGATAGAAATTTAGCTCCTAATGTTTCCATTGTTTCTTCAGATAACTTTGAAGGGGGAAAACTTGCAGCTAAGACTTTACAAAAAAATGGTTGTCAAAATACCATTATGATTACAGGAAATGATAACACGGATTCTCCCACAGAATTACGTGCACTAGGTTTTTCTTTTCAAAATCCAAATGGAAAAATTTTCAAAATTCCTAATAATCTGTCTACTATCCGTCGTGAAATGGAAATAAAGTCAACTATTATAAATCACAAACCAGATGGTATTTTTGTTTCTGATGATTTAACAGCCATTCTCACTATGAAAATTGCTCATCAACTTAAACTTAATATCCCAGAAGATTTAAAAATTATTGGATACGATGGTACCTCTTTCATTGAGAAATTTTTCCCACAATTGACAACAATAAGACAACCAATTGATGAAATTGCAAGTCTTATTGTTGATATTCTTCTGAAAAAAATTAAAGGCGAAAAGACAAATAAGGATTATATTTTACCAATCTCAATACTTTCTGGAGGAAGTATTTAACGTCAAATTAATTTTTTAATGTCTATAAAATTCGTTAGAAAATACAATTTGTAGATATCCAATTGATTTGTAAACAAAAAGGAGTTGTCAACTTGTAGTGACCCCCAAAAGTTAGACTTTTTTGGAGTGGAGAAATCCACTCCTTTTTTCATGCTCTAAAATGATATTTTTACACAACCGTTACGGTTGTTTTACGAAATTGGACGGGACTTTGCCAGTTTAATTTCTGTTTTATCCGTTCATTATTGTAGTAATAGATATAGCTATCGATGGCTGATTTTAATTCCTCGAAACAGTTATAAACTTTCCCGTGAAAAATCTCTTGTTTTAATAAGCCAAAAAAATTCTCCATAAGTGAATTATCTAAGCAGTTCCCTTTCCGAGACAGGCTTTGAAAGATTTTGTACTCCTTCAATTTGTTTCTATAAGCTTTCATTTGATACGCCCAACCTTGATCTGAGTGAAACGTACGACGATAGGGACAATCGTTAGTGGTCTGGATAGCTTCCTCCAAACCTTCCATTACCGCTAATGCATTGGGCTTTTCAGAGATACGATAGGATAAAATCTCACTATTGAACATATCCATAAAAGGATCTAGATACAATTTCTTTTGACGGATAATGCCTTTGGCATCCACTTCATGGTATTTAAATTCAGTTGTATCCGTCGTGATTTTCTGATGGCAGATACTGGTGTAGAAACGACGATGGATCCGATTTTTGGCTACTGCTCCGACTTGTCCTCGATAAGAATTGTAGCGCCGTGATTTACGTGTGTATGCCGTTACTTTTATTCCTAGCTTCTTGATCAGGCGCTGAACTTTCTTTTTATTGATAGAGAAACCGCGGTTTCTTAGTTCATTGGTCATCCGTAAACAGCCATAATCCTTGTGCTTCTCCCGAACTTTAAGCATTTCCGCTTCAATCTCTTGATCTGGATTTTTACGGTCCAATCGTTTTTGCCAGTACATAAAGGTTGCCTTAGGGAACTTTAAAGTTTCTAGAAGCTCAACTAATTTAAACGGTCCTCGGAGGCTTGCGATGATTCGTGCGATTGCTTCATTCGTCGTTGTTGGGCTTCCTGTTTTCGCAGCTTCCTCAATTCTTTTAAAAGGTATTTTCAATTTGAAGGGAACGGACTCGTTTCTCCAACTCCTCGATGCGTTCACGTTCTTCAGACGTTGCTTTAGTTGTAGATTTTTTCTTATTTTTGGGTTCATTTTTCTTAGACAAGATAGGTGGACATCCTTTCGTTTTTGAGAGTCCATCGATCCCACCCTCACGGAATTGACGCATCCAACTAGCGATCAAATTAGGGTTGTTCATGTTAAGTGTGTTGGCAACTTCACGATAGGACAGCTCACTTGTTAGATATAACTCTATCGCATCCAGCTTAAATTGAACAGAATACTTTTTCTTTTGTCGCTTTCTTACTAGACCCTCTTCACCAAATTCTTGATAGGCATTGATCCAGCGCTTCACTTGTGATGGAGCCTTAATGGAATACTTCTTTGCCAGATAATCACTTCCGCCTTTGCCATCCAAATAATCATGAACGATCTTTAATTTAAGTTCAAAAGTATACTTAGCCATAAAAAATACCGACCTCCAAAAGTTAGATTTTTTGGTCTAACTTTTTGGGGTCACTACAGAATCAATTCTGATTCATCAGTCCCATAAATTATAGAGCCAAATTTAGTCATAACCAGTTAGGCAAAGTGCTTAACTGGTTTTTGTTTTACTTGGAAGATCAAGCCTTGAATGAGATAAATTCTTGTTCGAGAGTTGTGGGAATTTCGATAGCCGTAGGCTACTCGTTTTATCACTTTTATCTTGTTGTTTGTTCCTTCTAATGCACAATTACTATTAAAGAATATTGAATCCCTAATTTGTATTTATTCAAAACGTCAGCTTCTTACAAAACCGTTGTGGGAGGCGTAGATCTAAGCTGGTGATCATATCGAAAAAGCTTTGGCTATCCTTGTGTTTAAAGTGATAAATGAATAGATCTTTAATATAAAAAATATCTATAAATTATTTTTGATATTAAGCTAGCATTCATTGTAATGATTCTTGGCGAAAAAAAATATTTAAAGACTCATCAATACTAGCTCTATTTATGATGGTATATTTTCTTCGCAGATTTTTCCTTTTGCTAAATTCTGTGAGATGTTTACCAAGGGACACCACAGTATAACTCAGAAAAAAATAAAGATTATAAGATTGCAGAAGAAAGAATTCAAGGAAGTATGGCCATGCATACTATCACTCAAAATGATAAACAAGACTACGATGTTGACGTTGGGATAGTATTTGAAGAGGATAACTTAAATGAATTAGGTTCTTTAGCTACCAGAAATATGGTAGCAAATGCTTTAGAAAGAAAAACTAAGCAATTTGCAGAAGAGCCTGAAGTAAAAACAAGTTGTGTACGTTTGAAATACAGTTCAAAAGGGTACCACGTTGATTTTGCAGTGTTCAAAAGATATAAAAAAAATCCTGATGATGATGATTACATTTATGAGCATTCTGGATCAGAATGGTCAGTAAGACATATAAAGGACTTAGAATTATGGTTTAGTGAAAGAATAAAAGATAAAGGAGATAATTTAAGAAAAGTTATCCGCTTATCTAAAATGTTCTGTAAATCAAGAGAATCATGGAAGAATATGCCAAGTGGCTTGATTCAAACCGTTATATGTGAAGAGAATTTTAATGAAAGTTATTCAAGATTAGATGAAATATTTTATTATACAATGAAGAATATTGTAAATCGTTTAAATGTTTATTTAGAGGTATATGCTCCAGTTGATAATGGAAGGCCATTAGTAAATCGTGACATAGACTATCAACGTATGAAAAATTGGAAAAATAGACTTGAAACTCAACTTGACAGTCTAAATATTTTATTTGATGATGAGTGTACTTTCGAAGAGGCAGTAAAAGCTTGGGAAATATTTTTTGAGCATTCTTATTGGAACGAGTTATCAAATACAGTTAAAAAACAAAGTTTTACTGACACTGAAGAATTTATAGGAGATTTATATCCTATTTTGGAACAATTTGATGTAACAATCGATTGTAAAGTATCAGGAAACGGGTTTACTTTAATGTCTTTGCAGAAGTATTTGGACAAATATGCACCACACCTAAATAAATTCATTCCACCTAAATTTAAAATTGAATGTAGTATTCAAAGTACTAATTGCCCTGCATACGATAAAATTTTATGGAAGGTATTAAATGTAGGACACGAAGCTGAAAAAAGAAATGATATTCGTGGGCAAGTTCAAGATAGAGGTAGCCAAATAACTGAAAATACTAATTTTCGTGGTAATCATTTCATTGAGTGTTACTTAATAAAAGATGACGTATGTGTAGGAATTGGACATGTAGATGTTCCAATTGGAGGTGTTTAGCTTGGGAAATTATAATTATAAAATGATAGTATTAAAAATATTGTTTCTTTTTGTTATCTCATGTGTATTTTTAGGCGGAATATTTTATTTTGAATTTATAAAAAATTCTATTGGATCAATTCTAAGCGGCACTTTTGTAGGTATTACAATTCCTTATTTTTTATCAAGCATGATAGATTTAAGTGATAATAAAAGTTGGAAAAATTCCCAACGGAAATTAAAAAGAGCTGGATTGATACACAAGGACACTAAAATAAGAATTTCTTTTGCATATTTATTTAGGATAAAAGTAGACGGAAAATATTTTTTAGTACAGAATGTACGGACAAAAAAGTATCAACCAGTAGGTGGCGCATATAAATTAGAACCTAAAGAAGCACAGTATTTATCAGAAAAAATACCAGTTGAAGATGATGATCGAATTCCTATAGACACTACTACAAGGGGAGATTACCGATTATACGTCAAAAATAAAGATTTAAGAAGATTTATAAAAAGATTTGATAAAACTCCTTATAGGGAAAATATAAATAATCTCAGCAGGGAATTTATTGAAGAATTATTTACAACAAATATTCTGGACAAAGATACATTTGGAGATTTAACATATAAATATTGTGGAAGACATATAACAGATGTAGAATATGGTGATTTTTTTGAATGCTATGAATTGCTTTTAGCAGACATTATCGAAGTTAGATTGACTGATAAACAAGAAGAATTATTCCGAAAACTTATGGAAAAAACTGATAACCAATATATTTTTGCTACATTTAATGAAATTAAAACAGGTGGGGTAAAGCATGGAACCAGTGATCTGAAGGATAATATTGCTAATCACGCTCCCAAAATTCTAAGTGAAAACTCGGATATCTTAATAAATAAAAGTAGATATAAAAATATTATCACAATTAAATTTGACTAACATAATATTTTACAGGATCAAATATTTAACTATTTGATTCTTTTTTATTTGTTTTGTCTAATTACGGTACACTCAAAATTAACACTAATTTTTTTATACACTATAAAGCTGTCATTTTTCTAGATAAATGACATAAATTTTCAGCGCTAAGTGACAAAAGCAACTAATTTTTCATGATAGATTTTTAAATATCTCAATCTATCTTCAAAATTAGTTGCTTTTGTAGCTATAGTTGACTATGAATATGACAAATAATTAGAAAAAACTGTGCCAATTAAATATAAAATGACAACCTGTCTTTTGATCATGAATGAAAGCAGTCTGTTTTACTGTTCCGTCAGGATTGAATACGTCTGATTTCTTTAGCTTCATGACGTCACTCACACGTAGAAGCGTTGCTTTTCCAACTTGGAAGATCGTATAGTTACGACGTCCAGAACGAAAGCTATCAAGTAAGGTGTCTTGAACCATTTTTAAGATATTTGAATCTTTGATGGGTAGAACGATTTGTTGAACCATATTATTACTCCTCCTTTAACTTAATATATGACTAATCCAATCAGCAACGTAAGTTTCGGTGAAAGCTGCGATAACAATTAATGGGAGAACATATTTAATATAAGGGCTTAATAATAATTTTAACTCTTTCAATAGATTTGTATCGGCACTTTTTTTCTTAGATATTTTGTATCTAATCCATTTATTAAATTGATCCAAAGCTACCATCCATACGCAAAATGCGAAGACCTCAAATAACATATGAGGGAGCGAGGAGATTAAAATAACGAATCCTTTTGCCAACGAATATCTAAAAACTATACCAAATAATATTCCAGGTAGTATGACTGTAAAAAGTGGCTGAATCCAATATAAAAATCGGATAGGTATAATTGATAAAATTAACATACCTATCGGGACTTTAAACCCATTATTAAAAATATACGCAACTACTAATTGTAATCCTGATTTTTGTGATACGGATTTTGGGACATTGCTTGATACAGAATTTAATGTATCTGATAAATTAGGATTGATAATATAAGTTATTACAGCTGAAATAACAATAACAACCGTCAAGATCCCTAAATATTTAATGGGTTTAAAAAATCTATTCATTAGCCTACTCCTTTTAGGGTTATTATATCATTAAAATAAATAAACAGCCCCTTTAATCTGACAGTTAGATTAAAGGGGCTGTCATTTTTCTAGATAAATGGCATAAATTTTCAGCGCTAAGTGACAAAAGCAACTAATTTTTCATGATAGATTTTTAAATATCTCAATCTATCTCCAAAATTAGTTGCTTTTGTAGCTATAGTTGACTATGAATATGACAAATAATTAGAAAAAACTGTGCCAATTAAATATCAAAATGACAAATTGATGAATCAAATTCAAATTAAGGGGGGCAACCCTGGAAGTCTTAAATTTACCCTCAATGAATGGTATTGAAGATGAAAATTTAATGAAAATTTAAGGCGTTTGATTAATAGCCTTGTCATTGAATTGTACAAGTATCAAGCAGAATCAGAACGAAAAAAAATTAAGGAACGTCAGGCACAAGGAATCGAAATTGCTAAGAAAAAAGGCAAATTCAAAGGTCGGCAACTGAAATTTAAAAAAATGATCCACGTTTAAAGCATGCTTTCGATTTGTTTTTGAATGGTTTATCCGATAAAGAAGTTGAAGAACAAACTGGAATCAATCGCCGAACGTTTAGAAGGTATCGAGCAAGATATAACGTGACAGTAGATCAAAGAAAAAACAATGAAAAGAGGGATAGTTAATGAATACGGTTATTTTAGCTGAAAAACCAAGCCAGGCATTAGCCTACACAAGTGCTTTAAAACAAAGCACCAAAAAAGACGGTTATTTTGAGATCAAAGACCCACTATTTACAGATGAAACGTTTATCACCTTTGGTTTTGGGCATTTAGTGGAATTAGCAGAACCAGGTCATTATGACGAAAAGTGGCAAAATTGGAAACTTGAATCTTTGCCGATTTTTCCTGATCGATACGATTTTGAAGTTGCAAAAGATAAGGGAAAGCAGTTTAAAATTGTTGCAGAACTTCTCAAAAAGGCAAATACAATTATTGTTGCAACAGATAGCGACAGAGAAGGTGAAAATATCGCCTGGTCGATTATCCATAAAGCAAATGCCTTTTCAAAAGATAAAACATTTAAAAGACTATGGATCAATAGCTTAGAAAAAGATGTGATCCGAAGCGGTTTTCAAAATTTGCAACCAGGAATGAATTACTATCCCTTTTATCAAGAAGCGCAAACACGCCAAATTGCCGATTGGTTGATCGGCATGAACGCAAGCCCTTTGTATACGTTAAATTTACAACAGAAGGGCGTACAAGGTACATTTTCACTAGGACGTGTTCAAACGCCCACCTTATACCTTATTTTTCAGCGCCAGGAAGCCATAGAGAATTTTAAAAAAGAACCTTTTTTCGAGGTGGAAGCTAGTATAAAAGTAAAACAAGGGTCATTTAAGGGCGTTCTAAGCCCCACACAGCGTTTTAAAACCCAAGAGGAGCTTTTAGCTTTTGTTTCTTCTAAACAAGCTAAAATAGGCAATCAAGAGGGGATAATTGCTGATGTTCAAACCAAAGAGAAGAAAACGAATAGTCCGAGTTTGTTTTCTTTAAGTAGTTTGCAATCAAAAGTCAATCAGCTTTATAAAGCGACAGCGAGCCAAACTTTAAAAGCTATGCAAGGACTGTATGAAGCAAAATTATTGAGTTATCCAAGAACAGATACACCATTTATTACAGAGAACGAATTTGCTTATTTAAAAGCGAATTTTGGCAAATATAGCGGTTTTTTAGGACTTGATCTTGAAATGTTGTTATCATTGATAATGATACGTTCAAACAACAGCACCCAAATTTTGACGAATTAGTGAAACTCTATGAAAAAGACGTAGTAAAACATGCAACATCCTATTCTAATCAGCTGGTAAAGCTTAATTAGGTTATATAAGCTTGAAAATAAAGGGTTTGTCCAATATGGACAAGCCTTTTTCTTATGTTTTGCCACAGATTTGCCACACTTATTGTGTAAGAGTATCAAGGATAGGTATAATTTGATCCTTTGTTTTTTTAGTGATGTGCAAATAAATTTCTGTTACACGACTACCTCTAGAATGCCCTACACGGTCTTGAATTGCTTCTAGGGGCATTCCTTGCTCTGCTAAGAAACTAATATGCGTATGACGGAATATATGGGTCGTAATATGTTTATTAAAACTAAGTTTATTATCAATATCAATTCCTGCTCGTTTTGGATTACCTTTTCGATTTAATTTTCCATTTTCAGGTGAGTTGAGGAAATTGTTAAGGACACTATAATGAAGAGGTGTTCCATTATAGTCGGGTTTATGACGACTTTTGGAAGTAAAAATCCATCCATTATCTTTATAATCAGGATTGAATCTCATATGTTGGTGATTTAACTCAATTTCCTCTTTAAGAATTTCTATAGCCCTTTTAGATAATTGGACATTTCGGTAACTTTGTAAGTTTTTTACATTACCTTCATAGCTATTTTCTGCAGCTCCTCCGTGAGTGGACTGACTAATGATGATATTTTGCTTTTCAAAATATTGATAGGCACCAATATTTTGGAGTTTTCGACTCTGTAAGTCAACAGGGCCATTAGTTAGAATACCTATTGGGATGCGGTTTTTATGTAGAGCCAGCAGTAGTTGATGTATCTCAGGAATCATCGTAATCTGATCGAGTTCATATTCATAGTCAGCTTGGAAGTCTAGAGCTTCTGTCCTAGAAATACTATCGATGCCAAATTCTTCCATAGTCTTCTGACAGCGAAAAATTCTAAGCTGCTCAATACTGATGAGTTTTTTCGTGTATTTAGGAAAAGCAACATCAAACCAATATCTGAAACGTTTGTAAATGTTATCTATTTGTTGGATATCAATCGTTGGAAAACATTTCTCAACGCTACGTTTAAAGGGGAGTTGATGGTCATAAAGAGTGTCATCAAGGTCAAACAATATTTTTATAAGTCATAATTATAGTCCGCTTTTAAAATAGTAGTGTACTGGCTAAATTCCTCTAAGTGTTGAGGGCTAATCTGGTTATCTGTAATGATGGTATCGAGTTGATCTAGATTATAGAAGTTAAAGAAATCGTATCGATCGAATTTAGTACTGTCTACTAATAAGAATTTTTCTACAGCATTGTTTAGGGCAAGTTGTTGAATCACACCTTCCTTGTCACTATATGTAGCAATAGAATTATGGGTAACAGCATTTGCACTAACAAAAGCTTTGGCAAATCTAATTGCTTTTAAATTTGTCGAAGCCATTGAACCTACAAAAGCTCCAGTTATTTCTCTATATTCACCGCCAAGAAGCAATAAATCAATGGTTTCGCTATCATTTAGAATCAAGAACACAGGGAGACTATTTGTAATGACACGAATTTTATAACCTTTACGACCTTTCAATTCTAATGCCAGTTGTTCAAGTGTAGTTCCGGGTCCAATAAAAATAGTATCTCCATCTTTGATTAAAGAGCAGGCTTTTTTAGCAATATCAATTTTTTCTTTTGTATTTAGACTTTTCTTCTCGATATGTGTCTTTTCAAGTGGCTTTTTAGAGGAAAGCAATTGTGCACCACCATGAGTACGTGTTAAAAGTCCATCAGCTTCTAGAGCATCAAGGTCTCTACGGGCTGTCATATCGGAAATATCTAGTTCATCTATTATTTCTTTTATGGTTATGGTCCCATCAATCTTTAACATATCTAAAATTTTTTCTAATCGTCGTTTTTTGTTCATATGAAGACCCTTCTTTCATAAAGTAATTTTTTCCAAAGATAATTCTCTTTTAATTGTATCATAAAAGACAATATTTTCAAGGTAAAACAAACAATTTCAAACAAAAACAAATGTTAGATGATGAAATAAGAACAGAGGATTGACGTATATTAGCTTAGGTCAGATTTTGTATAAGACGAAAATAAAGTAGGACCTCTTAATCAGTAAGTTATAGAAAGTAAAAGACTTTTGTAATACTTGAATAGATATTTCACGTCCATTTTGTGATGGATTAAATGAACAAAAATGAACAATAATTTAACGGTGTTATCTATTTTTTAAAAAAACAAAGAAAAAAACAAAAAATAAACAAAAAAGTGTTGCTTTTTGTTTGAATGCTTGATATTATATAAACAAAGAAATGATGAAAACGTTTTTTCGAACATTTTACAAAATGTTTTCTACTTCTACGTAGCATTTCTTTCTAAAATTTAGGAGGTGGTCAAAATGGCTATTGTTGTTGGTGCAGATCTCAAAGGTACGAGATTAAAAGATGTTGTGAAAAATTTTCTTGTAGAAGAAGGTTTTGAGGTAATTGATGTGACTAAGGACGGACAAGATTTTGTTGATGTTACCTTGGCAGTTGCCTCTGAAGTAAATAAAGATGAGCAAAACTTAGGTATTGTAATTGATGCTTATGGAGCTGGTCCATTCATGGTAGCAACTAAAATTAAAGGTATGGTTGCAGCAGAAGTTTCAGATGAACGCTCAGCTTATATGACACGTGGACATAACAATTCACGAATGATTACGGTTGGCGCTGAAATCGTCGGTGATGAGCTTGCTAAAAACATCGCTAAAGGTTTCGTCAATGGTAAATATGATGGCGGACGTCATCAAATCCGAGTAGATATGCTTAACAAGATGTGTTAAGAAAAGGAGTTAAGGAATGAGAATCGCAATTGGATGTGACCACATTGTCACAGATGAAAAAATGGCAGTATCAGAATTCTTGAAATCAAAAGGACATGAGGTCCTTGATTTCGGGACATATGACCACGCACGTACTCACTACCCTATCTATGGTAAAAAAGTCGGTGAAGCAGTAGTAAGTGGTCAAGCAGACTTGGGAGTATGTATCTGTGGTACAGGTGTCGGCATTAACAATGCAGTCAATAAAGTTCCAGGTGTTCGCTCAGCGTTGGTTCGTGATATGACATCAGCTATATATGCAAAAGAAGAGTTAAATGCGAATGTTATCGGTTTCGGTGGAATGATTACTGGTGGTCTTCTTATGAATGACATCATTGAAGCTTTCATTGAAGCTGAGTACAAACCAACAGAAGAAAATAAAAAATTGATTGCAAAAATCGAACACGTTGAAACACATAATGCACATCAAGCAGATGAAGATTTCTTTACAGAATTCCTTGAAAGATGGGACCGTGGTGACTACCACGATTAAGGTATAACAAATGATTCTGACAGTCACACTAAATCCTTCAGTAGACATCTCTTATCCTCTAGAAACATTGAAAATTGATACAGTGAATAGGGTGAAAGATGTTAGTAAGACAGCTGGTGGAAAAGGCTTAAATGTTACTAGAGTCTTGTATGAATCTGGTGATAAAGTTACTGCTACAGGTTTCTTAGGTGGTAAAATTGGTGAATTTATTGAAAGCGAATTAGAACAATCTCCTGTTAGTCCAGCTTTTTATAAAATCTCAGGAAACACTAGAAACTGTATTGCTATCTTACACGAGGGTAACCAAACAGAAATTTTGGAACAAGGACCAACAACTTCTCATGAAGAAGCAGAAGGCTTTCTTGACCACTATAGCAATCTTATTAAACAATCAGAAGTTGTGACAATTTCAGGAAGTTTACCTTCAGGACTTCCCAACGATTATTATGAAAAACTTATCCAACTTGCTTCGGATGAAGGAGTAGCAGTCGTTTTGGATTGTTCAGGTACACCTCTTGAAACAGTTCTAAAATCGTCGGCTAAACCTACTGCCATCAAACCTAATAATGAGGAACTTTCACAGTTGCTTGGAAAAGAAGTAACAAAAGATATTGAAGAACTCAAAGACGTTCTTAAAGAGTCACTTTTTAGTGGTATCGAATGGATAGTGGTCTCATTAGGTCGAAACGGTGCCTTTGCAAAACATGGTGATGTTTTCTATAAGGTAGATATTCCTGATATCCCAGTTGTTAATCCAGTCGGATCAGGGGACTCAACGGTAGCTGGTATTGCATCAGCTTTAAATAGTAAAAAAAGTGACGCTGACTTATTAAAACATGCGATGACATTGGGTATGTTAAATGCTCAAGAAACAATGACAGGGCATGTGAATATGACTAATTACGAAACACTAAACTCACAAATTGGAGTAAAAGAGGTATAAAAATGGTACTTACAGAACAGAAACGCAAATCTTTGGAAAAAATTTCAGATAAAAACGGTGTTATCTCAGCTTTGGCATTTGACCAACGTGGTGCTTTGAAACGTTTGATGGCACAGTATCAAGATACAGAACCAACTGTAGCTCAAATGGAAGAACTAAAGGTTTTGGTTGCTGATGAACTTACAAAATACGCTTCTTCAATGTTGCTTGACCCTGAATATGGACTTCCAGCAACAAAAGCATTGGATAAAGAAGCAGGTCTTCTTCTTGCCTATGAAAAAACAGGTTATGATACATCAAGTACAAAACGTTTGCCTGACTGCTTGGATGTTTGGTCTGCAAAACGTATCAAAGAGCAAGGCGCTGATGCCGTTAAGTTCTTGCTTTACTATGATGTAGACAGCTCAGATGAACTTAACCAACAAAAACAAGCTTATATTGAACGTGTTGGTTCTGAATGTGTCGCTGAAGATATTCCTTTCTTCTTGGAAATCCTTGCTTATGATGAAGAAATCTCAGATGCAGGTTCTGTTGAATATGCAAAAGTGAAACCTCGCAAAGTCATTGAAGCGATGAAAGTTTTCTCTGATCCACGCTTTAACATTGATGTTCTTAAAGTAGAAGTACCAGTTAACGTTAAATATGTCGAAGGTTTTGCTGATGGTGAAGTGGTTTACAGTAAAGCTGAAGCTGCTGACTTCTTTAAAGCACAAGAAGAAGCGACTAACCTTCCATACATCTACCTAAGTGCAGGTGTATCTGCTAAATTGTTCCAAGAAACATTGCAATTTGCTCACGACTCAGGTGCCAAGTTTAATGGTGTGCTTTGTGGACGTGCTACTTGGGCAGGATCTGTAGAACCTTACATCAAAGAAGGTGAAAAAGCAGCACGTGAATGGTTGCGTACTACTGGATTCGAAAATATTGATGAACTTAACAAAGTTCTTGTTAAAACAGCTAGTCCATGGACTGATAAAGTATAGTAAAAACATAAAACGGAGGATATTGTTATGAACAGAGAAGAGATGACTCTCTTAGGGTTTGAAATTGTTGCTTATGCTGGAGATGCTCGCTCTAAACTTTTAGAAGCGCTTAAAGCGGCTGAAAATGGTGATTTCGCTAAGGCAGATAGTCTTGCAGTAGAAGCAGGAAGCTGTATTGCAGAGGCTCACAATTCTCAGACAGCTATGTTGGCTCGAGAAGCTTCTGGGGAGGAACTTCCATACAGCGTTACCATGATGCATGGTCAGGACCACTTAATGACTACTGTCTTATTAAAAGATGTGATTCATCACCTCATCGAACTTTATAAAAGAGGAGCAAAATAATGCATAAACTCATTGAACTTATTGAGAAAGGGAAACCGTTCTTTGAGAAAATCTCTCGAAACATCTATCTTCGTGCTATTCGTGATGGATTTATCGCTGGTATGCCAGTCATCCTTTTCTCATCTATCTTTATCCTTATTGCCTATGTCCCAAATGCTTGGGGATTCCACTGGTCAAAAGACATTGAGACCTTCTTGATGACTCCTTATAGCTATTCGATGGGTATCCTAGCATTCTTTGTTGGTGGTACTACCGCTAAAGCTTTGACGGACTCAATGAACCGTGACCTACCTGCGACCAATCAGATTAACTTCTTATCTACGATGCTAGCGTCTATGGTAGGGTTCCTTTTGATGGCAGCTGAGCCTGCAAAAGAAGGAGGCTTCTTGACAGCCTTCACGGGAACAAAAGGTCTTTTGACAGCATTTATTGCAGCCTTTGTGACAGTTAATATTTACAAGGTCTGTGTGAAAAATAATGTTACTATTCGTATGCCTGAAGAGGTTCCACCAAATATCTCTCAAGTATTTAAAGACTTGATTCCATTCACTGTATCGGTTGTTCTCCTTTATGGATTTGAACTCATTGTTAAGGGAACTCTTGGTGTAACCGTTGCAGAATCAATCGGTACCCTTCTTGCTCCTCTCTTCTCAGCTGCAGATGGTTACCTTGGAATTACACTTATCTTTGGTGCTTATGCCTTCTTCTGGTTTGTTGGTATCCACGGTCCTTCAATTGTCGAACCAGCAATCGCTGCTATCACTTATGCCAATATCGATGCCAACTTGCATCTTATCCAAGCTGGACAACATGCAGATAAAGTTATCACTTCTGGTACTCAAATGTTTATTGTTACCATGGGTGGAACAGGAGCTACATTGATTGTTCCATTCTTGTTCATGTGGATTTGTAAATCAGAACGTAACCGTGCCATCGGACGTGCCTCAGTTGTTCCAACATTCTTTGGGGTTAATGAGCCAATCTTATTTGGTGCACCAATCGTATTGAATCCGATTTTCTTTGTACCGTTCATTTTCGCTCCGATTGTCAACGTTTGGATCTTTAAATTCTTTGTTGACACATTGAACATGAACTCATTCTCTGCCAACCTTCCATGGGTTACTCCTGGTCCGTTGGGAATTGTACTCGGTACTAACTTCCAAGTTCTATCATTTATCTTAGCCGGACTCTTGGTAGTTGTTGATACTATCATTTATTACCCATTTGTTAAGGTATACGATGAACAAATTCTTGAAGAAGAACGTTCTGGTAAAACAAACGATGCTCTTAAAGAAAAAGTAGCTGCAAACTTCAATACTGCTAAAGCAGATGCCGTTCTTGGAAAAGCAGGCGTTGCTAAAGAAGATGTAGCAGCAAACAATAATATCACAAAAGAAACTAATGTCCTTGTTCTTTGTGCAGGTGGAGGTACAAGTGGCTTGCTTGCCAATGCCTTGAACAAAGCAGCAGCAGAATACAATGTTCCAGTCAAAGCGGCAGCGGGTGGTTACGGTGCTCACCGTGAAATGTTGCCAGAGTTTGACTTGGTTATCTTGGCTCCACAGGTCGCTTCAAACTTCGATGATATGAAGGCTGAAACAGATAAATTGGGCATTAAACTTGCAAAAACTGAAGGAGCTCAATATATCAAATTGACACGTGATGGACAAGGTGCTCTTGCATTTGTTCAACAACAGTTTGATTAATAAATTTGTAAAAGTTATTTGAGACGAGATTATTCTTTCAGTTCCTTATAATATTGTTAACCATATCATTGCATTTCATTTCCTTGGTTTCCGGAACTCAGAATATCGTCTCAAATGCTTTTTTTGAAAGGATTTATAGTTATGACTAAAACACTTCCTAAAGATTTTATTTTTGGTGGTGCTACAGCTGCTTATCAAGCAGAAGGTGCGACTCACACGGATGGTAAAGGCCCAGTTGCATGGGATAAGTATCTTGAAGACAATTATTGGTACACAGCAGAGCCTGCAAGTGATTTTTACCATAAATATCCTGTTGATTTAGAATTAGCTGAAAAATATGGCGTTAATGGTATTCGTATTTCAATTGCCTGGTCTCGTATTTTCCCAACTGGCTATGGCGAAGTAAATGAAAAAGGTGTTGAATTCTACCATAACCTTTTTGCCGAGTGCCACAAACGTCATGTTGAGCCATTCGTGACTTTGCACCACTTTGACACACCAGAAGTTCTTCACTCAGATGGAGATTTCTTAAACCGCGAAAATATAGAACACTTTGTAGATTATGCCGCTTTCTGTTTTGAAGAGTTCCCAGAAGTAAACTACTGGACAACTTTCAATGAAATTGGCCCAATTGGAGATGGTCAATACTTGGTTGGTAAATTCCCTCCAGGCATTCAATATGATCTTGCCAAAGTCTTCCAATCACACCACAATATGATGGTTTCTCATGCACGTGCTGTGAAATTGTATAAAGATAAAGGTTATAAAGGCGAAATTGGTGTAGTACATGCGTTGCCAACCAAATACCCTTATGATCCAGAAAATCCAGCAGATGTTCGTGCCGCTGAGTTAGAAGATATCATCCATAACAAATTTATCTTGGATGCAACCTACCTTGGACACTATTCAGATAAAACGATGGAAGGGGTCAACCACATCCTAGCTGAAAATGGTGGAGAACTTGATCTTCGTGATGAAGACTTCCAAGCACTTGAAGCAGCTAAAGATTTGAACGATTTCCTTGGTATCAACTACTACATGAGTGATTGGATGCAAGCCTTTGATGGTGAGACTGAAATCATTCACAATGGTAAGGGTGAAAAAGGAAGTTCTAAGTACCAGATTAAAGGTGTTGGTCGCCGAATCGCACCAGATTATGTGCCTAGAACGGATTGGGACTGGATTATTTATCCTGAAGGCTTGTATGACCAAATCATGCGAGTGAAAAATGATTATCCAAACTACAAGAAGATTTACATCACTGAAAACGGTCTTGGATACAAAGATGAGTTTGTAGATAATACCGTTTATGATGATGGTCGTATTGATTACGTGAAGAAACACTTGGAAGTTTTATCAGACGCAATTGCGGATGGTGCAAATGTTAAAGGTTACTTCATCTGGTCACTTATGGATGTCTTCTCATGGTCAAACGGATACGAAAAACGTTATGGACTATTCTATGTAGACTTTGACACGCAAGAACGCTATCCTAAGAAATCAGCTCATTGGTATAAGAAAGTAGCAGAAACTCAAGTGATAGAGTAATATTACTTGAAAATGTAAAAAATTGTTATCCGATACTTTAGAAAAAGTACAACACTTATTTAGACCAGGCTTTGAAAAGGTATATATTGTTAGTTTCGAAGATTGTCCTATGATTCCTGAGCTTGAAGCTACCCCCGTTGCTAAAATGTGGTAAATGGTATGTTTTAACTGGAAAAGAGTGGATTTGCCATTCTGATTTAGAGTTATCAGCATTTGAATGGGAATTTTTACAATCACTCGATGTAGAAATACGTGAGACTATTCACTTCGAGGTAAATTATTTGCCTTTCCAATAATAAAAAGAAAGGAATTAGTTGTGACTATCGAATTAAAAAACGAGTATCTTACTGTTCAGTTTAAAACACTTGGTGGTCAACTGACTTCGATTAAAGACAAGGATGGGATAGAGTATCTCTGGCAAGCTGATCCAAATTATTGGAATGGACAGGCGCCTATTCTATTTCCTATCTGTGGTAGTTTACGAAATGATTGGGCTATTTATAGACCTCAAGAAAGACCTTTTTTTACAGGTCTTATTCGTAGACATGGTTTTGTTCGAAAAGAAGAATTTATTCTGGAAGAAGTCAATGATAATAGCGTGACCTTTAGTATTAAACCAAATGCTGAGATGCTTGATAATTACCTATATCAGTTTGAACTGAGAGTTGTTTATACCTTGAATGGTAAATCAATTAGAACCGAATTTCAGGTAACGAACTTGGAAATGGAAAAAACAATGCCTTACTTTATTGGAGCCCATCCAGCATTCAATTGTCCTTTAGTAGAAGGTGAAAACTATGAGGATTATTATATTGAATTTAGTGAGGTTGAGTCTTGCTCGATACCAAAGAGTTTTCCTGAGACAGGATTATTAGATTTGCAAGATCGGACACCTTTTTTGGAAAATCAAAAGATTCTCGATTTGGACTACTCACTTTTTTCCCATGATGCCATTACACTTGACAAGCTCAAGTCTCGTAGCGTAACGCTTCAGTCAAGGAAGTCTGGTAAAGGTCTTCGAGTAGATTTTGATGATTTTCCGAACTTGATTCTGTGGTCTACAACTAATAAAAGTCCATTCATTGCTTTGGAACCTTGGAGTGGTCTCTCCACTTCACTTGAAGAAGGTAATTTCTTAGAAGATAAAAGACAGGTAACGAAAATTTCACCTCAAGAAACTTCTAGAAAAATCTATGATATTACTATCCTTAATTAAAATTTGTTATTATTTGAGTCTTCAATAAGATTTGAATACTCTTACCTTGTGATGATAGATTGGTCTTCTCCGTGCCAGTCTTACATCGCAAGGTTTTTAAGTTTTTTGTGGGTCTATGTCAACTGTAGTGGGTGACGAAAAGCTAATATCTAAAGACAGTCTGGTAGTAAAAAAATAAGATTATTTACTACTTCTTGATTTAAAATAATAGTGGAGCCATTAATTTGTGGCAAATTTAATTTAATATTTTGCCTCAAATTAGCCACACTTTTTATAGAACTAAGAGGAAAAATGAAGTTTTCTTCCTATTAATATAGTTGTTTGAAATCTTAAATATAGCGTTTTGGAATGGCAACAGTTTTTTTGACAAATTTTATAAGGTGCAGAACTTCTTTCCGTATGCTATTCCGATTGTCCTTGACAATGAGCCTCCTCGGATGTGACGATCTTCGGCAGGAGCTAACAGTTAAAGTTAGACTGCCTCGCTAGCGTTAGCACATCCGAGCTCATTATCAAGGATTCGCTGCGCCAATCTCTGGTTACAGTAACCAACCGGTGTCTCGTAGCCAAGTGTACCGTGCAACCGAAGGTGGTTCCACCAATTGACATAGTCAAATAACTCCAAATCCAATTGTTGTAAGGTTTCAAATGTGTATTGATAGACAAATTCTACTTTCAACGACTTATAAGTTGATTCAGCTACGGCATTATCAAAAGGACAGCCTTTATGACTCAATGATTGATTGATGTCAAAAGTTGTTAATAATTCATCAATAGCTTGGTTATCAAACTCTTTTCCACGATCAGTATGAAAAATCTCAACCTCTGTCAGAGGTTGTTTGATACAGCTAAATGCTTTTTTTACTAGAACGGCATCTTTATGTTCTCCACAAGAATAGCCGAGAATTTCTCGATTGAACAGATCCAAAATGAAACAGACATAATTCCATTTTTTCCCGACTCGTACATAAGTCAAGTCTGTTACGATCGCTTCTAATGGGTTGTCTCTTAAGAATTTACGATTCAATACGTTTGTCGTTTTGGCTTCATTGCAAGTAGAATGATGTACTTTAAAATAAGCAACAGTATAGCTCGATTTTAATCCTCTATTTTTCATGATTCTACTAATTTTTCGTCGGCTGATCTGAATGCCTCATTTTGATAAGGCTTTTTTTATTTTTCTTGAGCCGTAGGCCTTTCGGCTGCGGATAAATTCTTCAGCGACTACTTCTTCAAGTTCTGATTCGTCTTTCTTTGGTTTTGATTGATAATAATAGGACTGACGTGATAGACCTAATATTCTGCACATCGCTGATATAGGGTAAAGATGCTTATTCGCATCGATTACTTGTCTCTTCGTCCGAATATCAGCGCTGCTTGCTTTAAAATATCATTTTCCATTTCTAATTGCTGGTTTCTTTTACGTAGTTCTAACAATTCTTTTTGTTCAGGCGTAAGATTATCTTTTTCTTTGAATGAACCACTCGTTTTAGATTGCTTTACCCATTTGTCAAATGCTGAAGCCGTTAGTTCATATTCTCGAATGATTTCTACACGTGGCTTTCCAGCTAAGTAAAGATTGACGATTTGTTGCTTGAATTCTTGTGAAAAAGTTCTTCGTGTTCTCTTAGACATAAAAATTCCTCCTGGTATGTTTTCTTCTAGTCTACACACCTTAATTTTTCTGTCTAGTTAATTGTAGCCTATCCATAAAACTAATATAAAGCTTGGTACGATTCTGTTTGTAAGACATACGAATAGTATCAGAGGTAGGAGCCAAGCTGCCTGATATTAAATTATCGATAAAGTAGAAAGGTTAAGCATTAGCCGCTGCAATAACTAATGCTAGGAGACAGCAACGTGTAACCATTACCGCACGTGTTTCTGAATGGTGGTAGCGACCGATTTGAACGGCTAGGGCGGAAATACGGTGCAAATGCACGGTGGTTTCATGCAATGCTTACAGGGCGTATTTTGTAAGGGTATGTAACGGAGATAATCCCGACGGTAATGGATGTGAGAGGCCAAGCCGACGCTGACGGTAGGGCAAACAAACATAGTTGCACTCTAGCGATCGTTATTTATTTTTAACGGTCAAACTAGGGTACAACTATGCTTAAAACACTTCGCCTCAACTTCTGGTAGCAAAAGTGATTTTGAAAGTCAAAATATTTTTTATGAGTTATTTACAATTCTAAAAAACAAGTGTATTAATCTACTAATTTGAGACTTGTACTATTTTATTGTTTTCGTGTTTAATGTATTGATAAACTTTGTTTGTAACTAAACAGTCTTCTAAAGCATCGTGTGAATTATTATCTAAATTGAGATAATCTTTTAAAGTTATTAGTTTGTGATTCGGAGTTTCGAAATGTCTTCGTGCTAAAGGTAAAGTATCAATTACACGGATTCGTTGATTTAATTCAATATTATTTTCATTTAATTGATGCAGCAAAAACTTTAAATCAAAAGGTGCGTTATGAGCGACAAGAGTATAACAACTAATGAACGACATTAGCTGAGGTGAAAAGTCTTCAAATGTGGGCATATTTACGACATCTTCTAATTCTAATCCAGTTATCTTAGTTATTCTTTTAGGGATGTTTGATCTAAATGGTTTAATATTTTGATATATGCGATCAA
Source organism: Enterococcus sp. E4-223 (assembly GCF_035727065.1). Taxonomy (NCBI): domain Bacteria; kingdom Bacillati; phylum Bacillota; class Bacilli; order Lactobacillales; family Enterococcaceae; genus Enterococcus; species Enterococcus sp. E4-223. Next base: position 13,102 of record NZ_JAPMLH010000008.1, on the reverse strand, counting down.
TTTCTTCGTTTGATTCATATTTTATAGCACCAATTTGGATAATTTCGCTATCCAACGGACTTAATCCAGTGGTTTCGAAATCTATTACGACGTAATCATCAACCAGTTTACGAGCTTTAATGTAAGTTGGACTCTTTTTATCTGCTTTTTTTGATTTCGAGGGAGGGGTAGGACTGGTTATATTTACTGGTTTTTAATCAAATCATCAATATCTATTTTGTTTTCGATAACGTTTTCTTTATCAGGGTTTTGAATAGTAGCATCTTCATTTTTTTCTATCGTTTGTTCTTTGATGATTTCTTTCATTTTATGAGAAAAACTCAAGAAAAGAATTCCTACCACGACAGAAAATCCACCTGATAAAAAATCTCCACTTGCTATGATTCCACCAAATAAACCTATAAATACAAGAAAAGCGCCTATTGAAAGTAATAATATTCGTACAATATTTTCATTTTTCATCCCCATCTCTGATATAATAATATACACAGTCTCGGAAATGAGAACCCTAGCCGCAGCTCCAACTGCGAATGGGGTATTTTTTATAGGTCAAAACTTACTTTTACCGCTTTACCCAAAATTCTTGCTGGATTATTTTCATCAATGATATAAGGATGATAATCATTATTATCGGGCATTAGCATTACAACATCATTAACATGTTTAACTCTTTTGAGAGTCGCTTCAGAGTCGCCGTTTACTATAACTGGTGCAATTTCTCCATCTTCCACAACTGGTTGTCTTCGAATCAACACGTAACTATCAGAAGGGATTGTAGGAACCATGCTATTACCTCTGATTTTTAAATAAAAGACTTCACCAGTGGGCAAGTTTTCGTCTATCTCTTCTCTATATTCTTCAATATTTTCTTCAGCTAAAATAGGATCTCCACAAGCAATTTCTTCCAAAACAGGAATCTGTCTATATTTTTTAACAGGTATTAAATTTTTCGGTATCTCGCCATACCGCGGATCAATCGTAGACTTCAATACGCCAAAATAATCTGCTATGTCGTTAAAGGCAGCGCGCGTTAATGCTGGATTCACTAGCAAAGAAGCCGCTAAAGCTGCTGATGTGCATTTTCAAACGTTGTCCAAATATGAAATAGATAGTTCTGATATTCCATTTTCTCTTTTAAATGAGCTGTCTAATCTGTATCAAGTTCCTATTAACAATTTTTTTTTGAGCAAAGAGTACGCTTTAATCCGTATCATAAATAATAAAAGAAATGAGGTAATGAATTGAACGAAGTTTCAAAGGACGTTCTGGCAATCGAAGCCCACGAAAAAGCAAAGTCTTAGTCTGATACGCTTAACACTTCTTTACTATTGTTTAAACAAAATATCCTAATTATTTCTAATTGATTCTATAAGCACTTTACTTAGCGATACATAAAAATTGTGATACAATTCAGTCGTAGTTTTAAAGGATATTATGGTCACTAAGTTACACATATAAATTTTTATGGAGGTGTGGTAATATGGCAAATTTCTACGGAAATGATCCTTTTTTCAACAATGATATGGATGATGTTTTCAATCAATTATTTCGGCGCATGGATAATCAAAATTCGGGGCGTGCACGGTATTTAGTTAATGGACAATCGTTGACACCGGATGAGTTTGCTCAATACCGAGCAACTGGTAAGCTACCCCAAAATAATAAAACAATAGAAGTATCTAAAGATGGTAAACAGGCTGTTAAAAAAGGAGGGATTTTAGAAAAGTTAGGGACTAATTTGACGGAACAGGCTCGTGATGGATTACTAGATCCAGTGATTGGACGTGAGAAAGAGATTCAAGAAACTGCAGAAATTTTGAGTCGTAGAACGAAAAATAATGCAATCTTAGTTGGTGATGCCGGTGTAGGTAAAACTGCAGTCGTCGAAGGTCTGGCACAAGCAATTGTGGCTGGTAAAGTTCCAGAAACGATTCAAGATAAAGAAATCTATTCGATTGATTTATCGTCTTTGGAAGCGGGAACTCAATATCGCGGTTCTTTTGAAGAAAATATTAAACAGCTGGTAGAGGAAGTTAAAGCAGCTGGTAATATTATTCTATTCTTCGATGAAATTCATCAGATTCTCGGCACGGGTGCCACTGGTGGTGAAGATGGTGGCAAAGGATTGGCTGATATCATTAAACCTGCTTTGTCACGTGGCGAGCTGAGTGTAATCGGGGCTACGACTCAAGATGAATATCGCAATACTATTTTGAAAAATGCGGCTTTAGCACGGCGATTCAATGATGTTGTGATTAATGAACCGACGGCCGCTGACACTTTACGTATATTACAAGGTGTTAAAGAGCTGTACGAAAAACATCATCATGTTGTATTACCAGATGATGTTTTGAAGGCGGCTGTGGATTATTCAATCCAATATATACCACAACGCACTTTGCCAGATAAAGCTATCGATTTGATCGACATGACTGCGGCTCATTTAGCGGCTAAAAATTCGCAAACTGATGTTGAGACATTGGATCAACGCCTTAAAAAATTAGAGGCAGCTAAGGAGGCCGCCATTAAAGCGGAGGACTTTACAAAAGCCGCTGATATCAAGAAGTCGATCGAGGAAACCAAGCAAAAAATTAAAGAAACGGATCAAAAAGAAAAAATCACTGCCACGATTGATGATGTGGCACAATCGGTTGAACGTTTAACTGGTATACCAGTTTCTGATATGGGCGCTAATGATATTGAGCGCTTGAAAAATCTTGATAAGCGTCTGAAAAGTAAGGTAATCGGTCAAGATGAAGCGGTTGAAATGGTAGCAAAAGCAATTCGGCGTAACCGTGCGGGCTTTTCAGAGGGGGATCAGCCGATTGGAAGTTTTCTATTTGTGGGCCCAACTGGCGTAGGAAAGACTGAATTAGCTAAGCAATTAGCCTTAGATATGTTTGGAAATGAAAATGCGATTATTCGGCTAGATATGAGTGAATATGCTGATCGTACAGCTGTGTCGAAATTAATTGGTACCTCGGCTGGATACGTAGGCTATGAAGATAATGCTAATACTCTAACTGAACGGGTTCGGCGTAATCCATATTCCATTGTATTATTAGATGAAATTGAAAAGGCTGATCCACAAGTATTAACGTTACTGTTACAAGTGATGGATGATGGGCGCTTAACGGATGGACAAGGCAATGTCATTAATTTCAAAAATACGATTATTATTGCTACTTCTAATGCTGGATTTGGTAATGAAGCATTAAGTGGTGACAAGCAACGAGATCAGTCATTAATGGATAAGTTAGCACCATTTTTCCGCCCAGAATTTCTGAACCGTTTTAATGGAATCGTGGAATTTTCACATCTGACTAAGCAAGACTTAAGTCAAATTGTCGATTTGATGTTGGCGGATGTACAAAAAACTTTAGCCAAAAAATCCATCAAACTTGAGGTAACTAAAGCGGCCAAAGATTGGCTGATGGAACAAGGCTATGATGAAGCAATGGGTGCGCGGCCATTACGGCGAGTAATTGAACAACAAATTCGTGATAAGGTAACAGATTTCTACCTTGACCACTTAGATGTCAAAAACTTGAAGGCTGATTTAGTGGATGCTGAGATTGTGATATCGGCAGCTTAGCTTAAATCAGTGTTCATAAATAACTTTATATAAGAGGAGATTTATTGGGAAGGAGATTGCTTGATAGATCTCCTTTTTTCGTTGATTTTCACCATTTGATATTAATCTATTGAGTAATATGGGTAGCGTCAAGAATCTTGTGTAAATGAAATGCCTCCGTACATATAATATGTAGTTAATTTAAATAAAGGATGATTCCAGGGTGTCCTGAAGTCCTTTGAATCCGCGATGGATTCGCTTCATAGACTTCTCGTTGTAGACATTAAACTGAGAAACCAGGAATCGATCCAGTGAATCTTCCGTTGGAAATTGTTCTTTGTGGTTGGTGTTGCGTTTGAGATGTTTGTTAAAGTTCTCAATGAAGTTGGTTGAATACAATGAACCGCGAATAGCTGGTGGGAAATCCATGAAAGTGAGCAGATTCGGCATTTTAAGCAGATTTTTGATTAACTTGGGATAGGTCTGATGCCAGTTGTTGGCGAAGTCATTCAATTTTCGTACCTGGCATGACATTTAGTGGGACTTCTGAACGAAATGAAGTTGATTACTGATGAATATAACTAGGAAATGACGCAATCGATTGGGGATATGGACCTTGAAGATGCCAAAATTAGCATAGAAGATCTAAGTGTTTATACGAACGATGATCAAACCTATTTCGTCGTTTTTGATCTCAAATATGAAGGATTGGATTCAAATCAAGTCCTTGTTTATGTAGCATCCGATCACGTCAGTTATTCCAATATAATCGATCATTATGAGCTAATCGCAACAAATACCAAATTAAAAAAGTGGAATAGATGATGGCTATTTTCGAAAAAGTCTCTTACTTTATTTCTATCGATCATCGGTAAAGTATCGTCGGTCGGTCACAAATCAAGTCAAACACCTGGAACGGGTGACGAGCAATGAATTTGATCAATTCAAAAATAAAGTAGCTTTTGAAAAGCTGCAGCGTGAAATCGAACAAGCAAAAATGAGTCAAGAGTCAGACCTATTCAATTAGGAGAAAGAGGAAAGTCATGGAAAATTATTACTTTATCAATAGCGTGGATCCAGAGAACCAAATGATGCGTATTCAAGAAGTGGGTGCTGGAGAAATGAGTGCGCAACAGGTGCGTATCACGAAAGAGGATGCCGATGTTTATTCTTTAATGTTGGATGAAGCAACGCAAGAAGGGGAGCCGCTGATCGTTCAGCTGGATCTAAAATAAAGTCAAAATCAGCCGTAGAAAAAATTTTTTCGACCAGTACAAATAAAAACCGATTTTCTTTTTTTAGAAAGTCGGCTTTTAATAACGAAGCTAATTTAGTTGAAGTAGTTGCTCAATAATCGAAGAGCTGCCTGGTAAAAATAAAAGTAGACTACCTATGACTAACAAGATCCCTAAAACAAAACAGGCTATTACGAATTTGGTTGATCTAGATACTTCTTTATTTGAAACACTTATGATCAACAAAGTTATACCGACAGCTAACGTTAAAAAATACCAAAATCCCATTGTTATCGCCCACTTTCTTTGAATAGTTTTTCCTTTCAAACTGTTTAATAAATTTTATCATAGACAAGAAGAACTAATCCTTGTACAAGAAAAATATATGTAAAGTTTAAACTTTCTTATACTATATAGGTTGAATTAAATACTTTACATCCGCACGCACAGTCGGTCAATCACTACCAAGCCAGGTAAAAGCAAAGGGGCTATTTTTGCGTATCGCTCAAAATCAAGCATGATTGGCGGACGTGGCGTTGTTCTGACTTCCGAAGAAGCGATTCACGAAAACAAAGATACATTTACGCATTGGACACCCAACGTTTATCGTTATGGAACATATGCAGACGAAAATCGCTCATATACTAAAGGGCATTCTGAAAATAATTTAAGACAAATCAATACATTCTTTATTGATTTTGATATTCACACGGCAAAAGAAACTATTTCAGCAAGTGATATTTTAACAACAGCTATTGATTTAGGTTTTATGCCTACTATGATTATCAAATCTGATAAAGGTTATCAAGCATATTTTGTTTTAGAAACTCCAGTCTATGTGACTTCAAAATCAGAATTTAAATCTGTCAAAGCAGCCAAAATAATCTCGCATAATATCCGAGAATATTTTGGAAAGTCTTTGCCAGTTGATCTAACGTGCAATCATTTTGGGATTGCTCGCATACCAAGAACGGACAATGTAGAATTTTTTGATCCCAATTACCGTTATTCTTTCAAAGAATGGCAAGATTGGTCTTTCAAACAAACAGATAATAAGGGCTTTACTCGTTCAAGTCTAACGGTTTTAAGCGGTACAAAAGGCAAAAAACAAGTAGATGAACCCTGGTTTAATCTCTTATTGCACGAAACGAAATTTTTAGGAGAAAAGGGTTTAGTAGGGCGCAATAGCGTTATGTTTACCCTCTCTTTAGCTTACTTTAGTTCAGGCTATTCAATCGAAACGTGCGAATATAATATGTTTGAGTTTAATAATCGATTAGATCAACCCTTAGAAGAAAAAGAAGTAATCAAAATTGTTAGAAGTGCCTATTCAGAAAACTATCAAGGGGCTAATAGGGAATACATTACCATTCTTTGCAAAGCTTGGGTATCAAGTGATTTAACCAGTAAAGATTTATTTGTCCGTCAAGGGTGGTTTAAATTCAAGAAAAAAAGAAGCGAACGTCAACGTGTTCATTTGTCAGAATGGAAAAAAGATTTAATGGCTTATATTAGCGAAAAAAGCGATGTATACAAGCCTTATTTGGTGACGACTAAAAAAGAGATTAGAGAAACGCTAGGCATTCCTGAGCGGACATTAGATAAATTGCTGAAGGTACTGAAAGCGAACCAGGAAATTTTCTTTAAGATTAAATCAGGAAGAAATGGTGGTATTCAACTTGCTAGTGTTAAATCATTGTTGCTATCGATCATTAAAGTAAAAAAAGAAGAAAAAGAAAGCTATATAAAGGCGCTGACAAATTCTTTTGACTTAGAGCATACATTCATTCAAGAGACTTTAAACAAGCTAGCAGAACGCCCCAAAACGGACACACAACTCGATTTGTTTAGCTACGATACAGGCTGAAAATAAAACCCGCACTATGCCATTACATTTATATCTATGATACGTGTTTGAAAGAGAAGACGAAAACGGAGATAAAAAATATTTTATCGGTACATTTCAAAGCGATAAGTTGAAACGACTCACTCCATATAAAGATGATAAAGAGGAATTGGCTCAACAGCTTAAAAAACAGCAAGACCAACATAGAGAACAAAAGCAAGAACAAACAATAGCTTTACAAAGAGAAGAAGAAAAATAAAGGAGAATGAGCTATGAATTTTCTACAAAATAATTTCCAAACTTTATATTTAGGTGCAGCTGCAGGAGATATTCAAGGAAGAATTTCCGGAGCATTAACAACAGTTCAATCCGTATTGACAGGTATACAAGATCGTCAAAAAGCATTTAGATGAAGCGGAAACAATCGTGATTGCGACCGACAGCGACCGAGAAGGTGAAGCAATCGCCCGCTTGATTATCAACCTTTCGGGAAATAGCCGGAAAACCATTAAACGTTTATGGATCAACTCGCTTGAAACTAGCGAAATCAAAAAAGGATTTCAAAATCTGAAGGACGGACAGGCGTTTTATTCCACTTACAAAGAAGCAGAAACCCGACAAATCGCTGATTGGCTGGTAGGAATCAATCTCACCCGTCTTTACACGCTTTATATGCAGAAAAACGGCATGAGAGGCGTGTTTAGCGTTGGACGCGTCCAACCCCCGACTTTGTTCTTGATTTACCAACGCAACGAAGAAATCAAACATTTCGTCAGCAAGCCATTTTATGAGTTGTATGCCACTTTCACACACTCGAATGGTAAGTACAAAGGGAAATACAAAGAGCAGTTTGATACACTCGAAAACCTTGACGGGTTCAAAGAAACCAATCAGCTAGAGCAAGCGGAGAATGCCGAAGTAACAAATGTCAAAGTGGAAGAAAAACGGCAGTATGCGCCGAAACTCTTTAGCTTGTCTGATTTACAATCTTTCGCGAACAAACGCTTTAAGTACAGTGCCGACAAAACGCTTTCGATCGCTCAAAAACTCTATGAAAAAAAGGTGCTTTCTTATCCAAGAAGCGATACCAATTATATTGGTAGCCCCGAATTTGACTACCTGAAAAGCAACCTCAGTCGGTATCTCGAACTAGCAGGAGTGGGCATTTCCGAACCGCAGCTAAACGAAAATAAACGGTATGTAGATGGAAGCAAAGTACAAGAACACTATGCGATTATTCCAACGAAGACATTGCCGAAGCTCAGTGATGTAACGAAAGACGAAAAAAACATTTATCTTCTGGTCTTGTATCGTACCCTCGCAATTTTTGAAAAGCCGTATATCTATGACGAAACCACCATTGATACAGCGATCAATCAGGTTCTGTTCCAATCAAAAGGGAAGACAGAAAAAGAGCGTGGATGGAAACGACTATATAAACAGGAAGAAAAAGACAAGGACGACCCACTTTTACCAGAAGTAACCGTCAATGATTCAGTGGCTTTCGCCCTTGAAACAAAGGAAGGGAAAACCCAACCACCCAATTACTATACAGAGGGCACACTGCTAACCGCCATGAAACATGTCGGACGGGCAATGGACGATAAAGACAGCAAAGACATTCTTAAAGAAACCGAAGGGATTGGAACCGAGGCCACTAGAGCCAGTATCATTGAAACCTTGAAGAAACAGGACTACATCACGATCAGTAAGAGTAAAATCTATGTGACAGAAAAAGGCGAATTGTTGTGCCGCATAATTGCAGAGGACGAAATCGCCAATGCCGGCATGACTGCCCAATGGGAACGCTATTTGAAAAAGATCCGAAGCCAACAAGGCACACAAGAAGCTTTTTTAGGCAGTATCGAGCGGTTTGTGCAGCACCTCATTGAAAAAGTGCCACAAAACTTCCAAGACAAAAAAGAAAACATTGCAGATGTAGCCGGTCATATGGAACAAGAAAATGTGATGGGTACGTGTCCGAAATGTCAAAACAGCGTAGTAGACAAAGGAAAATTTTATGGCTGCTCGGGCTACAAAGACGGTTGCAAATTTACGCTTCCTAAAAGATGGAGCCAAAAAGCACTCACAAAGAAAAATGTCCAAGATTTATTAAGCAAAAGAGAAACGAGTTTAATCAAAGGGTTCAAAAGTAAAAAAGGAAGCAATTTCTCGGCAAAGTTAACACTGAATGACGAAATGAAATTAGCTTTTGAATTTCCAAAAAAATAAAAACACAAGATCTAGACCTTGCCCCTTTTGGAAAAAAGGGGCAAGCCCCCAAAATCGTCTCAGTCACCCAGTTGTAATAGCCTAAAACTGAATAACACTTAAATAAGTCAAGGAACGGGTAAGTATTTTTTGGCAGACCACCAAAAAATCTCCACCCTCACAGTCCTTGACTTCTTTATTTTTGGCTGTGGGCTGTCGTCGCCGACAGTCAAACCAGTTGTAAAAAATATTTGCTAGCTTGCCTGTCGCTAAAATAGTGTACCGCCAAAAAACGCTTGAAAGGAATTTTTCTTTTGCTCGCTTGTTGCTTTGTAAGAATAAGTAGCTATTCTGCAAATAACCCTAATATTTCGTATTTCTCTAAAAAACCAGTGTTTGAGAGGGAAGTTCTACGCTCATTTCAGATTGATCTATGGGTAACTATCCATGAAAATGCCTGTAAACCGCTCTTTTTTCAGTTTTTTTAAAGAGAGAGAAAATAAAAATAAAATACCAACTTTTTACGTATATTAATAACGAAGGACTTAAATATAGGATGATCAAAGGAGGCGTTCTTATGTATGAAGACGAATGGAGAGAATACTATGCAACCAAAAATGAGAGCATACATATTACGAGAAACAAACTCATTTTCCAATGCAATGAAGGAATCGCTCTGTCTACTCATAAAACGGAAATTGAAAGAATCATGCATGCATTGGCACTTAAACTCTTATTACTGGAGTTAAATTCATATGATTTTTAATCTGCAAAAAAGTTTATAGCACCATCGCTTATACCAGAAAATATAACAAACGCCGCATTGTTTTTTTGTGCACTTTAATAATCTATTCAACTAAGGAATTAAGCTGGCTGTCAAGAGAGTAATATCGTATTGAATCTCAGGTGGAAATTTTCTGCGGTATCTTTTTTGACTGAAATGACATTAGTGTCTTTTGGGGATTGTGTATGTAAGTATTTTTTAAAAGCATTTTAACAAGTTTTGGACAAAAATTCTCATGAAAAAACAGAATTTAAATAGCATGATAAATTAGAAAAGATAGTTTAATGTGCTTATAGGAACACCCCACTTTTACAGTCACAATCAATAACCTTGCTACTTTCTTTCGAAATTGATAAGAGTCTAAAGGATTGATAACGCTTGATAGTGAGCATAAACTTAATGTACGCTAGTTAGTTTACAAGTGTAAACTAAAAAATATGATGTGTCGTCTCTGAAATTCTCCCTGATTCAAGTCATAACCAGAGTACATATCGGTTATTTTTTGATTCCATATTTTTTCCTTTATGTGCTGAGGATTAAGGGGTACCAATTGTAATTGCGCGTTATATGGTCTTTGTTTAGAATCGCTCTCCAAAAAGCCAATTTTTTTGCATAGAATTTTTAGATGTGGTACCATTAATTAGAATTATTATAAATAAGAAGTAGGTATCATTGTTTCAGTACAAAGACTAGGAGGAATGGAAGATGGAAATAGACTACAAGGATCATGGGAAGAAGCCGTATATCATTAATATTGAAGACGCCACCACAGGAAATGATAATTACCGGACGACCATTTGGACAGGCAGTAAACTGCAAGTCACCGTAATGTCCATTCAACCGGGCGATGACATCGGTTTGGAAGTGCACGAAGGCATTGACCAATTTATCCGTATTGAAGAAGGAGAAGGAGTGTGTAAAATGGGGCCTTCTAAAGATAACTTACATGTTCAACAAAAAGTGATGGATGATGACGCCGTATTTGTTCCGGCGGACATGTGGCACAACATCGAAAACACCGGTGATAAGCCGCTCAGACTGTATACCATTTATGCTGGTCCAGATCACCTTGAAGGAACGGTTCACCCTACTCATGAAGACGCCAAAAACGATCCAAACGAACACTGAGGTACACTAGGATGAAACAAAAGCCCTGCACCCGTATGGGATGGTCCACTGGTGCAGGTCTTTTTTATAAAGGAGAGAAGTGGTATGAGTGATTCATTGTTTCAATTAGAGAAGGTTGGTTTTCAGGCAAACGGAAACCAAATCCTTCAAGATATCTCTTTTACAGTAAACAAAGGGGAAGTGATTGTTTTTTCTGGTCCTTCTGGAAGTGGAAAAAGTACCCTTTTGAAATTAATTGGTACGCTGCTTTCCCCAACTTCCGGAAAAATTTATTATCGAGGTACGGATCTGCAAAAAATCGATCCTGTGGAGTATAGAAAAGAAGTCTCTTATTTCTTTCAAAACGCTTCTCTATTCGATGAGACAGTTCAAGAGAACTTGTCTTTTCCTGCCCGCATAAGAGAAGAAGGATTTGATCGGGAACGTGCAAAAAAATTGTTAGAACGAGTTCAAATACCTGAAACTTACTTATCGAAAGAGGTCAAGGAACTATCAGGAGGGGAAAAACAACGGGTTGCATTGGTCCGAAATTTGATGTATCAACCGAAAGTGTTGCTCCTGGATGAAGTTACCAGTTCATTGGACCAAGAAAACAGAGCGATTGTCCTTGATTTAGTCCGAGACATGATGAAAGACCAACAAACTACGGTGTTGGCCGTCACTCACAACCAGGAAGAAATCGACCAAGCTTCTCGTCTGATTACTATCAAAGGTGGAAAAATGGAGGAATCGAAATGACAAACAATTTGGAAATCAGTAATCTTTCTTTGCTTTTATCCTCTGTCCTCTTGATAGTTGCCTTGTTGATTGATTACAAAGAGAAATTGGGATTAGGAAACGACATTTTTATTGCGGGAATTCGCGCTGTCGTTCAATTATTCCTTATTGGATATGTATTGAGCTACGTATTACGAGTGGATAACAACTTTCTCACTTTAGCGATGGTTTTGTTCATTGTGTTCAACGCTTCTTATAACGCCCATACACGCAGTGAGGGGATCAACCGCTCTTTTAAAATTTCAACGACGGCTATTGGAGTAGGAACAGCCTTGTCCTTACTCATTCTTGTTTTTTCAGGAGTCATTGACTGGACCCCTTCCCAAATCGTTCCAATTACAGGCATGATTGCCAGCAACGCCATGACTGCGATTGGAGTGACCTATCGGTCTTTGAATTCAAAATTTACGGACCAACGCCAACAGGTATTGGAAAAATTGGCATTGGGAGCCAATAAAAAACAAGCGTCCATGAGTATTGTAAGAGAAAGCGTCAAAACGGGCATGGCTCCTTCTATTGACCGAACAAAAACGGTTGGACTTGTCAGCCTACCAGGTATGATGTCAGGGTTGATTTTTGCGGGAATTGATCCTGTTCAAGCGATTCGTTACCAAATTGTTGTGATGTTTATGTTGATTTCAGTTACTGCGATTTCTTCATTTATTGCTAGTTATATGGCTTACCGTGAGTTTTATAACAATCGCAGTCAATTAATTATATGATTTGGGATGATACACTACTCTTAAAACCAGTGGTTACAATTTTATGTAGTTAAAAGAAGACCTCACGAGAATAATTGCAAAAAGAACTTCATTTTTTAAGGAAGAAGGATATTTTTGTCATCGAATCTTTGGAACGACTAGGGCGAAACTATGATGAAATTTTTTATATAGTGCAGCAACTGGATTAAAAGGATATCGGACTGATTGTTTTGAACATGCCTATCCTCAACCAATGAGAACTTTCGACGAAATCATGTTCTAGAAAGAAATTTCTATCCAATAAGAATTCCAAATCATGGACACTATTATCAAAGAAGCTTTAATAGATAAAATATTCAAAGCAGATTCTAAAAAAGTCGATTCCACAAAATATACATGAAATGAAAAATGGAGGAATATAAGTGAACTTTATGTATGAAGTTAAAACAACTAAATCATTCCAAGCGGCAACAGAAGCACTCATTGAGAAACTCAAAGAAAGAGAATTTGGTGTATTGTATCAAGTTAATTTTAAAGAAAAATTAAATCTAAAGGGTTAGATTTCCCTACAAATTTTGAGGTATTAGAAATATGTAATCCAAAACAAGCAAAAGAAGTATTGGAAAAACGTATTGAAGTTGGCTACTTTTTACCGTGTAAGGTAGTTGTTTATGAAAAAGAAGCCGATGTGTATATTGGACTACTAAAACAAACAGTATTACCCGTGGTGCTAGTTAATTTTTTCCTAGAGGAAAATGTCTAAACATGTTGGTAAATCAACAAAAAAACGCATATAGTAGTCTCAAAACTCCCAAGAAATGAGGACTACATATGCGTTCATCAAAA
>NZ_JAPMLH010000007.1:0-191719 GCF_035727065.1 Enterococcus sp. E4-223 | reverse complement strand
GCAACTTTTATATCATATCAGAGAGACAAGCGATTGTCAACTCTTTTTTAAAAGTTTTTTTCGATTTCGTTTTTCGAAATCTTTCAGCAACTCATTTATCATAACTTATCGTTTGTTATTTGTCAAGGACTTTTTTGAAGCTTTTTTCGATAGAATCAAGCTTCACAAGTGGTTCTTTTTTAACGACTCAGTTATCTTATCATGTCATTCCCAACATGTCAACAACTATTTTATATGTTTTTTAAAATACTATTTTATTGCTTGGCTACTTAAAACAACAGAAATGAATATATCATGTAAATTTACACATGTCAATATATTTTTAACTCTATATCCCCACCTAGATTTGAATTTTGACCACATAAATTGAGCATGTCTCTATAGTAGAAAAATAAAGTCAAAAAAAGAACACATAACACGCTTGATGCTAAGTGTTCGACTGTTACAACTGTATGAAATGCTCAGTGACTTGATTAAAACAGTTAAAGTCTATTTATTTAAGATAAGCTGTTCCATCAACTGCTCATTGTATCCAATAAATAGAACTTCATCGATAATAATCAAAGGACGTCTGAGGAGGTTGGTATGTTGTGTGCATAAAAAAATCAGTTGTTTTTTTCCTACACAGGAAAGGTCAATCGCAATGTTGTGAAAAGCCTCAGACCAAGTCGCAAATAGCTGTTCTGCTTGCACTTCTTCAAAACTGCATAATTCTTCTGCTTCTTCTGTACTTAGATCGCGTTCTTCTAAGTCAACAAATTGATAAGGCAATTGATGGTGTTCTAACCATTGTTTCGCCTTCAGACTTGTTACACAGTGCGCTGATCCATAGACTTTCACTTCCACGAAGGCTCCCTCCCTATGAATTTAAGATGTTATTGTTTTGTAAATAGATCAGATTTCTGGCAACACATCGAATTTCACGAGGGACAAATGACCGGATCTCATCTTCATTAAATCCGATTAGTATTCTTTTTTCATCAATCAAAATAGGTCGTCTCAATAATGAAGGATATTCTTTGAATAAGACGATCATTTGCTTTAAAGTTAATTCGTTAAAATCTATGCCCAGCTTTTCGTAAATTTTCGACCGAGTGGAAATAATATCTTGAACTCCTCCTTCAGTCGCTGCCAAGATCTTTTTGATCTCGCTTTCTGTTAACGGTTCGGCAAAAATATTCTTCTCTTCAAATTCAAGTTGATTCGCTTGCAACCATGCTCTTGCTTTTCTACAGGAAGTACAGCTAGGCGAAGTATATACTTTTATCATTTTCTCACTCCTTTTTAATTATAATCCAATTCTACAGTAATTTCTTTTAAAATACCAATTATTAGCTAATAAAATATAAAAAAAAATCAAAATAACTGATTATTTACGTTTGAATAATGAGAATTATTCTATATATTCTCTATTTTGATAATAGTATTCTCATTTTCAAAATAAATAAGGGAGGTGTGACAAAATTCTTGTCACACCTCCTTTTTCCGAATAAACGGTGTTCCAGAAGTAGCTTCTTCGAAAATAAGCTGAAATTTCACAAAAATTTGAGAAGCAATTTTCGTATATTCCTTCTTCTTTCTTGAAACTGACCACTTCTGTCACACCCTCTCTTCTATCACTTGCCTTTTTTTACACGACTTCCGGTTTCTTTGATAAATCTCGATACTTTCAATTTTCTTGAATTTTTCATTTGAGGTACACATAGATACAGACGATTTCTTGCTCTAGTCATCGCAACATAAAATAGTCTTCGTTCTTCTTCTATCGTCGTCACTGGTTCTGCTTTTATTTCATTAAAGTCGATTACTTTCTTTTCTGTCGCTCCGTTATAAGGCAAACTTCCTTCGTTACAACCAATCAAAAAGACATTTCGGTAACTAAGACCTTTACTTTTGTGAATGCTCTGGATACATAGTGCATCAAGTTTTCCTTGTCTGTAAGCAATCAAGCGGGTTTTTAATTCTTTAGCTGTCGCTTGGGTTTCTTGCGATAAGGCTTGGAGTCTTCTGAAAGTAGCATGCTGCTGTACTTCTTCTCGTATCCATTCTTGATCACTCTGGTCGATTTCCTTAGCTATACGTGGCAGATGAAGATAGCTTTGAACAAGCGAATAGATTTCTTGATGCTGGTCTGTTTTACGCAACGCTTCCTCAAACTCTCGGATTTCTGCAGATTTCGATTTTAAATTGGGGCTTATCGACAAAATATAATCTGCAACGGCTATATTTTGATATTTAGGAGAAAAGTATTGATCGCATTCACTTTTTTTCAGGTAGCAGTCTGCCATCAGCTGCCGGAGCAATTGCTGGTAGGCCTGATTTTTCTTTTGCAGATTCAGTGCTGTTTGCCAATGAACAATTTTTTGATAGAAATGTTGGAAAGACTTAATACCAAAGATACCTTCATATGGACTATCTGCTTCCAGTACAAAAGGAATATTCGTTTTCAGCAGAGATTGGACAAGCTGCTGCGTTTGTGAAGCTGATCGGTATAATATGATTGATTCCTTATATTTCCCATTTTTTTGAATAAATGTCTGAATTTGTTTGATTAGCCACTGACTTTCTGCTTTAGTATCAGAAAACAAATAGGCTTCCATAACACCTGCTTCTTTTTGTGCTGGAATCATCGCCTTTGGTATCCGATCATTTTTATTATAGCTGATCAATCTATTTGCTCCTTGGACAATAGCTGCCCGAGAACGATAATTAGTTAATAAGAAAAGAGTTTTGGTAGGATATTCTTTTTCAAAGTTCTTGATGTATGCTGGCTCTGATCCTCTGAATCCATAGATACTCTGATCATCATCTCCAACAACAATCAACTTGATCCTGTTTTCCTTTGTCATCCGTTTCACGATTTCCCATTGAAGTGGATTAGTATCTTGAAATTCATCAATGAATAGATAATCATATTTTTGGCCGATATAATGCTGGATCTCCTCATTCTCCAAAGCGCTTTTCAGATTTTGGAGTACATCATTGAACTCTAGCAATTGCTGGCTTCTTTTTTGTTCTTGGAGTTCCGTGAGCAATCCATACAGTCGTTCTGATATCGGCTGTCGTGCATTCTTATCAATGGAATCATATTTTTCTTTAACTAACTGAACCATTTCTTCTACTGAAAGGTTCATATTCTGCCAATAGTCTAACCGAGAAGCAATCGTTTTTTCTCCATATTGATCAAATATATAAAGATTATATTTACGTATCAGCTGTTGCAAAACAGCATTCACTTTTTGTGCAGTATCCTTTGAAAAGTCTCCTTGTATTCCTTGCATTGCTACTTCAGGAAATTTTCGACAAATTTCATTGTATATTCTAAAAAAGATACTATGGAATGTTCCGATATGGACAGCGGTTTTTCTCTGGCTGAAATTATCTACTCGTTTTTTTAGTTCATTTGCAGCGTTCCTTGTAAAAGTGATCATTAGTATGCGTTCTTCGTCTACTTGTTTTTGCGTCATCAGATAAACAGCTTTTGCACAGATTGTTTGCGTTTTGCCGCTCCCAGCTCCTGCTATGATTCGAAGATGTTTCTTCATATCATATGTGATAGCTGCTTTTTGTTCTTGATTGAAGCGATTATAGGAACGTTTCTCCATCATTTTAAAGAAAGAGCTGTTTCCTTCACTTTCTTTTTCTTGTACTTCTTCCTCAATAAGTCCGGGTGCTTCGCCATAAGCCGCTTCATAGGTAGCAATGATTTCTTCTTGTAGCCGAAAGACTTGTTGAAGCTTTTTATACTTGTTCTCCCAGCGTTTCAATTCTTTTTGTAATCGGAGAATTTCTTTTTCATTCAACTGATTGATTTCCTTCCCATCTTTCTTCTTTGAATTTGTTTATTTCAAGTTGGTTATTTAAAGTTTCGTTGTCTATTTTTTCTTTATACTAACAGACCTTTCTAAAAATGAAAATGGGAAGCGATATGATTTTAGTTTTCTGAAAATTTTTCCTTTTTTTCAATCGTTTATGCTAAGATAAGGAAGACAAAAATATTCATAAAAGGTGATGAAAAAAATGCAGACTTCCTTTCACGAGGGGCGTACAATAGGACTTTTGCTGACATTTATCGGAGGAGCCATGGACAGTTATACTTATATCCAATATGGTGCTTTTGCCTCTGCTCAAACTGGCAATATCATTCTATCGATCATCCAAGCATTTGACGGAGAATGGCTAAGTGTTGGTAAAAAAGTATTGTCTACCCTTTTCTTTTTCTTAGGGATTCTTCTAACAAAGTATCTAATTGATTATTTTAGAAAAAAAGAAAAACATTTCTGGCGCTTGTTTGTTCTATATTATGAAGCAGTGATTTTTTTCTTTGTTAGTTTGACACCCGTCCATGAGCATCCCGCATTAGTAACGATTTTGATTGCTTTTACTGCATCGATCCAGTGGGTAGCTTTTGATAAAATCAACGGGCGTGCCTACACTAATTTATTTACAACTGGAAATTTAAAAGGGGTAGCAACGAACTTATATGATTATTGTATTTCTAAAGAAAAAGCAGATTTTGATCGATTTTTCCACTATCTAAGTGTCGTTCTTGCCTTTATCGCAGGAGCTATTGTCCTTGTTTTCTGTCATCATCTGTTTGGCGCCCATTCGATTTTGATCGTTTCCATTTTATTTTTGATCATGGCCCTCACTCAGACATTTCATTTATGGCAATTTTATCATACGAATCGGTTCACTATTTGATCTCAATGAATCAAAAAAACTAAGCAAGATGCTGCTCACAGAGAAATATCTGCGAGTGAGCAATTTGCTTAGTTTTTATATTATTTAGTTGTAAAGATTCCCTTTGCTTTCGGGTTATTTGTAGTGTAGCGGATCGACTGGGCATCTGCCTCTTCTGTCATTTTCTTTGCCCGCATCTTGATTTCTTGTACGATTTGTTCTCCACATGCCGGATCGGCTACGAAATCATATTTGTCCCCATCGATCACTATTTTGGGACATATATCAAACTGTTCATACCACTCTTCGTATCGTCGATTGAGTTCTTTATAGTAGGAATAGAGTTCAGGATCTTGTTCTAGCTGTTCATATTCCCGGCCTCTTTTTTTGATTCTCGCTAACATAGTTTCAAAGGATACACGAATATAAACCAGTAGATCTGGTTTCTTTTGTGGCGAAATTTCTTCTAACTCCTTCAGCATCGTTTCTAAAAGACCTTCATACTGCTTTACTTCTACTTCAGAAACACGCCCTAAATCTGCATTCAAATGAAACAGCATACTATCTTCGTAGATGGAGCGGTCTAGTACGTTGTCATCATGGCTGAAAGCATCTTTGATTGCCAAAAAGCGTTTGTTCAAAAAGAAAATCTGTAATAAAAAAGTATACTTTTCTGGATTAGAATAAAATAGTGGCAATACTTCATTATCTTCCACGTTCTCATAAAAAGGTTTTGTTTCTAAATCTTGGGCAAGCATTTCAGTCAGTGTGCTTTTCCCTGCACCGATCGTTCCTGCAACAATGATCACAATTATCGGCATCCTTCCTGTAATAAAATCTGTTCTTCATTTTACTACTTCATTTATAGAAATAAAAGCCTTGACTTTATCTGCTCCTTAAAAGCTACTTCTCTAAAAGTAGCCAAAAGTAACTCCTATTCATGAAAATAAAGGCTGTGACAAAAGTCTTGTCGCAGCCCTTTTTTCAAATAAACAGTATTCTCCTGCCAACACCTCGGTCACAAGGCAATATTCATAAAACATGAAAAGCTGTTTTTTAACATTATTCCTTGTAACTCAGAGCTAAACGGGAGACTCACAACCTCTTTATGCTCTCAACATTTTATCTGTTTTTATTCTTCTATTGTACTTGATTTGCGTACAACTAACTGCCAGTGCAGATTATGAGCGGTATCATTGTCTTCTACTGCGCATTTCATGACACGTATCATCACACTATTTTCATAGATTTTTTCTATTTTTCCTTTTATTGGTGATTCAAATAAATCAGATTTAAATGCATATGTTTCGCCGACTTCAAACAATTGTTCATTTTCCATAAGAATCCCTCCATCACCTTTTATATGGTCAGTAATTTTTTAACATAAATCACCCGAAAAAGCACAAACTTGTCATAAAAAGTACTTTTCGTATCAAAACTGTCACTTTTTTTGGTAAGGTTCTTGGAAAACGAAGATTTTTTTAGGAAATCATGACGGTTTTGATGTCAAAACCACTTTTTATGAAACAAAAGACGTTTTTTATTTTTTTAGCATAAAATTTGTGGTGGAGGTACGTATGAGATGAAAGATAAAGTTGTGAACAAATTATTAGAAGCCTTATTCAGCGGAGACAAATCGGAAGAAGATATGGTGTATGTCCAAGTAAAATTTGCCTTAGAAGTTTTATTGAATAATCTTGGAAAACTAGCGGTCGTTCTAGTCTTTTCTCTGGTGACAGGCTCATGGGCGGAAACAGGAATCACCTTTCTTTCTTATATCTGCATCCGCAGATATGCTTATGGATTGCATTCCGACTCTGAATTCGTTTGTCTGCTGTGGACACTACTTTATTTATGGGGCGTTCCCTTGGTGATGAAACATCTGCAATTGACTATCTCCTTCCCAATGATGGTCTTTTTGTTAATCAGCTGCTTTTTGTTACTGCTTCGCTATGGATCAAGAGGTACAGCA
Source organism: Enterococcus sp. E4-223 (assembly GCF_035727065.1). Taxonomy (NCBI): domain Bacteria; kingdom Bacillati; phylum Bacillota; class Bacilli; order Lactobacillales; family Enterococcaceae; genus Enterococcus; species Enterococcus sp. E4-223. Next base: position 185,064 of record NZ_JAPMLH010000007.1, on the reverse strand, counting down.
ATCAATCCCATTGAACCCGAGAAACGTCCCCCATTATTAAAGAAGGCGATCAGCATGTTTCTAATTTTTTCTCTCATTACTTTATTTTTCTCAGCTTCTTACTTTTCTACCTATTTGCTACTTGGGATTGTTTTAGAAATAGCTACGTTGCTTCCTATTACAAACTACTTGATGAATTTTGGAGGAATCTTTCATGAAAAAAACAATCATTAAACAATTAACTAACTTATCTGACTTTTTTGTATCTGGCTGCTGCTTTGGTATGAGTTCTGAATTCAAAATCCCTGAAAAATTAAAAAAATAATACGCTAATTGTGCTATAATTTGGTAAAAATCAATGGGAGCTGTACTTTATGTTTTTATGGTCCATAGCGTTGCAATATTTGATTTACACAATTTGTATCTTATTGATTGACCATCACATCCGATACAAATATCTGTTTGCGGGAGTCATTCTGATTTCTTGTATTTTGATTGGATGGGTCTATTCGATTTTAGGGATTTTTACTGCTCTAATTGCTATAGGAATGCTGATGCTTACTTTTTTCTTCTTTTCGACTTCGCGTCAACAATTGGTTTACGCGCTTCCTTTTGGGTTATTGACGTCGCTTTTAGGAGATCACTTAACAAGCATCGGCGATTTTTTTGTTTTGAAATCTTCGGTTATTGAACCAGGAGATTCATTGCAGTATTTCCACATTGCCTTATCCGCTTTTTTATCTGCTTTATTAGCTTTTTGTTTTAAAAAATCGTTAGAGACTTGGTTTCACACTGTGGACCGCCGTATGATCGGTACGATCGGGACATTGATATTATTTACATACTATATCATTATTTTTTATACCCGTTTTTCTGGTGAAACACCTGATGTCTTAGCTTTGAATACGAGTTTTTTCATTCTATATCTGTGTGTTGGCCTAATCATCTTGGTTTATTATTGGAAAATCTCTAATAAGAAATTAGCTGATCAGTTATTAGAGCAACAAGTCAGGATGCAACAGGATTATATCAAAGATCTAGAAAAAAACTATCAAGACTTGAGAGAATTCAAACATGATTACCAAAATCTGCTTTTTTCTCTTCACAGCTATATTTCAGAAGGCGACTTAGAAGGGTTACGGTCTTATTATGATCAAACGATATTACCTACACGCCAGATGATGAACCTTTTTCCGGCCAATCTAAGTATGTTGGATAACATGAAAGTTCCTGAGATCCGTAGTTTACTGTCATTAAAACTCATGATGGCACAGGAAAAAGGGTTGATCGTCCAGCTTCATTTTCCTGAGCCAATCGAACTGGATACGAAACATACGGTAAACCTTGTACGTATGCTTGGTATTATCTTGGACAATGCAATTGAAGGAGCTAGTGCTGCAAAGAAGAAAAAAATCGAATTGACCATACTCAGGAAGAATCATTCCGTGATGATTCGTGTGATCAATACAACAACAAATACATTACCGTTAAACCAGTTGAAACAAAAAGGGTTCTCAACAAAAACAAATCCAAAAAACGAAGGCCTTGGCTTGTTTATCTTGGATGAATTGACAAAGACCAATCCTTATCTTTTCCTTGAAACATCAATTGAAAACCAGCGTTTTTCTCAAACGATTTATATACAAATAAAATAAAGGAGTAATGATATGATTCCCATTTATATTTGTGAAGATGATCCAAAACAATTAGAAGTTTTATCAACGGTGATCAAAAATAGAATCATGATTGAAAACTTAGACAGTTATGTCCATATTTCTACCTCTGATCCGGAAGAACTTCTCAATGCAGCCAAGATCAGAACTTCTTCTTTTGGTATTTACTTTTTAGATATCGAACTAGAAAACAGTGAAATGGATGGTGTAGCGATCGGTAAATTGATCCGTGAATTAGATCCTTTAGGAAAAATAATCTATGTGACTTCCCATACGGAAATGTCGATGAAAATCTTAAAAAGCAACATCGAACCGACTGATTATATCGTCAAAGAAGATCTTTATGATTTAAAAGAAAATGTCGAGCATATCCTGAGCAAAATTTTCGAAGATTTTCAAATGTCCCAAATCCAAAAAGATATCTTCAAAATAGAGTTTAATGATGAGATCAAATTTTTACCGATCAAAGACATCCAATATTTTTCTACTTCGCTAGGAGCGCCACATAAACTGGAAGTCCATTTGACTCATGCCCAATTACAATTCTATGAGAAGATCAAAGAAATCGAGAAAATGCATCGGAATTTTATCCGTTGTCATAAATCCTATGTTATCAATACACAAAATGTGCGGTCGATTAATAAAAAAACCAGAGAAGTCACGTTGGCAAACGGCGAGACCATCCCAGCCTCTATCCGTGGATTAAAGAAATTGATTTCACAAAAAGAACCGAATAGTTTGGACCGACTAAATGACCAGCCGATCCAAACCCTTCGGTTCTTTTTTGCCTATCAGTGCAAAAGCATTTCCTGTGCAATTTCACGTCCATCCATTGTATCTGGATAAAATGTTGGCCAATTCTCCATTTTTTTCAGCAATGCTTCTTGACTTTCATTTCCTGCATATAAATGAAAATGTTCGGAGTTAGCCGGTGCAATCGTGTGATCACTGAATTGAATATATCTAAACGCTCCACTTTCCTTATCTTCTGCTTCGAATAGATACCTTACGCCACGGTTTCCTGCCTCGTAGGTCAAGATTTCTTTCCCTACATAACGATAATTTGAACGTTTCGTTGTTCCATCCTTAAACGTAAATGCCATCTCTTTCTCACTGATCTTGATTGAAGCAATATCTGTTTGATAGCCCTTCGTATAATATTCTTTATATTCTTGTACTGTCTTATCTCGCTTCAGTTTTTCTTTATATTCAAAAACCGGATCAAATGTCCCATCTTCTATATACGTATCTACTGTTTGCCAAGTTCCTGCCCAATCTGAAAGAGAGCGATCTTGTACATCCTCATCTTCAAAATAACCGTTATAGACGCTCTTTTCTTTTTTGGGGGTCAAAGTATCTTCTAGCGGGTTTTCTGTCTCTGTCGTTTTTTTCAACGCTTCGAGGTTTGCTTCCATGATAGAAAGATAGTTTTCTCCATTTTCTATTTGTTCATTCGTCAATCCTTCCAAAGGATTCAATACTTCTAAAGATACACCTGCTTCATTTGCTAACGTTCTGGCAATACTATCTTTGGCGTTTTCTTCAAAATAAATATAGTTGATTCCATGTTCTTTAACAAAGTGTTTCAGTTCAGCGATTCTCGCCGCAGACGGTTCTTCACTAGAAGAAAGACCAGCAATCGATACTTGATTCAATCCATATTCTAACGCTAGATAGTTGAATGCAGCATGTTGCGTGACAAAAGATCTTTGTTTTGCTTGCTTAAAGGTTTCTTGATAAAGCTGATGGAGTGCTTGAAGTTTCTCGGTATAGGCTGCTGCATTTTTTGTCCATACTTCCTGTTTTTCTGGGTAAGCTTCAATCAGCTGATCACGTATGTTTGCTACCTGCTTGATTGCTAAACTTGGAGCTAGCCATACATGTGGGTCTAGCTCATGTGTATGGCCTTCTTCCCCGTGTTCATGGTCATGATCATGTCCTTCTTCACTTCCCGGAAGTAAAAGCATACCTTCTGTCGCTTTTATCGTATGGACATTGCCTTCTTGTAATGTTTTTTGAATTGCGGGGACCCATGTTTCCATGTTTTCATCATTATAAACAAAGATATCTGTATCTTGGATCTTTGCCATGTCTTTAGCAGAAGGTTCATAATCGTGGGAATCAGTCCCTGCTGGAATCAATAACTCTACTTCTCCTTCATCCCCGACGATTGCTTTTGTAAAATCATACATAGGATAAAAGGTCGTCATCACGCTCAATTTTTCTTTACTGTCCTCGGCTTTCCCACTTGCCCCGCAAGCAGTTAACATACCTGCTAAAACCAGCATGGCCAATATACCTATCAATCGTTTCATTTATGACACTCCTCTTCTCATCTTCTTTCATTTGAATGTTCCGATTCGTCTTTTACAAACCGTAATAGTTACGTTTTAGCAACAGGATTTAATTTATCATATGGTTAAAAGAACTGTCAAGCGTTTTCTTATTTTAATTGATGAGAAAGTTTATATGAATGATTGACGATATTTTTGCAATCAACCTCTATCATTTTCCTTTTATACCCGCTTTTGTCTATAATGAAGTTATAGATAAAGGAGGAAAAAGAGTGAAAAAAGAAACAGATACAACGAATCGTTTGATCCGCTTTTTAGGAGGAAAAACCTCTTACTATGTTTTAGGAATAGTTATCTTACTTGCGCTGATCATTTATTTTTTCCATCAGATCTCGTTTATATTCAAGCCTGTCGGAATCATTATCGCTACTATCTTGCCCCCATTATTGTTTGCACTGATCTTGTATTATCTTTTGGAACCAGTCATCAAACGTTTGAGCAAGCACCTTTCGAGGAACTTGTCAGTCATTATCGTTTATGTGATTATTTTATTTTTATTGGGGCTTGGAAGCGTATGGCTTGTTCCTTTTCTTGAAGAACAGGCAAAGACATTGATCAGTAGTTTGCCAGATTTGTTTCAAGATTTTCAAGAGAGTCTCCGACAATTTTTGGAGAAAACACCTTTTGCCGATTCATTTAATCAATTTTTCGCTTCTATTGACGACGTGACGTCTGATATAGCTGGATTTATTGGAAATTATTGGGAAAGTGGCGCACAACGGATCAGCAACATTTTTTCAACTGTTACAGCTATTTTTATTACTTTATTTACTGGTCCAATTGTCGCTTTTTTCCTTTTGAGAAATCCTCAAAAATTTTATCAGTCAGTTTTAGCGATTGTCCCACCAGCATTTCGTACAGATTTTAAAAATTTGACAAAGATTGCTAATCAACAATTGGGTTCATTTCTAAAGGGGCAAATCATTGCTTCATTTATCCTTGGAGCAGTCTACTGGGTTTGTTTCTTACTGATCGGATTAGAATTTGCTAGTGTTTTAGCTATTTCTGCTGGGTTGTTATGTATCATTCCATATATTGGACCGTTTATCGCCTTCTTTCCAGGTTTGATCATTGCATTCCAAGACTCTACTTTTATGGCTGTCAAATTTGTCATTGTCTGGTTTGCCGTACAACTTCTCCACGGTGACTTGGTGATTCCTCGAGTAATGGGTGATCGTTTACAGATCCATCCGATTACGATCTTAATCGTTTTACTTGTCATGGGTGATCTAATGGGAATTGTGGGCGTTATTTTTGGTATTCCTATCTATACGTTAGTCAAATTACTCGTTACTTTTATTTTCCGTAAATTCAAACAACGCTACAATAAATTTTATGGCGATAAAGGAGAGTATGAAAACTCTTCATTTTCTGAAGAAGATTATTTTAAATAAAACACAAAACGTCGATCTTACGAGAATAACTCGTAGGAACGACGTTTTGTGTTTTTGTTTTAATTTTTCAGCAAAGCAATTGCCTGGTATGGTTTTAGCTCCAGACTTTGATGAAGAACAGTATCGGAATAATTATCGATAAGAATATTGGCTTCTGTGAATCCTTCTGGGATGGCGATCCTTGTATCTTTATCATAGAAATTTGTTAATACAAGCAGCTGCTGTCCTTCAAATTGGCGAAGAAAGCCATAAACTTCCGGATGATTTGCTTCATAAGCATGATAATCTCCTTGTGCAACGATTGGATATGTTTTTCTCAGCCGAATCAATTTCTTGTAATAGGACAAAATAGAATCTTCAGAAGATAGTTCTTTTTCTACATTAATCTCTTCTAGCTTGCCTCCAACTTTTAACCAAGGTTTCCCTGTAGTAAATCCTGCTTGTTCTGTGTCTGACCATTGCATGGGTGTTCGAGAGTTATCGCGAGATTTTGCTTTGATCCGACGAAGCGCTTCTTTTTCTGTGAATCCTTGTTCAAGGAGTAACTTATAAGCATTCAAACTTTCTACGTCAATATAGTCGGAAATCGATGAATAGTCTGGGTCGATCATGCCGATTTCTTCTCCCATATAAATATAGGGCGTCCCACGGTTCAAATGGATCATGGTTGCTAGCATCTCTGCTCCTTGTTTTCGATACTGATCGATAGCTACAAATCGATTGAGCGCACGTGGCTGATCATGATTATTAAAAAATAGAGCATTCCAGCCGTTACCCTCACTCATCTTTTCTCCCCATGTATGAAATAGTCGCTTTAATTCTGCAAAATCAAATGGAGGAGTAGACCATTTATTCCCATTTTCATAATCGACTTTCAAATGATGGAAATTAAAGACCATTGATAATTCTTCTCTACTAGGTTCTGTATACAAGATACAATTTTCGATCGTCGTAGAGCTCATTTCACCGACTGTGATGACAGTGGAATCCGTCCCAAACGTTGCTTGGTTCAATTCTTTTAGATACGTATGGGTGATTGGTTTGTCCGTATATTCAGGTTTGCCATCATTTTCTTTATTATTTTTCAATTGTTCGTCTTTACCGATAACATTGATAACATCGAAACGGAATCCTTTTACCCCTTTTTCCATCCAAAAACGAACAACTTTGAATAGTTCCTCTCTTACTGCTTGGTTCCGCCAGTTCAAGTCAGCTTGTGTCCGATCATATAAGTGCAAATAATATTTCCCCGTATCTCCAAATGGCGACCAAGCACTTCCACCAAATTTTGATACCCAATCCGTTGGCTCTTCTCTTAAAATGAAGAAGTCCTGATAATGCTGGTCCCCTGCTAGTGCTTTTTTGAACCATTCATGTTCTGTCGAAACGTGATTCAGCACCATATCGAGCATGATTTCTATCCGGTATTTCTTTGCTTCGGCTATTAGCTGTTCGAATTCCTCCATCGTACCAAAGATAGGATCGATGGCTGTGTAATCAGAGATATCATAACCGTTGTCTTTTTGAGGGCTTGGATAAATAGGGTTTAGCCAAATCATGTCGATGCCTAGATCATTCAGATACGGGAGTTTTTCTTTGATTCCTTTTAAATCTCCAATTCCATCACCATTACTGTCTTTGTAAGATTTGGGATAGATTTGGTAAATGACTTTGTCTTTAAATGTCATGGATATTTACCTCCATTCAACTGATTTATTACCTACCACAACTTATATATACAAGTTATAATTTATTATTATAACTGAACCGAAAGCGTTTGTAAAATTTATCTTTATACATTCTAAGAGGTCTGTTGCCCAATAAAAAACAAGAGATCAGACATGTATTTGTCTATCCTCTTGTTTAAAATAGCAAAATATTCTTGTTTCTTCTATAAATGGTGTTCAAAAGCTTTTATCTACGGCAATCAGTCTTCTCAAATGTAAAACATGAGGAGCTGTTTTTTGAAATTGCTCCTTGTGACTCAGAGTGAAACGGCAGACTCACAACCACTATCTTAAACGGTGTTCCAGAAGTAGCTTCTTCGAAAAGTAAGCCGAAATTTTACAAAAATCTGAGAAGCAATTTTCGTAAATTTTTCTTATTTCTTGAATCTGACCACTGCTGTCACAACCTCTTTCTTAAACGGTGTTCAATCAGCTGATTTCGCAACCTCTGTTTTTATTCATTCGATTTCAACGCATCAATCATATCGATATGCTTTAATTTGAAATGGGTAACGATCATCACAATAACCGTAAATACGATAGTTAATCCTGCTGATAAGACATAAGCCCACCATGTGATCACTAATGGAAAGATGACATTCTCCATAGACGCTTGTTGCAAGATGAAGTCAGTCAATATATATCCTACACCAAATCCTCCGATGATTCCTAAAAGAGTAAAGATGATATTTTCTCGAACAATGTACATCGTGACTTCTTTATCAAAAAATCCAAGGACTTTTATTGTAGATAATTCGCGTACACGCTCGGAAATATTGATATTAGTTAGATTATACAAGACGATAAAAGCCAATAAACCAGAAAGTACGATAAAAATCAAAACTACCGAATCCAGATTAGCTATCGCTTCGTCCTGTATTTCGATCTGCTTTGACATGAAGGAAGTATTTATTACAGCTTCTGTAAGGATCAATTTTTCAGAAAGTGCTTCTTCTTCTGATTTAGTCATGATTTTTGTTTTTATTAGGAAAGCATTTTCTGTCATTTTCTTTCCAGATACTTTCTCATAATAATTAGGACACATGTAGACAAAGTTTCCTAAATAATTTTGTAAGATTGCTTTTATGGAAACACTCCATTCATTTTGATCTTTATCATACAATGACACAGTATCTCCTACAGATAGATCAAATAATTCTGCTGATTTTTGAGTGATGGCAATACCATCTTCAGTTAGAGAAACTACATCATCATTGAGGGACTTTAAATGAACAAATTCATCTAACTGTCGTTCTTTTTCAGGTACGATCATGGTTATATTCTGTGATGTATGTCCCGTTTTTCTAATTTCAAGTGTTTGAGTATCAACTGGCAAAATATCCGTTATTTTTTTTTCTTTTTCTAAAAATTCTTCTACTTTGTTAATTGAATTTTTTGTTGAATTCAATGTCACGACTGCCTGATAATCGATAATTGGTCCAAATTGCTTGTTGGAAACCGCCCCTAGAGAATCTTTCAACCCGACACCTGCGACCATCAAGCCTGCACAACCGGCAATCCCGATGATTGCCATATACATCCGCGTTTTATAACGAAATAGATTTCGATAACTGATTTTCTGATTAAAGCTAAGGCGTGACCACAGCGGAGTGATGTATTCAAGAAAAATGCGTTTCCCTGGCTTCGGTGCTTTCGGTTGAAGCAATGCAGCAGGTCGTTCTCTTAAATCTTTGAATAAAACGATCATTGCAGCGCCAAATGTTGCAGTGAAAAATGCAGAGGCTGCTTGTAAAATCGGTGCCCAGTAATAAAACACAACGGCCTTTTCAATATCATAACTCTCATTGGCTAATTCAAAAATGATTCGTGGCAAAAGATTCGTTCCTAAAATCGTTCCTAGTATGATTCCCATTCCAGAAGCTAGGGTCGCATAAATCATGTATTTTCCTGCTATCTCAAATTTTGTATAGCCTAATGCTTTTAATGTTCCAATTTCTCTTCGATTTTCTTCTACCATGCGTGTTATTGTGGTGAAAGTGATGAGTGCTGCTATGAAAAAGAAAAATACTGGAAAAACATTAGCAATAGCAGCAATTCGATCAGCTAGGTCACCATATTCTTGAAATCCTACATTTTCCGAACGCTTGTTATAAAGATAAGTCGGTTTGTCTAAAGCAGCAATTTTCCCTTCATTTCCTGTAATTTCTGACTGAAATTTTACAAGATCTTGTTCTTTTTCTGTTAATATTTTGTCTTGTTGTGTTAATTCTTCTTTTTGTTGAGTAAGAATTGTTTGCTGTTCTTCAGGTAATTGTTCAATAAATTCTTCTTGTCTTGCTAGCTGTATTTTTGCCTCTTCAAGTTGTTTCCTAGCAGTAGTAACTTGCATTTGTGCATTAGCTAGTTCTTGTTTACCTGAAATCAATTCTTCTTCTGCAGTTTGTTTTAATTGATCCAAGCGTTCCTGTGGGCGGTCTTTAAAATAAATTTTGGTCTTTTCCTGGTTTGTTTCCATTTTATTCTTATAGGATTGACCATAGGTATCTAATCCCTTGACATTAGTAAAATCTAAGTAAAGCACAGACTGAACATCTTTTTTAAATTGAGATTCTGGTACATAAACAAAGGAATCCACTCTTCCATTTCCTAGATTAGTATAACCACGCTCTAAATTGTTAATAAACAAAGGAGAGCGGACAAATCCGACTACTTTATAATTTTTCATATGCAAGTCTTCTGTATTTATCCTATAGGTATCCCCAATTTTATATCCTTGTTTTTTAGCTTTTTCATCTAAGACAATTTCATTTTCCTCTTTTGGCAAATGACCAGTAACAAGAAAAAGTTGGTTTTGTTTATTTTTCTTATTATAAGAAAAAATGTGTATAATTTCGGTGGTCTCGGGATTCGCATAATATAGCTGCTTGCCTGTTTCTACTTGTACACCTGGTATTTTTTCTGCTTGAGTGATGTCTTTTTGAGTTAATCCAGCTGTTGACACAATTTGAAGATCCGATAAATCTGCCTTTTCTACATATTGGCTCATTGTTTTTTGCATGACAGGTCCAGCAGTTTTGACACCTACAAATAAAAGTGTTCCTAGCATGACAATAAGGATGATTGCAATGAATCGTCCTTTAGATTGCCGAATTTCACGAAAACCTGCTTTAAGATATGTTTTTGTTTTCATAAGATCCCCCTACCATACAATCTCATCAATGGATGAAGGATGATCATTTAATTCAACAGATCTTACTTTAGCATCATTAATGTGAATGACTCTATCAGCGATGGGCGCTAAAGCAGAATTATGTGTAATGATCAAAACGGTATTGCCATGTTGTCTGCTAGCATTTTGTAATAATTTCAATACTTGCTTGCCTGTTTCAAAATCCAGCGCTCCTGTCGGTTCATCACATAAAAGAAGTTTGGGATTTTTAGCTAGTGCGCGAGCAATTGAAACCCTCTGCTGTTCGCCTCCTGATAATTGGGACGGAAAGTTATTCAATCGATGAGCTAGGCCCACTTGCGTCAATACCTCTACAGAATCAAGCGCATTCGGAGAAACTTCCGTTGCCAATTCCACATTTTCTTTTGCTGTTAGATTAGGAACGAGATTATAGAATTGGAAAACGAACCCTACATCTGTTCGTCGGTAAGCAGTAAGCTGTTTGTCTGAAAATTGTGCAATATCTGTGTCATCAATAATGATCTGACCTTCATCAGGTGTATCCATCCCACCTAAAATATTAAGAATCGTTGACTTTCCTGCTCCACTTGGTCCGAGAATGATCACAAGTTCGCCTTTTTCAATAGAAAAAGAGATATTTTCGTTTGCAGTAATGGTTGTTTCTCCCATCTTGTATCGTTTGTATTCATTTTTTACTTCGACATACTTCACTCTGATTCCTCCATTTTCATGATAGTTCTCGCTAAATCTGGTCATCGAATGCGTTTTCTCACACTTATTCATTTTACCATTGAATTTCTCTAGACTAAAGAAAGGAATCATTTATTTAGTTGACAAATAAACGATTTATGATTTACTTACATAAAAAACATTGTTATTTGAAAGAAGGAACATCATGAATGTTTTAAAGGAAAATATGATTTTTGATTTATCAAAAACTGCTTTTGTCGCGATCGACATGCAAAAAGGGATCGTAAATAACGGTACACTCTCTCCACACACTGCAGCATCTATTCTGACAAACAATGATTTGTTAGTAAGAACATTGAAACGTACTGCTGCCTTGAAAGTTTTAGTGAATGTAGACATCACTACTTTCTCTTATCTAAGTCATCAGACAGATGCTGGAGGAATATCTGCTTTGTCTGCTCCGGCAGAATTCACTGACTTGTTGTTGAAGGATTCCTTGAAAGATACAAACAATATGTTGACTATCACAAAATACAATCCAAGTGCCTTTTTTGGTACTTCTCTTGATCTTCAACTTCGCCGGCGTGGAATCGAAACTATCATTTTAAGCGGTGTAGCGACAACAAACGGTGTATATGCTACTGCATTAGATGCCTTTCAACATGGGTATCATGTCGTACTTGCTGAAGATGCTTGCAGTGATCGTGACAAAGAATCCCATCAATTGTTCATAAAAAAGATATTTCCGAAAACTGCACGAGTACGCTCAACGAAACAAATAATCGAAGCTATCCAACAAAGCAAATAAGTACTGGCACACGTGATTTTCATTTACTTCTTTTTGATTTCATGGGAAAATAACCACAGGATTTAGATAGGAGTATGAACATGGTGAAAAAAAAGATCACAATCAAAGAAGTCGCTAAACTTTCCGGCGTTTCAATCACAACTGTCTCCTTGATATTAAATGGAAATACGGAGAAATTCAGTCCGAAAACTGTTCAGAAAGTTTTAGCTGCCAAAGAAGAATTAGGCTATCAGCCTGACTATTTTGCTAGACAAATGATTACCAAGGAAACGAAAACAATTGGTGTACTCGTTCCTGATATCACGAATCCATTCTTCAGTACACTGATGCGAGGAATTGAGGATATCTTGTATAAGCAGAATTTCGTCACGATATTATGTAATGCTGATTCTGATCATCAAAAAGAAATCGAATATCTAGCCGAGCTCACACGTCGAGGTGTGGATGGATTCATTATCGCGACTTCTGCTGTCTCTACAGATGCAATCAACGAAAATTTGAAAAAACAAGGCCGGCCCTTCATTGTTTTGGATCAGAAAAAATCTGAAGGATTTAGTGATGCCGTACGAACAGACGATTTTCGCGGTGGTTACCTAGCGGGCATGCACTTGCTTAGTCTAGGACATCAAACGATCGCCCTTGTCTATCCTGAAAATCCACCGGAAAATGTCCACGCTCGGATTGAGGGGTTTAAATCTGCTCTTGATGTTTACCAAATCCCTCACGACCAACTGATCCTCTTACCTACACAGTTCTCAAAACAAGGTGGCTACCAGATCACAGCAGAACTTCTTGATTCTGCTGCAACTGGTGTGTTTGCTTTAAATGATGAATTAGCTTTTGGATTATATCGCGGATTAGAGGAATCTGGAAAAAGCATCCCTGAAGACTACAGCATTATTGGCTATGATAATATAGATATGTGCGAGTATATCAAGCCGAAACTGACAACGATCGCACAACCGATCTTCGAATTGGGACAAACATCTGCCAAATTATTGTTAGATCGGATCCAATTCCCAGAAAAAGAATGGGAAGAAAAAAGATTACCTGTACGATTAGAAAAAAGATTTTCAACTGCACCCTTGAAATAGCTTTCAAGGTGTGCTATATTTTTATCGAACTATTAAAACGTTTTACTAAAACGTTTTAAAAAATAATTTTTCCCATCAAAATAAATGAGATAGTTGGAGGTTTGTAAAATGAACACGGTTACAGTAATTGGAAGTATTAATATGGACACTACCCTTCGTTTAACCAACATGCCCAAGCCAGGCGAAACGATGCATGCGCATGAGATTTTTCACGCTGGCGGAGGTAAAGGCGCCAACCAAGCAGTGGCAGCCAAACGTTCAGGCGCACGGACATCTTTTATTGGAGGCGTTGGGGCTGACAGCGAAGGACAACAGTTATTAGATCTACTGACAAAAGAAAACATCGATACATCTGGGATAGCTGAAATCCAAGACGCCACAACCGGACAAGCAATGATTATGGTAGACGCAGTAGGAGAAAATAGTATCTTGATCCATGCAGGTGCAAATAATGCTTTCCATGAACAAGAAGTCCTAAAAAACAAGCAACTGATTACAAACAGTGACTTTATTATTGCTCAGTTTGAAAGTAGCTTAGATGCGACGATCCTAGCTTTTTCTATTGCAAAAGACGCAGGAAAAACAACGATCCTGAATCCTGCACCAGCTCGTGAAACGATTCCTACTGAACTACTTGAAAAGACAGATATCATTATACCAAATGAAACAGAAACAGAAATCATTACAGGAATCAGAGTGACAGATCATAACAGTTTGGTCGCAGCAGCCGAAAAACTCCATGAATTAGGTATTGGAACAGTAATCATTACACTAGGCAGTGCCGGCGCTTTCTATCATACAGAAAAAGAACAAGGTATCGTCCCTGCTTTTAAAGTGGATGCCGTTGACACAACAGCCGCAGGTGATACATTTATTGGCGCATTAAGCAGCACACTTCAGCCAGACCTTAGTAACTTGAAAGAAGCGATCCTTTATGGAAATCTAGCCTCTTCTGTTGCTGTGCAGTCCTATGGTGCGCAACCTTCTATCCCTTACCGCGAAGCTTTAGAACAATCAGCAGTCTAAAATTAACAATGAGAGGAAGAAACAAATATGAAAAAAGGAAAAGTAATCAATTCAGATATTTCACGAGTAATCGCACAAATGGGGCACTTTGATAAATTAAGTATCGGGGATGCAGGCATGCCTGTCCCCTTTGGTACTGAAAAAATAGATTTGGCTGTCTCAAACGGTCTTCCAAGCTTTTTATCTGTTTTAGAAAACGTTTTAGAAGAACTTGAGGTACAATCGATTGAATTGGCGGAAGAAATAAAGACAATGAATCCGGAAATATTGGAAAAAATCAAATTATTGTTACCAGATACACCGATTAGCTTTATCCCACATGAAGAAATGAAAAAAGAGTTGAATAACTGTCATGCATTTATTCGTACAGGCGAAATGACACCTTACGCCAATATTATATTAGTGAGTGGAGTGGTCTTCTAATGGAAACGACAATGAATCCTGAACAGATGGTACTGTCCGAGCAGATTCATATGCTGATTGAACAGTTGGGAGGAAAAGACAATATTGATTCTGTCCTTCCATGTGCGACTCGGCTTCGTATCAAATTGAAAAAACAGCCAGTAGCCAATGCAGAAAAATTAAAACAGCAAATCCCTTCCATTAAGTATTTCATTTTACTCGATAGATATGCAGAAATAATCATGGATCAGGGATTGGCTCCTGCTTACAAGGAATTGACGCGTCAAATCGATCATTCAGCTCCGAAAGAAAAGCTAAATCCGATCGAAAAACTATTTGGTTTGATATCGGAAATCTTTACGCCGATCATTCCGCTGTTTGCCGGTTCTGGTATATTAAAAGGTCTGGTTGTTTTAGCGACTACGATTGGCTGGCTTAGTGAAACAAGCGGAACTTATCATATTTTGTCTGCTGCGTCGAATGCCGTCTTTTATTTTCTGCCAATCTTTCTTGCTTTTTCTGCTGCCAAAACGTTTAAAGTGAATGGATATATTGCGGCTGTCATTGCTGCAGCACTGATTGAACCGAATCTGACCTCTTTACTTTCAGACAGTGGCAAAGCAGCTACTGATTTTCTGGGGATTCCTGTAGTACTGATGCAGTATACGTCTACTGTCATGCCGGCGATTTTAGGTATTTTCTTTTATTCTTTTGTTGAAAAATTCCTCAAAAAATATATTCGCGAAAATATGCAATTAGTATTTGTACCTTTACTTTCATTAGTTATCACGGTTCCTTTGACGTTAATGGTATTCGGGCCTGCGGGTGTTTACCTTGGCGAAGGTTTAGCTGCCGCAATTACTTGGATGATGGATATTAACGGACCGATCAGTGGCGCAATCATCGCTGGTGGTTGGAATATTTTGGTAATATTTGGTATCCAATGGGCTGTAAACCCTGTCATGATCAGTAATATCTCTGCTTATGGGTTCGACCGAATCGTTCCGTTGACAGGAGCAGCCAATTTTGGAATGGCTGGTGCAGCTTTAGGTGTATTTCTGCGAAGTAAACGTTCAAAAACCCGTTCGATCTCCGGTTCTGCTTTTGCTTCGATTTTACTTGCGGGAGTGACCGAACCAACTGTTTACGGAATTGCGATCCCATTGAAAAAACCATTTGTTGCTGCTTGCATTGGTGCAGCTGCTGGTGGAGCTGTAATGGGATTTGCCCAAGTGAAAGCGATCGCTTTTGTATTTGGTAGTCTGACCACATTGCCTGCATTCATTTCCGGTACTTTTTTCTGGTACTTAGCAGGACTGGCTGTTAGTCTAGTCGTAGCAATGATCACTACTCTCGTTAGCGGGTTTGATGAAGACCTAATGTCTTATGAATAGTTAATGAAAAAGACTGAAGTATGAGATGTTTATCACATATTTCAGTCTTTTTCTTTTTAGGATCATTATTTTTATAAATTTTTGTGATACTTTCCAAACTTTGGTATAATTTACATATGCATAACCATTTTTATCCCCACTTGTTTATCCCCAAACAAAGGTGGTCTATGCAGTAAAATGAACGTCAAAGAAAAACGAATGAATGCTCGTTGCTTATTTACAAATTGTTTTATTTAGAATACACAGACAGATTTATGAAAAGAAAAAGCTTTTCGACACGATTATCTGTTCCAAAAAATGTCTAATGAATGCTGAATAAGACAGAAAATCAATGAAAGGAAAAGGACTAGTTTATTATGAAAAATAAAAAAACGATACGTTTGCTAGCTGCTGCTTGGCTGATTGCTCCGTCTGTTTTGTCGACCAATACCGTATTTGCCGTAGATAATCAAACAGCTGATCAAACAGTCACAACAGATACGACTACATCCAGCTCAGCTACTAGTGAAACAACGGATTCTTTTACAGAAGACCCAACTGGAACAACTAACTCAACAACAGGATCGACCGAGCCAACTGAAATTGATCCGGCTGATCCATCAGAAAATGAAAAGCCAGCCGAGACATATTCCCTTACAATTGCTCCTTCTTTGATTGGTAAGATCCAACTGACTGCTTCGACAGCGGATTCCCCTGAACAGCAACCTTTGGATATTACGGAAAGTGGAACGGTAGAAGGTTTATCAGCGGAAACGAAGGTAACTTACACTATTACGCCAGCTGAAGGTGAACAAATTGCTTCAGTCGCTGTTAATGGTGCCAAAGAAGTAAATTATGATGCAAAGACCTTCACAGTAGGTACGAACAATTTATCTATTACTGCAGAATTTGAACCTGTACCGGATACTTCAACAGAGAAACCAACTGATCCTAGTGAAGAAGTCCCTAGTACACCAGATCCGGAAACGCCAAACAAACCAGATGTGGGTAATAACAACAATAACAACAATAATAATGGTTCAAATAATTCAAACAATAATAACAATAATTCGAACAACGGGAATTCTTCGAATCAAACAAACCCATCTGGATCGAATAACAATGGAAATACTCAGAGAGAACCAAACCATCCAAACAATGGTTCATCGAATGGCGGAACGAACAATGCTTCATCTCGTCCAAATACAGCAAATCAAAGCGGTATAGAGAATCCATCTTCTGCTTCTTCTGATTTTGTTGTAAAATCACCAATTGATGCTGTATTGCCTACAAATACAACGAATGTCCAACAAGCAATCGTTCGAGAAGCATTCGAGCATCTTGGAAAACCATATGTATGGGGAGCAAAAGGTCCAAATACTTTTGACTGTTCTGGTTTGACTTATTACGTATATATGAAAGCAACCGGTCATTATATCGGTGGCTGGACAGGCGAACAGCAATATGCAGGTACGCAGATTCCAGTAAGTCAGGCCCAACCTGGCGATCTCGTCTTCTGGGGACCTTCTTCCGGTGTTACTCACCATGTAGGTATCTATATTGGGAACGGACAATTTATCCATGCGCCCCAACCAGGAGATAAAGTTCGAGTAACTTCTATTTCAGATTTCACGCCTGATTTTGCTGTCCGAGTAAACTTAGCAGGTTTACCTGCTGCTTCAGGCTCGCTAACTGGTTCATCTATTTTAGATGGATTAGATGGCTCGTTCCATTTCAGTCAAAACCAAACAACTGATCAGTTCTTGAAAAAGATTGCAGATGATGCACAGGAAATCGGGCAAAAAGAAGGAATCTACGCATCAGTCATGATGGCTCAAGCTATCCTTGAAAGTGGATCTGGAAACAGCTTATTATCAAGCGAACCAAATCATAACCTTTTTGGTATCAAAGGATCATATAAAGGAAGCAGCGTGACCTTCAATACACTTGAACAAGATAGTTCCGGACAAAGCTACCAAATCCGCGCACAATTCCGTAAATATCCTTCTTACAAGGAAAGTTTGGAAGACTATGCCGACTTGATCAAAAATGGACTGACTGGCAATCCTGATTTCTACAAACCAACTTGGAAGTCGGAAACAAAAGACTACAAAGAAGCAACCAAATATTTGGAAGGACGTTATGCTACAGATCGCCAATATTCACAAAAATTGAACGCGATCATCGAAGCGTACGACCTGACAAAATATGATGAACCGAAAAAAGAAGCAGTAACAACTGAAGAAGCAAACGCTGAAATCCTCAATATGTCTAAGCGATTCGATGTGCCAATCAAATGGACAACAGATGGCGTGCCAATCACAGGATTAGAATTTTCAACGATAAAACGCGTCAACAACGCTTCTTCCATCTTCCGTGTCGCTTCAATCTGGGATTTGTGGAACAATTTTACGGCAAGACAGATACCAGAAACAACTACTCGTACAGTTAAAGCTGCAACTGTTCCTGTACTAACCTTGTTAAGTTTAGACAAATCATTCTGGCTTGATCTGCCTTTAAAGAAATAGAATAAATTAAAAAGGGGATGTGACACTGTCACACTCCCTTTTTAATTTATCCTATTTCTTTATATTTATTTTGTATTCCGTTACAAACTCGCGTACTTGGTTAGGTTCCAGAGTGACATCTCCAAAACTTTCAAGTCGCTCCGCTCCTGGCAGTTCTTGAGTCTCAAATGTGATACCGCCATGATTTACTAATTTATTCCCGCGCATTTCCGGTCCATCTTCTCCAAAATTTGCTGTAAAAATCACGATTCCTGAAGCATCTGTTTTTACTTGGATCGATACTTTTTCATCTGGGCTTGTCAATTCCGCAGCATTTAGTAAACCAGATTGTTTTTTCAACAAAAATGGATGATCGATGCCGCCCACTATCATTGATTGGCGAAAATCACTGGCAAAGACCTCACCTAATTTTTTAGGACGTTGGAAGTCAAATGCTGTGCCACTTACTGAAACTACTTCTCCTGTAGGCGTTGTATCTTTATTGAGCGTAGCAAATAATCGGCTATTCAACCAAAGTATATGTTCGTCGATTGACTGTGCTGGATCACCGGTTAAATTGAAATAGACATGATTTGTAGGATTGAATACTGTTTTGCGGTCACTGATCCCTTGGACCGTCACTCGCCATGTATCATCGTTCGTCAGCGTATACCGTACTTCTACATCTAAAGTTCCAGGAAATCCGTTTTCCATATCTGGGCTAGTCTGATAGAAAATGACCGATGCTTCGTTTTCACCATTGATGACTGTATAATGCCACTGCTTGGCTTCAAAGCTAGGTGCACCACCATGTAAACAATGACCAGTGTCCGGGTCTGTTTTTACTTCGAACGTTTCATCATCTAATTTGAATGTGCCATTCGTAATCCGTCCAGCCATACGTCCGATTGAAGCACCGATATAAGGGTCTTTTTCTAGATATTCTTTTGCTTCATCAAAACCTAAGATCAACTCTCGTTTTTCATTATCGATTATTGTTTGAAAATGAACAACCCGTGCCCCAAGATCACTGACAGACAAAGATGTCCCATTTTGATTCGTGATCGTAATCAAGTGATAGTTTTCGCCAAAATTTTGTTCATTGATTTCCATGTTCCTTGCACCCTCTTTTCTTTCATTTGCACTGATTCCAGTATACATGGAAACCGTTTTCTTAACAGCTTATTCCGTGAGTAACGAGAAAAAATTTACTATATTCTAATAAAAGACCGCGAAAAAAGGTTGTGACAAAAATATTGTCACAACCTCTTTTTCCGAACAAACGGTGTTCAAAAGCTTGCATCTGCGGTAATAAGCCCAACCAAACGAAAAATATGAGGAGCTATTTTTGCTTGGCTGTTCTTATTACTTGATGCAGGACAGCTTTTTCACAATCTCTTTTTCAATACGATTCCAGTATATAACCATGTCGTCAGTACATAGTAGATGAAATACAATACGAAGAAGATCGTAAATGGTATCCAAATGCCTTGGTATGGATTGTGCAAGAATAGACCAAACATTTGTAATCCGAATAAGACATGGACTACACCTAAGATTCCTGGTGCTAAGAATAACACGCCTACTTCTCTACGGATCGATTGTTTAAGCAATCCGCGTCGCGTTCCTATCTTTTCAAGCATTTCATAACGAGCGATGTCACTCTTGCTTCCTGACAAGATCTTGAACATCAAACAGCTAGCAAGCATGGTCAAGAAAGCTAAACCTAAGAAGAATCCCATGAATTCAAAACCAGAGAATACACTATTATATACTTCATACATTTCATACTTCTGGTTGCTGTACTCTACTTTTTGCAAAGATGGATTGTTTGTTTTATTTTGTGTAACAAGTGCTTTGATTGGTTCCAAGTTTGCTTGGAAGTCTTTTACCTGAACTAGCTGTAAAGTAGATTGTGGCAAGTTCAGTTGATTAAATTCTGATTGACTGACTACTTTGATTTCTTTTTCTTGCTGTTCCGGCAATTCATAGCCACGAAGCTCGTCTTGTACAGTCAGTTCATTCATTTTTTCAGTAGGAACTTTTTCTTTCGTGATCTTCGGCGGTGTTCCATCTTCATGTTTTATCATGATCAATGGTTGAGCCGCAAATTCACTTGCATTATAGTAAATCGTTCCCGCATCTTCTTTTTGAGTATAAGAAGCAGAAAGTGTTGGTGAAAGTTCTTTGATTTTTTGCTGATCTTCTGCCCGAGGATTATTCATCACTAGATCATATCCAGAATTGTTTTCTGTCAAGTCTGTAATTTCATTTTTAAAACCTAATCCTACCGTCAAAGCGCCAAGGGCCAAGGCAAACAGCATAGCGACCATTGAAAGCATTTGTGTATATTCACGAATACGAAAACTTAACTGTGACAATGTGAAATTGTTCAATTTCTTCAATGAAATCTGTTCTGATTTCTTTAGTAATGATAAAAAGAAAATGATCACAGAGTGGAAAATGAAATAAGTTCCTAATACGATCGTGACTAGAGCTACTCCCATACCAAAAACTTGATAGGTCCCCACGTGCTTCATCATATAATAACCGCAGCCTAGAAAAGCAATCCCCAGTACTACTTCAAGGAAAAACAAGAATTTATGCTGCTTGATTCTTGTTGGTGTCTGATCCGCACGAATCAATGCTAAAATCGGTTTTTTGACAATCGAAAAAGCATTGACAACAGCTGCTAATAAAAACAAAACAGCAAAAAACAAAACAGTGATCAACAACCCATGAATGCTAAAAGATGTAAAATGCGAAATATTGATATCTAACTGATCCACTAATAATCGGTGGACGATACTTGTCAAACCTACACCGACAGCTGAACCTACTAAAGTAGCCACGATCCCTACTACGAATGTTTCAGAAAAAATCATCTGTGCGATTTTTCTGCCTTTTGCTCCTAGCATCATAAACATTGCATAGTCTTTTTGCCGCATCGTCATCAAAAAGGAATTCGCATATAAAATATAAACGAAGGTAATGATCCCTAGTAAAACAGAACCTAATCGGAAAATGATAACTGTAGAAGCAACGACCGTATTACTTTTCAAAAAAGCTTCGTTGCTTGCCATTGATTCAAACATGTAAAAAATAGCAGATGCCATAACTAATCCTGAGAATAACACCAAGTAGTCTCTTAAACGGCTCTTGATCCCAGTAAGTGATAATTTCCAAAGCATAGTCAATCTCCCCCTACTGTTCCAAGTTTCCAAGAATAGATAGTATTTCTCGATAGAAGGAATCACGGCTTTGATCTCCACGTTTCACTTCTTGATGGATACCGCCATCCTTGATGAATAAAATACGTTGGCAATAACTTGCAGAAAACGGATCATGCGTCACAAGAAGAATCGATACATGATCTTTTGTATTCAATTCGTCCATCGTATCTAAAAGATCCCGGGCACTTTTGGAATCCAACGCACCTGTAGGCTCATCCCCTAATAGAATCGTTGGTTGTGTGATCAATGCACGTGCGGCGGCGACCCGTTGTTTTTGTCCACCGGAAATCTCAGAAGGATAGCTTTCCAAAATATGAGAGATGGATAAACGTTCTGCAATTTTTTGGACACGTTGCTTGATTTCTTTTGGTCTGACGCCTTGTAAAGAAAGAGGAACAGCGATATTTTCTTGTGCTGTCAAGCTTTCTAATAAATTGAAATCTTGGAAAATAAAGCCAATCTCATTCGCACGAAAATCTGCTAGTTGATTTCCTTTTAATGTGGTCACATCTTTTTGATTGATTCGGATATGCCCATCTGTTGGTTTATCTAATGTGGATAAAATATTCAAAAGTGTCGATTTACCAGAACCAGAAGCGCCCATGATCCCAATAAATTCGCCTTTTTCTACATCGAAGCTGATGCCGCTTAATGCTTGCGTCTTTTTCTCATTGTTTTTTCCGTATACTTTTGTTACATTCTGTACTTCGACTATTTTGTTCATTTCTTTCCCTACCCTTTAATTAGTTTTTCCAGTGCTGTTTTCGGCACGTCTTTTTTTTCGACTTCTTCATACGAAGTGACACCTTTATTTTTGTTCCAGGTGATTTTTAAATATGCTCCTTTACGAAGCGGTCGAGTCAATTGTCCCTTGAAGTCCAGTTCTTTTTCCTTACCCTCTTTCGTATAGCCAGGCAGGATATATCTATAGTTGACTGTTTCTTGTCCAGAGTCTGACTTTGAAACTGTTTTTGTACCATCTGTCGTAATTTGTACATAGTATTCTTCTCCACCCATAACTACGTAATCTGCGATTTTCACCCCTGCAAGTACCACAACGATGAAAACAAGTAGACCGATCAGAAGTTTTTTCACTTTTTCCCCTTCTCTCTTACTTTATATACTGATTATAGAAAAAAGCGAACAATTCTGCCTTCGAATCAACTATCATTCTTCTTTCAATTTTGTCATTTTCTTTAAAACAACTAAAAAAAGAGTTCAAGACAATAATCCGTCCTAAACTTCTTCTTCCTATCTTACAAAAAGTATGTCACTTACGGTCTTTCATGTCGCCTGTATTGATAACAGGTTGCGTTCCTTTGTCTGTAATGATTGAGACAAGTAAATTATTGATCAATTGGACTTTCCGATCATCGGTGAAATTGATTTCTTGTCCATCTTCGATTTGCTCTAAGGCCATTTGAGTGATTGTGACAGCTCCTTCAACAATGGTTTGTCGAGCAGACAAAATGGCTTTTGCTTGTTGACGTTGGAGCATGGCACTAGCGATTTCTGTTGCATAGGCTAAATGGTTCAAGCGTGTTTCGATTACTTCGACACCTGCTACTGCTAAACGCTCTTGCAGCTCTTTTTGCAACTCGTCAGACACTGCCGTCGTGTTTCCTCGAAGCGTCAAATCATTCTCATTGAATGTATCATACGGGTATTGGCTAGCGATATGCCGAATGGCTGTCTCACTTTGGATTTCTACAAAATCTTGATAATACGCTACATCGAATAATGCCTTTGCTGTATCAACGACTTTAAAGACTACTACTGCTGAGATTTCGATGGGGTTTCCATCCAAATCATTGACTTTTAAAACAGAACTATTGAAATTCCGAACTTTCAACGAAACAGTCATTTTTTGTGCCAAAGGTATCGTAAGGAAAAAGCCATTTTCTCGAATCGTACCTAAATATTGTCCAAAAAACAAAATTACTTTTGCTTGATTAGGACTGACTACAGTTGCCGAACTTAACAACAATAACGTGATCAATCAAAGAAAAACACTTAAAAAAAGTGCCCAAACTTTCGCTTGCCACATGCCTAAATAGAAGAAAAACAATCCAACTAAAGCTAATACGACCAATCCGACAATCCCTGCATAGCCATTGATATAAAATGCTCTTTTTTCTCTCATGCTACTTCCTGCGCTCCTTTATCCTTCAATAAATATCTAATGTTACTTTTTTAATTTTTTTTTCGAATACGCGCCATTACACCTTCTAGTTCTAACTCTTTGTCTTCAGTGATGTACCAACCGCTTGCCTGTGTCCCTCCGGCTGCCTGCGGTAAATAATCCAATTTTGTTCGAACCCAGTGCTTTTCTTCTGTAAAATAGTCTTCTACCAAGATCTCTAGATCCATCCCTGCTGAAAGAGGCAAATCTTCCCGAACAGATTTAAAGATAAATCGTTCCTTCTTCCCATCATACTTCAATATTCCTGTATCGATAATCGGTAAAGAATAATAATCCAGCTCTTTCTTCACCGTCAATAAATGTTTGAAAACTTCATGGTACACTTGCTCTAATTGGCGACCTTCTGAATTGTTCGGGTAATTAACCATCACTTTTTCTTTGTCTGGATCATAGAAGGTTTGGCTTAGTTGAGTGATATAAGTATGTAATCTTTCCATTTCTGTCTTTAACTTTTCTCTTTGACCTTCTTCTACCTTCATATACTCTTTCACCCTGTTTTCTTTTTAGATATTTTCTTTCTTATTTTACTATAGTTATGTGCGTTAAGCGATGAAAAACAGCAAAGATTGGAAGGATCTTTGCTGTTTTTTCTTAAAATATCCAGTTGAGTACAGGATCAATCTGTTTCATTGTCCTCTTGATCCGTCGTAATATTGATCGATGTGTCTTTAGCAGTGATCTTTAGCTTTTTCTGTCCTTGTTCTAACAAAGTATTTGTTATTGGCTGGTAGTCTTTTTCAATATAAGATTCACCAGACGTTTGGATAGTATAGCCACTGTTTTCCATCTCATGCAAAGATAAATTACCACCGTTTAGGATGACTTTTCCTTCTTTGCTGATCAAACTGTCTTCTAGATGGAAGTTGCTGTTTTCACCTGTGACGATCAAGTTATCCACATTGGCCTCATCTAGTCGAAGTGAGCCTAATTCATCTTTCGCAGTTATTGTTCCTCCTGTAAATTCATTGAACGATACCCAGCCATCATGTGTCTTAGTATTCACTTTTTTGATTGATACTTCGTTGATATCAACTGCACTATTATTCCCTTCGATTGTCAATTCAGATAATTCATGATCTGCAGGGACAACAATTGTGATTTGTGCACTTGTGTCTTCTAAACTAATGATTGCACCTGTTGATTTTTTGACTGCATTCACAGTCAACACGCCATTTTTCTCCTTTATTTCTGGCTTTTCTGTCTTATCATAAGTCGTTTTTATCTCAAAATCCAATCCGCGTATGACCGAAACTGTTTGATTTTCTGCATGGATGACGATTTTGTTTGCATCCTTGATTTTTTTTGTCTCAGTAACCATATCGATCAACCGAGGACCATTATCCCAAGTCAGACTCTTTTGAGCGCCTAATGTATAAGTTGCACCTGCTAGGAGGCCACCAGTAAGCATCAGACCAATACCGGTAATCAAAAAATGTTTCAATCTCAATTTATGTGTCCTCCTTCAAACGCCCGCTGAATGCAGATCTCTTTTTGTAATAAAACGTCGTCCCATCCATTTAACAAAGTTCATCATGACATAAAAAAGCCCTTTTGTTCCTTTCAGCAACAGTGGCGAAATAAATACTGCGCTTCCTGTGGCGAACAGACCGACACCGATAAAGAATAATCCACTCAGAATCGATTGTCCAAACACACTGATTCCTGATATGATCATGAATAGGCCAACACCTAAGATACTGATACATAAAACATAGATACTAAAAATGAGCGCTAGTAAAGCAACCAATAGTCCCCCAATAACCAATATAAACCCCAGTGCTAGTGGAATGAGGACAGGAGAAGCAAATAAACCGATAATGATTAACCAAATCAGGCGAATTTGTCTTTTTGGATTTTTCACTAACTCGTTTTCTGCTTGTTCTTCTTCTGAAAAGTAACTGATTTTTAATTTTAAGGCAAACTGCTTTGGTGTACCATATTCATCAATGATCTGATCTAATGTTTTTCCAGAATCTAAAAAATATTCCTCATAATACTGGATCAAATCAAAACGATCGTCTTCAGGAATTTCTTGAAGATGATCCACAACTTCATTCAAATATTCATTCATTTGTGCTCTCCTCCAATAACCGGTCTAAAGAATCTCGAAAAACAATCCATTCATCAATAATTTCTTCTAAATGACGACTTCCCATTGGTGTCAACGAGTAATATCGACGGTTTCTGCCTTCAAAAGGTTCATCATAGGTCTCAAGATATCCTTCTTTTTTCAATCTTCTCAAAACCGGATATAGTGTAGATTCACTGACAGAGAGACTTTCTTGTACGATTTTTGTTAAGGCATACCCATACATATCTTCCTTGCTTAATGCTGCTAGCACAGTACCATCAAGAAGAACAGTTGGAATCTGGATGTGCATTACGTCACCTTCTATTCTCAAGTGTAATATTTTATTTCAAACTATATTATACAAAATATAATATAGTTTCAAAATCAGTTTGTCAAATACAAAAAAACTGACTAAAAGATTTGATCCTTTTTAGTCAGCAAAAAAATGGCTTCTCTTTGATTTTTATTATAACAGTGGCATAATCCAATTTGTCCACATCCAGCTCAGTGGCATGATAACGATCATTGCAGGTATCATGTCAGCTACTGGGAACATTTTCACGTTGATCATTCTAAAACCGGTAGCGACCATCAAGAATCCGCCGCAAGCTTTAAAATCTAAGATCATGTCTGGTGTAGTCAATGGATAAATAAATTTTGCCAATAAGAACAAAATATAAAAAATAATGAATTGGGGAATCGCTACTACGGAAACGACATATCCTAAATTACATGCAAAAATTGCTGCTGTGAAAAAATCAAGGACAGATTTAGAAATCAAAATCGTACTGTCTCCTGTCATCCCAGAATCTAAACTTCCATAGATCCCCGTACCACTTGCACAAAATAGAACAATGACCGTCACTAATGTGCTGATAAATTCATCGTGGGTCATACCAAGCTTTTCGCTAGGGAAGATTTTAGAAATAGGTACTTGCATCAGCGCAGCCCCCTTATTTATCCCATTACCTAAATGAACAATCAGACCAATCGCTGTTCCTATCACTAAAGCAAAAATAACAGCCGGCATATTTTTCATCGGCGCAATGGAATAGATTCCCATCCCCATCGAACACACACCAAAAACCATCGTCAGCTGTGCTTTAAAATGTTCACTTAATTTATTTCCTACTAATCCGCCAATTAGTCCGCCAAGCAAAACGGAACCTACATTGATCAAAACTCCAGTTGGCATCAAAAAACTCCTCTCTTTTTCTACGAAGCGAAAAAAATCAGAAAAATTTCTGTAATTATTGCTTTCGCTGCAAGAAAGATTGTAACAGACAGAGAAGATTACACCAATTCATTTTTTGTGTTAAAGTATTCTTTATTGGAATAAGTAGGAGGAATATGATGGATATCCATAAATTCGAAGTTTTTCTTGATTTAGCCGAAACAATGAATTTCACCAAAACTGCTGATCGACAATTCACCACCCAAGGAAATATTTCTAAACAGATTCTTTCGTTAGAAACAGAATTAGACGTCAAATTATTCGAACGCGCCCATAGAAAAATCGAATTGACCGAAGCTGGAAGCTTATTGCTCCCATATGTAAAAAATGTCGTAGAACAATACCATGCTATGCAAGAAGTGCTTGAAACCTATACGAAAGACAACAATCTTTCATTAAATATCTTAACGATACCGACAATGATCAATTACCAAGGCTTTTCCAAAATTACCGAATTTTTGAAACGCCATCCTGAATTTACGGTCCAGTTGAAAGAAGTGGAAAGTATCGAACTGACTTATTACGATACAAATGAACATAGTGATACGATCCACTTTGCCAGAAGCTTTCAGGCCCCACCAAGTTCGATTGAGTGGTTGCCTACTGAAACAGACGATTTTGTAGCAGTTCTACCTAAAAATCATCCTTTAGCTAGTAAAAAGAAATTGGATCTAAGCGAACTGAAAAAGGAGAATTTTTTGGTTCTTGGCCCTACTACGAACTTGTATCAACCTGTGCTGGACTTGTGTCGCGAAGCTGGATTTGAACCGAGAATCTCTTATAAAGGATCAAGGATCGACTTGATTATCAATATGATTGCAAATGACATGGGGATTGCTATTGTTATGGAAAAAACAGTCAAAAATCTGTTAAAAGAAAATACTGTGATCCTCCCCATCTCTCCAACAAAAGAAAGTTATCTCGCATTTACGCGTAAAATCGGTGAACATTCTTTGGCTTCAGACACATTTTGGGAGTATTTGAGACAAGAAGAGAACTAAGCCCTTCATTTTCTATCTATCCATCAAAAAAGAGAGCGACTCATGACTTTCGCTCTCTTTCTTGCATCATGTCCTTGTTTCAATGACACCTCTAACATTTCTCGTAGTTCAATAAGAAAGCAGCGATTTTTATGCCAAAAGAACCGTAAGAACATTTCCCTAATCACAAAAAAACGACTAAAAACCCCTAAAAACCTTCAATAGAATTTTTAGGGGTTTTATTCTTTTTCCTATTGTTTACTTAACCGTATCATTGCTGTCGTTCCTACTCCTTCGATACTGCTATAATCAATACGTCCATCATGCAGTTCTAGAATTTTTTTAACCAGTGAAAGTCCTAGCCCATTCCCAGAAATTTGACGACTTGTATCTCCTTGATAAAATTTTTCAAACATTCGATCTCTGGTCTCTTCATTCATTCCTACACCTGAATCGGTCACTTCCAGTACAATCTCTGTGGCTGTCTCAAATAGTTTGATATGAATCTGTCCATTGATTTGATTGTACTTTATGGCGTTATCCATGATATTCAACCACACTTGGTACAAAAACTCTTCATTGCCTGTGTAATTTACTGCAGCAAGTTCGATATCCAATTCTAGCTGTTCTTTTTCCCATTTAGGCTGCAAAAAAACGATTACTTCTCTGATTTGTTCATCTAATCGATACTCTTTCTTTTCCAGTTGGATACGCTGGTTTTCCAGTTTGTTCAATTTTAAGATGTTCTCTGTTAATTGTGAAAGCTGCGTGATACTTTCGATAATCCGATATAAAAATATTTGGCGTTCTTCGTCAGAGAGATTTGGGGCTTGTAACAATTGTACATATCCTTGGATCGTTGCTAATGGTGTTTTGAATTCATGGGATACACTGGACACAAAATCATTCCTCAATGTTTCGATACTATTGAGTTCTTGGACCATAACATTGAAATCCTTATACAGTTGCTGTACTTCTGCTACTTTCTGCTGTTCATCCATTCGAATCGAAAAATCTCCCGTTGCTACCAGACTCATATTTGTCCCTAGCGCACTGATTGGATGCAGGATACGCCGCCCAACAAAAATCGATATTCCTGTACCCACGACCATACTGAACCCCGCAAAGACGAATAACGGGTATAACGTTGGTTTTCCAGCCGATTCAGCAGGCGAGATAGAATGTCGAGACAATAAGAAAATAAAACCAAGAAAACACAGCAGTGTTACTAAGATCGAAATAAATACGATACTAGCAAAATAGATCCATAATTGTGAAAATAGCTTCTTTTTCATCTTTAAATAACCGCCTTATAGCCTAGTCCCCGTACTGTGATGATTTGAAAATCTTCTGTCTTTTCAAAACGGGTCCTTAAACGTTTGATATGTACATCGATCGTTCGTTCTTCTGTATTCGTGTCTAATCCCCAAATATCGTCCATCAACTGCTGGCGAGTGAAAATCTTGTTTGGATAAGACAGTAATTTATACAGAAGCAGAAATTCTTTTTGAGGCAGAATAAAAGAATGCTGATTTTGTACCACAGTATAAGTATCCAGCTCTAATTTTGTTTGCCCAATCGTCAAGATACTGCTGTAATTGATTTTTGAACGTCGAAGCAATGCTTCCACACGCAGGATCATTTCATTGACATCGATGGGTTTTGTCATATAATCATCTGCACCTAATTTGAACCCACGTTTCTTGTCCTCGAAATCAGCCTTTGCTGTAATCATCAGAACTGGCATGTCGAATCTGGCGTTACGTAATGATCCTACCAAGTCATAGCCATCCATTTCAGGCATCATGACATCTGTAATGATCAATTCTATATGTCTCGCTTCTAGTTTTTTCAGCGCATCCTCTCCATTCAGTGCGGTGATGACTGAAAAGCCCGCTCGTTCCAACACAGAACGGTAAAGCAACTGTAATTGCGGATCATCTTCTACTACTAAAATACGATTCATTGATCTCCCTCTGTTTTTTGAAAAATTTCTAGATTTTTTCTTGTAGTTCATCTTCAGTTAACATTTATTTCGTATACTACGATCATTGTTCTGATATACTTATTAGTATACCGAATATTTCAATACGGGAGAAGGGTGATTATGCTTCAATTAAAAGATATAAAAAAATATTATAAAGTCGGCGAAACCACCACCAAAGCATTGGATGGTGTGTCTGTCGCTTTCAGACAAAAAGAATTCGTAGCGATTTTAGGTCCTAGTGGTTCTGGTAAAACGACTATGCTGAATGTGATTGGTGGACTAGATAATTATGATTCCGGTGATATGGTAATCAACGGAAAGTCTACTAAAGACTTTAAGGACAGTGACTGGGATGCCTACCGAAACAACTCTATCGGTTTCATTTTTCAAAGTTACAACTTGATTGGTCATCTAGGCATTATTGAAAACGTTGAACTTGGGATGACATTAAGTGGTGTTTCTAAAGACGAAAAACGAAAACGGGCAGAAGATGCATTGCACCGGGTCGGCTTGACAGATCATATGCATAAAAAGCCAAATCAGTTATCTGGTGGACAAATGCAGCGAGTGGCCATCGCTCGAGCACTAGCCAATGACCCAGATATCCTTTTGTGCGATGAACCAACCGGAGCGTTAGATACAGAAACAAGTATCCAGATCATGGAATTGATCCAAGAGTTATCGAAAGAAAAATTAGTGATCATGGTCACACATAATCCTGAACTGGCCCATCAATACGCAGATCGGATCATTGAATTTTCTGATGGTAAGATCTTAACAGATTCCCATCCTCACATCGAACGACCAAAAGATGATCAATTTAACTTACGCAGAACAAAGATGAGTTTTTGGACAGCGTTGAAGCTTTCCTTCAACAATATCCGAACAAAAAAAGGACGTACTTTCTTGACCTCCTTTGCTTCCAGTATTGGGATCATCGGAATCGCGATCGTTCTGTCCCTTTCTTCTGGATTCCAAAAACAAATCGATAACACGCAAGCTGAAACGATGGCGAAATTTCCGATTACTATTTCTAAGGTAACGACTAACCAGACTCGTGACGATGCCGGATTGGGTGCAAGCAAAGCGGATTATCCAGACAGCAAAACGATTACTGCAAAAGTCAGCGAAGAAGATAAAGCACAGCACACGAATAAGATTGATCAAACATACGTCGATTACGTAACAGACATCGATCCTAACTTAAGTAATAATATCGGATTTACCCGTACTACAGGAATCAATCTTTTACGTGATGTAAATGGCAAAGTACAGCCTGTCAGCTTCTCGAATCAAAATCCTGATACGGAATCTCTTTCTTTATCTAGTACGATGTCAGCAATGACAGGTGTGGGAGTGTCAAGTTTCCCTACACAGCTTGACACTAGCAAAGAAAACTTTTTAAAAGACAATTATTCTTTACTTGCCGGAAGTTATCCAGCCTCAGCAACAGATGTCGTGCTGATCGTAGACGGCAATAATAATACTAATATCAACGCATTGAAGAATCTTGGATTTGATGTGAAAGAAGACGAAAAACTTGATTTTGATGATATCGTTGGTACAACATTCAAATTAGTAAACAACAATACTTACTATACAAAACTTCCAACTGGGAATTTTATCCCTAATACAGATTATGATGCGATGTATCAGAATGCTTCTGATGAATTGAAGATCTCGGGGATCCTACGCGTGAAATCTTCTTCTACAATGAATCTCTTATCTCCAGGAATCGCTTATAGCGATCAATTAACGACTCAAATCGTCAACGAAAACAAAGAATCAGAAATCGTCAAAGCTCAAAGAGACAGTGATGTAAATGTCTTAACTACTGAAAAAGTTGACGAAAATGCCAAACAAACATTGCTTAGTTATTTAGGTGGAGACAGCTTGCCTTCAAGTATCATGATTTATCCGAACAATTTTGAAGACAAAGAAAAGATCTTGGATTATCTAGATGATTACAATAAAGGCAAATCAGATGAAGATAAAATCATTTATACTGATTTAGCTGGAACGATGACTGAACTGACTGGCGGATTGATGGATGCTATCACTTATGTCCTTATTGCTTTTGCAGGGATCTCTTTAGTAACAAGTATGATCATGATCAGTATCATTACTTATACATCTGTGATTGAACGGACAAAAGAAATCGGTGTACTAAAAGCTTTAGGTGCACGTAAAAAAGACATCACTCGCGTATTTGACGCAGAAACGTGTATTTTAGGTATTTCTTCTGGGATATTAGGTGTGTTTATTGCATGGCTAGCTACGTTCCCTATCAATAGCATCTTATACAACATGACGGATCTAAAAAATGTTGCTCAACTAAATCCTGTCCATGCGATTATTCTAGTGATCGTCTCTACTATATTGACGATGCTTGGCGGTCATCTTCCTGCACGAATGGCAGCGAAAAAAGACGCCGCTATCGCTTTGCGTGCAGAATAAGGTTGTGACAACCACATTTAGATTTGAGTCATAAGAGCGCTGAAATAGTAGAAAACAGCAAGAAACGAGGAAGTAATATGTTCCTTGTTTCGCGCTGTTTTTTTTAATTATTTTTTATAATTCTGGTATACTTTTCTTTCCTTTGTACCACAACTCTTCTGGCGTATACCTGTCTTTTCCATTTATGAATACTGTTCCATCTGCTTCAATCGTTACTTCAGTCCCAATCCACATATTACGAGAAAGTGCGAGAAGATTTTTTCTTTTTCCTCTTCCTTTTTTTCCAAATTGCAAGGCATCGGTTATCTCTTCTGTCCAATGAGATTTCACGTATTTTACTTCTCCGTTTTCAAATGTAACTTTCAAAATATTCGCTATATTTTCCACTTTTACTGCTTTAGGAAATGACTCCTCCATTTTTTTCACTTTCCTTCCTCCAACACTAAGTATGCGCTTTCTTTTAGTGATAAGTATATCATAGTTTATTCTATTATCAAAAAAACGCATCCATTCCATTGTAGAATACTTTACCGAACAAGTTGAATTGTTTTCCTCTTTTTCACCTTTTACTATAGATAGGTAAAGACAACTAAGGAGGAATCTCTCATGACAGATCAACCGTATGATTTAAGAAAAGTCATCGAAGAACTAAAAACACTTCCAGGTCAATATCACGAAACAGATATTGAAATCGATCCTGAAGCAGAATTATCTGGTGTTTACCGTTATATCGGTGCTGGCGGTACAGTAAAACGTCCGACTCAAGAAGGACCAGCTATGACTTTCAACAATATCAAAGGTTTCCCCGGCACACGTGTGAACATCGGAACAATGGCTAGTCGTAAACGTGTAGGTGAAATTTTGCACCATGATTATCGAACACTTGGTCGTTTCTTGAAAGACGCTGTAGAAAATCCAATCAAACCTGTGAAAGTAGACAAAGCAGACGCTCCAGCACAAGAAGTCGTTCATCTAGCTACCGATGCAGACTTCGATATTCGCAACATTTTGCCTGCACCTACAAATACTCCTGAAGATGCTGGTCCATACATCACAATGGGTGTAGTCTTAGGATCAGATCCAGAAAAAACAATGAGCGATGTAACGATCCATCGTATGGTTCTAGAAGATAAAGATACGATCGGTATGTACATCATGCCTGGCGGACGCCACATTGGTCACTTCCAAAAACAATTCGAAGCCTTGAATAAACCAATGCCTATCACTATCAATATTGGTTTAGATCCAGCAATTGCCATTGGCACGACTTTCGAACCACCTACCACTCCACTTGGCTACCATGAACTATGGTGTGCAGGAGCTTTGCGTAACGAACCTATTCAAATCGTTGATGGTATAGCAGTCGATGAAGTGGGTATTGCTCGTGCTGAATTCATCATTGAAGCAGAAATCATGCCAAATGAAACAATGCAAGAAGATATCAACACGAACTCAGGAAAAGCAATGCCAGAATTTCCTGGCTATACTGGGGATGCTAATCCAGCTGTACAAGTAGTGAAAGTCAAAGCAGTTACTCACCGAAAAGACAATCCAATCATGCAAACAACGATTGGTCCCAGTGAAGAACACGTATCTATGGCCGGTATTCCTACAGAAGCAAGTATTCTTGCCTTGGTCGATAAAGCTATTCCAGGAAAAGTAGTAAATGTCTACAATCCTCCTGCAGGTGGTGGTAAATTGATGACCATCATGCAAATCCGTAAAGAAAACGAAGCGGATGAAGGTATTCAGCGTCAAGCAGCTATTCTTGCTTTATCAGCCTTCAAAGAATTGAAGACAGTCATTTTAGTCGATGAAGATGTTGATATTTTCGACATGAACGATGTAGTTTGGACTTTCAACACTCGTTTCCAAGGAGATAAAGATATCATCGTGATCCCAGGAATGAGGAACCATCCATTGGACCCATCAGAATTACCAGAATATAATCCTGGCTCTATTCGTTTCCGTGGGATGAGTGCAAAAACTATCTTTGACGGTACAGTTCCTTTCGATATGAAAGAACATTTTGTACGTGCAAAATTCCAAGAAGTAGAAGATTGGGAAAAATATTTGAAATAATGAATGATCTGCAACTGTTTTGACATCATAAAAAGGAGTGCGGAAAATGGAACAATTGGCACAACGGAAGAAAAAAATCGTGATTGGTGTAAGTGGCGCTTCAGGCACCATTTATGCCATCAACCTAGTGAAGAAACTAAAAGAATATCCGATGGTAGAAACACACGGAATCATCAGTCCATGGGCAAAACAGAACTTAAAGCTGGAATCCGACTTATCACTAACTGAATTCGAAAGCCTGTTTGATTACCATTATTCAAACAAAGATTTAGGTGCTGCTGTCGCCAGCGGATCATTTTTGACCGATGGAATGATCATCGTACCGGCAAGTATGAAAACAGTCGCAGGTATCTCTGTTGGTTTAGGCGACAACCTGATTGCACGTGCTGCTGATGTAACAATGAAGGAGCAACGAAAGTTAGTCATTGTTCCTCGTGAAACGCCATTAAATGCCATTCACTTGGAAAACTTGACTAAATTAGCACGACTAGGTGTGCAAATCATACCACCAATTCCTGCTTTTTATAATCAGCCTCAAACGATCCAAGATCTTGTTAATCACCATACAATGAAACTTTTGGATCAATTTGGAATTGTAAATGAGCATTCAAAACGTTGGCAGGGTGATTAATATGGAAAAAGAAACGATAGTTGAAGTAACCAAACTAGGTTTCACGATCCAAGCTGCTGTTAAAGTAATCGGTAAAGACTTATTGATCACTTTAACAGGCGGAGATACACCACATATCGGAACAGTCACTACATTTTCTCGTGATACAGAGATGCAAACTGTACGTTTCCCTAGCCACGATGGTCGGTTCCATAAAGACGATGTCTTAGCCGAAAAAATAGCTGTGATCATCAAAACTGCCGTTCCGGGAAGTTGTACGATCACTTCCGGTATCCATGTTGACCATATCTCCAATGCACAAATCAACGCCTCTTTTCCGATGTCAGAAGAGTTAGGTTACAAGATTTTAGATTGGTTGGAAAAAATAGATTTCCATATCAAAGAACCAGTTTATTATAAAGATGGTGAAAAACCATTATGAAAGAAGAGGTTGTGAAATCAGCGTTATGACCTGAGTATGAGAGAAAAAAATGGAAAAATAGCTTCTCATATTTTGCCGTTTTTGAGCTAATACCGAGGGACAGCTGATTGAACGCCGTTTATCAAGAGGTTGTGATAAAGCCGCTTCGTTTCGAGTAGTAAGAAAAATTTTGTAAACATGGGTTTCCACATTTTTGCATAAATTTGACTTACTACCGAGAAACTGGCTTTTGAACACCGTTTATCAAGAGGTTGTGACACGTCTTTTGTCACAACCTCTTTTATTTTTGCTTCACTGTAACTGCTACAATATCACCGATTTCTTTACCGATGTTTTTACGAATATCTTTTCGTAGTCCAAGGATGTAGCAGACTGAACCATCTGGATTTTTCACACCCATATTCACGATACTGCCTTCATACGGCACATTGTCAAAAGTTGCTTGGACTTTAACTCTTCCAGCACCGAATTCTTTTCTTATATCATACGGAAAAATAATATATGCCCCGCCCTTGCCGACTTCGGAAGCATAGATTTTTGATTCAAAAGAATAAATTTCCCTCATTTTATTTCTCCTATTTTTTACATCTAGTATAGCATAGCAAAAAAAAGAAGGAACTGTGACAAAAGTCTTGTCGCAGTTCCTTTTTTCGAATAAACGGTGTTCTCCTGCCAACTCCTCGGTCACAAGTCACAATATTCAACAAACATGAGAAGCTGTTTTTTGAAATTGCTCCTTGTGACTCAGAGTTAAACGGCAGGCTCACAACCTCTTCCTTAAACGGTGTTCAAAAGCTTGCATCTACGGCACTAAGCCCAATCAGATGAAAAATATGGAGTGCTATTTTTATCTGATTGTTCTTACTGCTTGATGCAGAGCAGCTTTTTCACAACCTCCTACATGGTGTTCAAAATATTATTCGCCTTTTGCTTCTTTCACTAATTTTGCGAATGCTTGTTGTTGGAATTCAGCAGCTAAGGCTTTCGTACGTTGTTCTTGCTCTGCTTTGCTCATTTTTGGATTTTCAGTCATTGCTTTTACCATACCGTCTTGAACATAAGCTTTTGCTTCACTTTCCATCGTACTTTGCTGTTTCTTCACTAATTCAGCTAACTTGGCTGCTTGGTCCGTACTTAATTCTACCCATGTCTCTGGGATTTTGAATGTATTCACTCGGCTGTCATATTCGTGATTGTTATCAGCAATATTGAACCAGAATTTATACATGTCGTTTTTGTATTCCCAATAAGTAGTTTTCGTCACTTTTTCAGCATCGCCGTCTGTCTTTTCTACTTTATTTGTTTCGTTATCCGTACCAGTTGCTTTTGGTTTTTCTTGTTTTTCATTTGTTCGGTAAAGATACACTTTTTCTTTTCCATTCCCTAAAGCTTTATACAAAAGCATATCTGCTCCTTGGGAATCAGCACTGGAAACAATTTTTTCTGTTTTTGTTTCCGTTACTTTTTCCATTCCAAAGTGATTGGACAAATTAGCGACGATCAAACTTAGTGAAGCGACGAAGATTAGTCCGAAAATCAAAGATAAAAAGGTTTGCCATGTTTTTTTAGCGAACACGTTCGTTAAAGCAAAAGCAAGCAAGCTGACAATCAAAACTCCAATAATCATGCATTATCCCCCGCTTTCGTTAGAACAGGTTCTTTTTTCTTCAATAAAAAGGCAATAATAAAGCCAAGGATCCCAAAGATGATCGCTACGATAAACGCGGCATGGTAACCTGACAGTGTGGCATTGATTGCCTGATCTTTATAAGCTAATGGTGTATTATCCAATACAGATTTGCTTGGGATATTTGCTTTTGTCACATTCGTCAACACACTGATCAAAATAGCTGTACCAATCGAGCTTGCGATTTGACGGAATGTATTATTTACCGCTGTCCCGTGACTGATCAAGTTATTTGGCAATGCATTCATACCAGAAGTCGTTACCGGCATCATGACCATGGAGATCCCAAACATACGGATCGCATAAAGGATCACGATATATAAAACTGGAGTCGTTTTTGTCAAGAAAGCAAATGGTGCAGTTGCGGCTGTCAAAATGAACATCCCTGTGATGGCTAAACGTTTCGCGCCATATTTATCGAAAATCGCACCCGTAACAGGCATCATAGCCCCCATGATCAATGCACCCGGCAACAACATCAAGCCAGAATGGAATGCTGATTCTCCACGAATATTTTGAATATACAATGGTACGACCATTTCTGCCCCTACCATCGCCATATTTGTTACACCAGCTAAAACAGCGGCAATCGTGAATGTAGATGATTTGAATACGCGAAGTTCCAAGAATGGATGTTCCAAATGTAATTGACGCCATGAGAACAAGGCGATGAAAATCACACCAACAACTAAGAAACCAATTACTTTCAAGCTTCCCCAGCCGTCATCTCCTACACTAGAAAATCCGTAAAGTAAACTACCGAATCCAATCGTTGATAAAATAGCGGATAAAATATCAATGCTAGGATTTGACAATGGAATAACACTTTTCATTAGGAAGAATGCTAAAACCAAGACAAGAACAACGATTGGCAGTACCATACCAAACAAGTCACGCCAATGGTAGTTATCAATGATATAACCAGATAATGTAGGGCCTAAAGCAGGAGCAAGTCCAATAACGATCCCTGACATCCCCATTGCTGATCCTCTTTTTTCTGGCGGGAAAATAGATAGCATGATATTTTGCAATAATGGCATCGATACTCCCACACCGCAAGCTTGGATCAAGCGACCGATTAGTAATGTACTAAAATTAGGTGCTGTAAAGCAAGTAATTGTTCCGATCAAAAAGATCGTCATGGCAGAAAGATATAAATTTCTTGAACTGAATTTATTGATCAGCCATGCTGTTATTGGGATCATGATCCCGTTGACTAGCAAGAAACCAGTCGTTAACCATTGCACATCAGACGCTGAAATATCGAAAGCTTTCATCAATGTAGGAAAAGCTGTCGTCAATAAGGTCTGATTCAAAACGGTACAAAATGTACCAATTAATAAGACAACAACTAAAAGTGTCCGATTATATGGTTTTCCGTAAATATCTACGGGTTGGTTGTTACTCATATTTCTCCTTCTTTCTGAATTTTTTCTGAAACTACTAGAATACTTTAGTCCTAAATTCGCTATTTGTCAACCTACTTGACACATAAGTTAATACGGATATAATTAAGGGAAGCAAGAGGACAAAAGGAGTGACAAAAATGGTTGGGGCTTCCCTTAAACGTTTGTTGGAAAATGATCAATTGGTTGTTGGCATCAGTGAATTAAGTGATATCGTAGGTGTGTCTCCACGTCAATTAAGGTATTGGGAACAAAAGGGATTCATTCGTTCGATCGAAGCTGATGCGAATTGTCCTAGAAAATATCGTTTACCTACAGTCATAAAAGTAGAACTGATCAAAAAATATTTAGATGACGGATTTACTTTGTCAAAAGCTGCAGAAAAGGCAGAAATCCGCCAAAAGAAAATGCACCATGTCCGTAAAGTTTTTTCAAAAGCAATCAAAGATATCGAATTGATCGACGAACGCTATACGATTTTACAAATCGGTAACTTCAAAGAAGAGAATGCTAAGATGTACATCATTCATGACAACGAGACAGACGAATTAACTTACAAGCTCCTTCCTGTCGATGAAAAAGCTGACTACGAACAGTTGTTAAAAGAACTCTAAACGCCACTAATCTCCTAAGTACCAAGCTTTTTAATAAGTAGATGCTACATAAATACTTGAAAAAAGGCCTGTTTGAACATAAGAATATCCGAACGGTGATCTGCGTTTCTTTCATATAGAAAGGAATTCTCCATCACTGTTCGGATATTTTTTTATTTTTTTCGGTTACTTTCTTCTAATACATCTGTTAGCCAATTTGCATATTCTGTTTCCCGATTGATCGCATGCGCTAAAATCAGGTAGTGTCCGTAATTTTCATGTTTTTCTTTTTCAGTAGGAAAGATCGTTTTTTTTCGCTCTAATAGATGAAGTCGTTTTTCTTCATGAAGGTCACGCTGCTGCTGAATAATTTCTACTAATGCCGGATCATTCACGTCTTTGACGAAATACAATTTCAGAACAAATTCGTCTCGATTAACCGGTAGTTCATTGGTGGGTGTATGAATCCACTCTGCCAATTGTTCCTTCCCTTCTTCTGTTAATTCATAAACTTTCTTTTCCAATTTTTCACCTGTGATCTCTACTTGATGCTGAATGATTCCTTGCTCTTCCATTTTTGCAAGTTCAGGATAAATCTGACTATGTTTTACTTGCCAAAATTCTCCTATTTCATTTTTGAACGATTGATTCAATTCATATCCTGTCATCTTCTTCTTACTTAATAACCCTAACAAAATATATCGAAGTGTATTTTTTCTTGCCATCAGTTTTCCCTCCTTGACAAATCTTTAAATCCATTCTATCATAAATGAGTAATCGAAAACATGTAGTTTATTACATGTTTTAATTTATAAGGAGATGCTTAAACATGAAAGAATTTAAAGAATTGGAAGATTTTATTGGAACTCACTTTATCTATACGTATGACAATGGTTGGGAATATGAATGGTATGCCAAAAATGACCATACTGTTGATTACCGTATCCATGGCGGAATGGTCAAAGGCCGTTGGGTAAAAGACCAAGAAGCTGATATCGTTAAATTGACGGACGGCGTATTCAAAATCACTTGGACAGAGCCAACAGGGACAGACGTTGCATTGGACTTTATGCCAAATGAAAAGAAACTTCACGGAATGATCTTTTTCCCTAAATGGGTTGAAGAACATCCAGAAATCACTGTTACTTTCCAAAACGAACATATCGCAGAAATGGAAGCAGCACGTGAAAAATATGAAACTTATCCAAAATTACTTGTTCCTGAATTTGCTACGATCACTTATATGGGTGATGCAGGTATAGATAATGAAGATGTTATTAGCGAAGAACCATATGATGGAATGCCAGATGATATCCGTAGCGGAAAATATTTCGATGAAAATTATAAACGAGTAAAATAAGGTTGTGAAAGAGAGGTTGTGAAATCAGCGTTCTGACCTGAGTATTAGAGAAAGAAACGGAAAAATAGTTCCTCATATTTTGCCGTTTTTTGAGCTAATACCGAGGGTCAGCTGATTGAACACCGTTTAAGAAAGAGGTTGTGACAGAAGTGGTCAGCTTCAAGAAATAAGAAGGAATTTACGGAAATTGCTTCTCAAATTTTTGTAAAATTTCGGCTTATTTCCGAAGAAGCTACTTTTGGAACACCGTGAATCAGAGGTTGTGAAAAAGCTGTTCTGCATCAAGTAATAAGAACAGCCAAATAAAAATAGCTCCCCATATTTTGTGTTTGGTTGGGCTTATTACCGCAGATGCAAGCTTTTGAACACTGTTTATCAAAGGTCGTAACAACTGCATATTCACACAGTTAAATTAGTGACTTCAAAATGAAATAATGCTCCCAGCAAAAAATTAGGCTGGGAGCATTATTTCGTTATTCTGTTCATCAAAAATCAGCGTTTTGATTCCATTTCATCACAAGTTCCTCCTCATTTACTGCTTCATCTTTTTGCTGTGTTTGAATTGTAAAACCTTGTGAAAGATAGAAATGAATAGCTGATTGATTTTTTTGATAGACTGTCAAAGTCAGTGTTTTATTGGTTTCTTTTATTTTTTTCATTAGTTGCGTACCGATTCTTTGTTGCCGGTATTCCCTTTTCACAAAGATTCCTGCGATAAACTGATCAATCACCCCAGCAAAACCAATAATTTCTTGATCTATTTCTGCTAAGTAAATCACTGCATCTGGTAAAGCTTTCCTAACAGATTCTACTTGATTCTCCCAATAAGTTGATGGAATGAATTCATGAGAATCCAAGTTAGCATGTAGCCAAATCGATAGAACAGATTCCAGCTCTTTGGCAGACAATTTTGTTGTTGTGCGGATCATTTTTTCTCTCCTTACTTATTCATTGATTTTAAAA
Source organism: Enterococcus sp. E4-223 (assembly GCF_035727065.1). NCBI lineage: Bacteria > Bacillati > Bacillota > Bacilli > Lactobacillales > Enterococcaceae > Enterococcus > Enterococcus sp. E4-223. Next base: position 143,578 of record NZ_JAPMLH010000007.1, on the reverse strand, counting down.
TAAAAACCATTTTTTTGAAGCTCTTTTACAAGTTTTCGCCCCTCAAAAAAGTATATCTTCTCTTGTTTTACTTTTCTAATACCAAAAGAAACAGCAACTTTAGGATCATCAGCTGAAACGATTCGATAAGTTCCACCAGGCAATTGATCCAGCTTGACTTTCCCATGATGGTCGCTTTGTACTGAAAACGGCACACCATTTCTAGTAAGTGTTTTTTTCTTATGTTTCAAAATGAATGAACTACCATTTACCGGTTTCCCTGACGAATCACTAATAATAAATGAAAAATCAAGCACTTTTTTACTTAATCTATACTGATAGATTAGTCGTCCGATAAACACTAACAGTATGACTACAGCTATTATCGTTCCTGCAAGAATAAACCATTGCCGCATGGTTCTTTCCTGATTTCCTTTTCCTTCTTCTTTTTTTACCGATTCGTTATAAGGAATCCGATGTCCTGTCACTAGCAAACGATGCGTGTTGATCATATACGGCGTACATGTAAGCAAGGTAACTAAGTCTTCTCCTTCTGCAATCGTTAGAACAGACGTGTCATCTGGCAGTACCACTTGTATATTTTTAACTTGATAAGCCAATTTCTCCCCCAAAACAGTCAAAATAAACGTGTCTCCGTTTTCTAAACGATCTAATTCGGTAAATAACCGTCGATTAGGTAAACCGCTGTGAGCAGAGATCACTGAATGCGTCGAATTTCCACCAAGCGGGAAAGAGGTTCCTTGCAAGACGCCTGCTCCATTTTCAAGGATCCTACCATTGAGCCGATCATAAAGTGAAATATTTAATTGGATCTTAGGTATATTGATACTTCCGATCAGCCATTCCTCTAATTGGCTGGATGTTGTACTTTCATTTCTGTTCTTTTCATTGAAAGGATCAGTACCAGGATTGAATCCTTGGTCAGTTAATCGTTGGTTTTTCTCCTCCATTTTCTTTCGCTGCACTTCAATTTCAGCTGCGGTCCGTTTTTGTACTTGTTCGATACGTTTTTGATCAATAAAACTATTTAAAGAATCCACATAAAATGGATATAAAGCGATCAGTAACCCTACGACGATACATATTAATAAAAACAAACGAAACAAAAGTCGACGAGACTGTTTTTGCTTACTCTGCTTCACATGTGTCCTCCCTTGCAAGTTTTTTTGTTCTTTCTTTTATTATATGGGTTCAGGAAAAAAATAGAAAATGAAAGCCGATGAGGTTGTGAAAAAGCTGTCCTACATCAAGTAATAAGTACAGCCAAAAAAAATAGCTACTCATATTTTTTGTTGGGTTGGGCTTATTACCGCAGATGCAAGCTTTTGAACACCGTTTAAGGAAGAGGTTGTGAAAACTGCGTTATGCTTTGAGTAATAAGAGCGCTAGTCAGAAAATAGCTTCTCATATTTTCTAGGCTAGTGAGCTTATTACCGAGAAGCAGCTGATTGAACACCGTTTACCGAAAGGTCATGAAAAAGCTACTTTGTTTCGAGTATTAAGAAAAATTCTGTTTCAAAACAAGGAGATGCAACAAAACTTATGTCGCATCCTCTCTCCTTAGAACTTTCACTTATGTTTTTCTTGTAAAATTCATAAATATTTTCATGAATTTTCTAATTTCTTGCCTACCTCTCGCATAGGATATATGATGAATTTATCTAAAGTTTGCAAAGGAGTTCGACAATTGAAAAAATATGGCCCATTTTTAGCAATTTTTTTCATTGCTTTGGCATTTCTCATGCCTCATTTATTCACACATAAACTAATTTTGGGTGCTGATGCCCCATTCCATTACAATCGGTTCTATGATGCCGCGCAACAAATTAAATATGGGGATTTCCATTATTTTCCTTCCCTTTATGGATTCCAGCAAAGTGGCAGGATCGTGAATGCCGTTTACGGCCCATTTTTCGCTTATTTACAAGGATTGATCGTGTTGCTTGCAGGTAGCTGGTTTCATTATCAAATTCTTTCAAATTTCATTCTTTATCTTATTTCAGGATTTTCTATGCTGATTTTACTGAGATATGTCAATATTCGAAATTGGGTAAGTGTACCAGTAGCCGTTTTATTCATGAGTACGTATTCTATTCAATACTGGTCTATCAACCAAGGATTCACTAGCTGGGGGACTTGTTTTTATCCTTTATGTATGATCCCTATTGCTGATTTCGTCCTTCATAAAAAGTTTCCTGTTATCAAAGTCGCTGTCTCAGTGGGACTTATGACACAGATCCATTTACTGTCTTCGATCATGTTAGCTTTGATGTATATCCCTTTTTATCTTTATTACTTTTTTAACCAGACTGAAAAAGGAAAAGCACTGCTTCAACTGATTAAGTCGGTCTTGCTTTATTTTGTTCTGACAGCAAATATTTGGGCAGGATTAGCTATTGTTTACAGTGGGAATAAGATTCTTCCTCCCTTTGTTAACAGAGAAATGAGTCAAAAGGCGATAGATCTGGATGGCAGTTATTGGCTCCATTACCCTAAGGCCTTTCCTATATTGATATTATCAGGTTTTTTGCTTTTTATTTTCTTTCAACAAAAGAACACCTTATTCCAAAAAATCGTGTTGTACACAAGTCTTGTTTTCTTTTTTCTTTCTACTAGCTTGATTCCATGGACGACATTGATCGAAAAAAATGTGCCTTTTATTAGTTTGATCCAGTTTCCATTTCGATTTTTCGTGCCATTTACGCTATTGCTTCTACTTTACCTTGCCCTTTCACTGAACCAGTGGTCTGAACAAAAGTGGTTCCGTCTTTTAAGTATATTTGGCATTCTTATTTTTTCAGCACAGACGATCCAGAACTTATACCAGCATCTGGAAAAGTGGGAAAATGAAACATTTGTCAGTCGACATACTTATCTATTCGATACGCCGGAAGAAGCAAGGAAAACATTCTTCAGCAAAGATATGTCTACCAGCTTGTTCGTTTTCCAAAAAACCACACCTGACTATCTGCCAATCTATAAGGAGACAAAAGACAATAAATACGACCGGTATAACGAAGAAATACTAGAAAACGAAACAACTTTTATAAAAACACATCCAGGCGGTCTTTTGACAATCAAGTGGAAAAACACTGGGGACAAAACTGTTCATATCCCTGTTATCGTCTACGATCGGACTGTGCTACAGCAAAATGGAAAAACATTGACTGATTATGAAGTAACAGATATCGGGACCCCAATCGTGAAGCAGCAAAAAGGAATCAACGAGCTCACGCTTCATTATCAAACGCCAATCTATTTCTATTTCATTCTTTCTCTTACTTTGATTGGCTGGTTTACCTTGCTATGTTTATTTATTTATCATAGATACAAGCATTTACGTGCTTAGGCAAAAGGGATAAATGCATCCGATCAAAAAAAACTCTCCAAACGGTATAATCGTTTGGAGAGTTTTATTTTAATCAGTTTTTTTATGTTATATGTTATATTTTTTATTCGTTCACATCTAATTCGATTTCCACCCCGTAGTGATCACTGATGATTGGACTATCGATCCCATCAAAAATCCGTTGATATTTTTTAACCTTCATTCCTTCAGAGACGAAAATAAAATCTATACGCAATTTTTCTGTATTTTGTTCCCAACCATCGATTTTCTTTTCCACAGTAGCTGCTTTTCCTTTTTCATTCGCGACAACATACGAATCTTGAAGAAGAAGGCAACTTTCTCTTACAGTATAATAACCTTGAGAGTCTACTGGATTATTGAAATCACCTAGGAAAAAAAGTGGTACGCAAGTTTCCAAAAAGTAGTTTTCCAAGTTTTTCCACTCAAAATAAAAGCCACTTTTTTTATCTGTCCACCAAGAAAAGTGGCAGCTCGAGACAAAAATGTCCTGATCATCTATCTTTGTTTTCCCAATCAAGATCTTGCGTGTCTGATAATCTTCTTTCTTTTGAGATTGGGAGACGGTAAGGACCTGACTTTCCAATGTTTTTTTCGCAAGCAGTGCATTTCCTTCTTCATATTTATCATAACCGATGTGGCTCATTTCCCAACTCCAAAAATACTCTTTTCCGTGTTCCTTTAAAAGCTGAACTAAACGGTAGGCAAAATTATCTTTACGGATAGGTACTTGATTCTTTACCGGACAGAACTTCATTAGCTTCGCAGGTTCTACTTCTTCAGATTCCAGTAATTGGTTGATTTCTTGTAAAGCAATCACTTCATAATCTTCTAACAGGATCTTATCTGCTAATTCTTGCAATTTTTTCTCTGGTTCTGGCTCAAGCCAGCTATGCGTGTTGAGTGTCATGAATTTCATTGGTTTTCTCCTTGTCTTCATTTCGAAACAAAAGGGTTGTGACAAAATTTTTGTCACAACCTCTCCAGCAAATAGTGTTCTCCTGCTAACTCCTCAGTAATAAGCTCAATGGACCAGGAGCTATTTTTTGTTTGGCTGTTTTTATCACTTGGTGCAGGGCAGCTTTTTCACGACCTCTCCACTAAACAGTATTCAAACTGCTGCTTCTCGGTAATAAGCTCACTAGCCTAGAAAATATGAAAAGCTATTTTCTGACTAGCGCTCTTATTACTCAATGCATAACGCAGTTTTCACAACCTCTTCCTTAAACGGTGTTCAAAAGCTTGCATCTGCGGTAATAAGCCCAACCCAACAAAAAATATGAGGAGCTATTTTTGTTTGGCTGTTCTTATTACTTGATGCAGGACAGCTTTTTCACAACCTCTCGATAAATGGTGTTCAATCAGCTGACCTTCGGTATTAGTTCAAAAAACGGCAAAATACGAGAAGCTGTTTTTTCGTTTTGTTTCTCTAATACTCAGGTCAGGACAATGATTTCACAACCTCTCCTTACATTTTAATGGAGCCGATCACTTTACCAGCTGTCACTGTACCTAATTGCTTGATCACTACTTCTTCTACTTTATCGTTTGTAAATACGATCATGATCGTTGGATCTTTTTCTTCGTTTTGGATCACATCAAGATCCATCTCAGCTAATTTCGTTCCTGTTCCTATTTCTTGACCTTCTTTGACAGCAATCTCAAAAGCTGGCTGATTCATTTGGACTGTATCGATTCCCATATGGATCAAAACTTCGATACCATCTTTCGTTTCCAGCCCAATTGCATGTTTGCTTGGGAAAATACTTGTCACTTTTCCAGCGATCGGCGCAACAACTTCTCTTGATGTTGGAATAACAGCAAAGCCGTCACCCATCATTTTTTGTGAGAATACCGGATCTTTTACTTCAGATAAAGGAATCACTTCTCCAGAAGCTGCGGAAACTAGTTCTTGTTCTATACCTAAGTATTGCTTACTACCTGCTTGTCCATTTCCTGTAGAAACCATTTCTGGCTCTGGAATCTCTGCTCCTGATTGCAGCAGATCTTCGATATCTGATTTCAAGACATCTGCTTTTGGTCCATAAACTGCTTGGACTCCATTGTCTTTGACGATCAATCCCATCGCCCCTGCTCGTTTCCAGGCTTCTTCAGTCCCTACTTTTTCTCGATCATTTACACTTACGCGTAACCGAGTCATACAAGCATCGACATCTTTGATATTTTCTTTTCCTCCCAGCAAATGAATGATCTGGACCACTTGCTGATCTGCTGTTCCTGTTCCGCTGTTAGATACAACGGTTTCTTCACTGTCATTGTCGTAATTTCCGTTACGTCCCGGTGTAGCAAAGTTGAATTTTTTGATCAAGAAATTTGCTAAGAAATACGTAACAACACCAAAAGCGATCACACACAACACGAAGTTGATAAGATCTCCACCTAGACCCGCTTTGATAGCTAACGGTGTCCGAGTCAGCAATTCGATATTCCCAAATGAATGGACCCGCAATGGCAAGATATCTGCCATCGCAAATGCAGCCCCTTGGATCACTGAATAAATGACATATAATGGCACAGCAGCAAACATAAACATGAACTCCAATGGTTCTGTTACACCTGTTAGAAAGACAGCCAACGCTGCTGAAAAATACATTGATTTATATCTTGCTTTCTTATCAGGATCGACATTACGATACATCGCAAAAGCCATTCCCATCAAGATACCTGAAGAACCAATCATTTGTCCTACTTTGAAACGAGCCGGCGTCCAGTTATGCAACACAAACTCATATTGCGACATATCCCCTGCACCTTTAAGATTCACTAAATCAGTGGCCCAAGCCAACCATAACGGATCTTGCCCAAATACTTGTGTCCCCGCCTGTGCGCCTGATAAAATCTCATACGATCCGCCAAGCTGTGTATAGTTGATAGGAATCGTCAGCATATGATGCAATCCAAATGGCAATAGTAAACGTTCTAATGTTCCAAATAAAAACGGTGCTAGAATCGGTGCGCTTTCTTGTGATTCTGCGATCCATAAACCAAAATTATTGATTCCAGCCTGTACGTTTGGCCACACCACAGCAAGAATCAATGCCACGATTGTTGACCATAAGATAACAACAAACGGAACAAAGCGCTTTCCATTGAAAAATGACAAAGCATCCGGCAATTTTCTATAATTATAGTACTTATTATAAGCCATTGCCCCGACAAATCCAGCGATGATCCCTACGAATACTCCCATATTCAAAGCTGGTGCTTCCAATACACTTGTAAAAAATCCTTTAACCATGATCTTCGTACCGAACAGAGTGTGGGTAAATGCATCTTCATTCGCAAGCATGTCACTTGTGACACCAAAGATAGCCCCAGTGATCCGATTGATCAAAATAAATGAGATCCCAGCTGCAAATGCTCCGCCTGCTCTTTCTTTTGCCCAACTTCCTCCTATTGCTAAAGCAAATAAAATATGAAGATTACCAATAATTGCCCAACCAATATTTTCAATTACTCCGCCCGTTGTGACAAGCGGCGTCCAATCAGGATTGATCAAGGGAATTGATTTCCCTATACTGATCATCAACCCAGCTGCCGGCATAACTGCTACCACAACCATTAAAGCCTTTCCAAATTTTTGCCAAAACTCAAAACTAAATATCTTTTTCATTCCGTTTAGCTCCTTTACGCAATCGGTTTCGTTAAACGTATTATAGCGTGCGTTTTCTTTTTTGTAAATGCTTTATTTTTTATTTTTCTGTCTATACCATTCTAGAAAACCTATAATGCGTGTGTTCCCTTCTATAATTTTCTCCTAAAAATTTATTTTTTTATGCTTTTTTCTATGGAATATTTTCTTTTGTCTATTGACTTGTGCAATCGGTTGCGTTTATTATGAACGTATAAAACAGCTCATTAGGAGGAGAAAAATGAAACAGATCAAACGACTATTTGCTATTGATCCATGGAAAATCAGCACGACACAATTAGATAAAAAAAATCTTCGACTGCAAGAATCTTTAACAAGTATTGGAAACGGTTATATGGGGATGCGCGGGAACTTTGAAGAAACTTACTCAGGGGACCACCATCAAGGTACTTATTTGGCGGGTGTCTGGTATCCCGATAAGACACGTGTCGGCTGGTGGAAAAATGGTTATCCAGAATACTTTGGAAAAGTGATCAACGCCTTGAACTTTATCGCGATAGATATTTCGATCAACGATCAGCTGATCGACTTGGCTTCTTTGGAACCAGAAGACTTTTACTGGGAATTAGATATGACAAATGGTGTATTATCTCGTACATTCACAATCACTACTTCTACTAATAAAGTACGCATTTCCTTCGAACGTTTTCTGAGCATTGTCAAAAAAGAATCAGCTTATATCTATTTAACTATAGAAATGCTTGAAGGTAGCGGAACAGTCAAACTCGTATCAAAATTGGATGGAAATGTTCAAAACGAAGACAGCAACTATGATGAACATTTTTGGAATGAGATTGATCGTGGAACTATAGAAGAAATCGGCTATTTGACGACTAAAACTATTCCAAACAACTTTGGGATTGAACAATTTACTGTTACTGCAGCAATGCGCCATTTCGTTAATGGAAAATCAGTCATCCCTGACTATCACGAAGATACTTTAGCATTACATGGTTGCTTGTCTGCAGAATTATCTCAAGGTGAGACATGGTCAGTGGAAAAAGAAATTATCGTTCTTACTAGTAGAGATATTCCAGAAGCGCAGCAAGCAGAAAAAGCTGTCTCAGAATTAACGAACCAGACAAACAATTATATCCAAGCAAAAGAAGAGCAAACAGCGGCTTGGGCAGAACGATGGAAGCTTGCCGATGTGGTCATCGAAGGAGACGAAGAAGCACAACAAGGCATTCGATTCAATTTGTTCCAACTATTCTCTACTTACTACGGCGAAGATGAACGATTGAATATCGGCCCCAAAGGATTCACAGGAGAAAAATACGGCGGAGCCACTTACTGGGATACAGAAGCGTATGCTGTCCCTCTTTATCTTGCTTTAGCCAAACCTGAAGTAACTAAGAATCTGCTGAAATATCGGCATAATCAACTGCCGCAAGCAATCCACAACGCTCAGCAACAAGGATTAAAAGGCGCGCTTTATCCTATGGTCACCTTCACTGGTGTCGAATGCCATAACGAGTGGGAAATCACATTCGAGGAGATTCACCGAAATGGCGCGATTGCCTATGCAATCTACAATTATACGAATTACACCGGCGATACGGAATATTTGAAAAATGAAGGACTGGAAGTTTTAGCAGAAATCGCACGCTTCTGGGCAGACCGTGTCCATTTTTCAAAACGAGCAAATAAATACATGATCCACGGTGTGACCGGCCCAAACGAATATGAGAACAATATCAATAACAATTGGTATACAAATACGATCGCAGCTTGGGTCTTGCGTTACACGCGAGAAAATTATTTAACTTATCAAAAAGAAGCTGCTATCACTATCAGCGAAGAAGAACTAGCCAAATGGAAAGATATCGCAGAGAACATGTACTTCCCAGTTGACGAAGAATTAGGAATCTTTGTCCAGCATGACACATTCTTAGATAAAGATCTCATGCCTGTATCCGATATTCCCACAAGCGACCTTCCTCTGAATCAGCATTGGTCTTGGGACAAAATCCTTAGATCTTGCTTCATCAAGCAGGCAGATGTACTACAGGGGATTTATTTCTTCAATGATACTTTTACAAAAGAAGAAAAACAAAAAAACTTTGATTTCTATGAACCAATGACTGTCCATGAGTCTTCCCTTTCGCCAAGTATCCATTCGATTTTAGCAGCAGAATTAGGAATGGAAAGCAAAGCTGTAGAAATGTACCAGCGAACAGCTCGCTTGGATTTGGATAATTACAATAACGACACAGAAGACGGCTTGCACATCACTTCCATGACTGGTAGCTGGTTGTCGATCGTCCAAGGGTTTGCTCAAATGAAAACTGCCCATGATCAGTTGAGATTCGCACCATTTCTGCCAAAAACTTGGAAAGCTTATTCTTTCCATATCAATTATCGCGGACGTTTATTGTTCATCTCAGTCACAGATGAACAAGTTACTTTCGAGTTATTAGAAGGTTCTCCTCTAGAAATTTACGTCTATGAACAGTCTTATTCTTTAGCGGATCGTCTAGAAATAACGCTAAGAAAGGAGGAAGCAAATGTTTAAAGGGGTATTGTTTGATTTAGACGGTGTCATTACCGATACTGCTGAATTCCATTATCGTGCTTGGCGAAAGCTTGGTCAGGAAATCGGCATTACGATCGACCGCACATTCAACGAACAGCTAAAAGGCGTCAGCCGAGAAGACTCACTCTCTTTGCTTTTAGCTTATGGCGGAAAAGAACACTCTTTTTCAAAGGAAGAATTTGCAGAATTAGCGAAAAGAAAAAACGATTATTATTTAGAGATGATCCAGACGATCGAACCAAAAGATGTCTTCCCCGGGGTCGTGCCTTTACTGGATTCTTTAAAAGAAGAAAAAATCAAGATTGCTCTTGCTTCTGCAAGTAAAAATGGGCCTTTCCTACTTGAAAAAATGGGTCTTACACCTTACTTTGATGCTATTGCCGACCCGGCAGAAGCAACAAACGGAAAACCTGCGCCAGATATCTTCCTCCTTGCAGCAAAAGCTGTCGGACTAAAAGCAGAAGAATGTATCGGGATCGAAGACGCGCAAGCCGGTATCCAAGCCATCCTCTCAAGTGGTGCTCAACCAATTGGCGTGGGACGTGCTGAAGACCTTGGAGAGGAGATCCCGCTTGTCCCTGATACGACTTTTCTTACGATCGATTACTTGAAAGAAAAGTGGCATGACCATGGATAATCCAGAGATCTCCGTCGTACCAGTTCCAGAGACTGAAATAAAGAAAATCACATTGAAGAACGACTACTTAGAAGTCGTTCTTCTCAATTACGGTGCCCGCCTGCACCAAATCTTCGCACCAGACAAAGAAGGAAAATCAGAAAATGTTTTATTGTCTTACGATCGTTTCGAAGATGTTCTAACAGACAAAAGCTTTTTTGGAGCAACTGTCGGACCTGTAGCCGGAAGGATCCGGGATGCTTCTTGGGGTGAGCATAGATTGGAGAAAAACTGCGGATCACACCATATCCACGGTGGCACGAAAGGCTGGTCTTTCCAATTTTGGGAAGTAGAAGTTTTCAAAACTCCATCATCAATAGGTGTGGTCTTTTACTTAAAAGATGAATTTTCTACCTATCCAGGACCAATCACTGCTACGATCACTTACCGTTTAACAAAAAACGAATTAGAGATGACAACCTCTGCTAGTAGCCTTGTTGAAACCATCTGCAATCCGACCAACCATGCCTACTTCAACCTTTCAGGAAATGGAACAAGAGACATCTATGAACATCAGTTAACGGTCTTTTTAGATGGTGTGCTTGAATTAGATCAAGAAAAATTGCCTACTGGAAATTGGACAAAAAAAGAAGAACTGCCAATCGACTTTAGAAAATCCCCAACACTGCAAGAGATCCTTGCATGTTATCCAGATGGACTAGATGATGTATTTCTTTTGCATCATCCTAGGCTTTCCAAAACTTCCTTACAATTATTCGAGAAGCATTCTGGTCGCCAAATGACTATAGCAACTTCTAATAAAAGTATGGTATTATTTTCTACGACTGGATTCGAAGCTGATTTCTCTGTCAATGGAAAACAGATGCATTCAAACTACGGATTAGCAATCGAACCGCAAGAAATCCCTGATATCGTTCATTTCCCCAACTTTGGATCGATCAACCTCCATCCTGGTCAAGAACGGATCAGTCAGACGATTTATCAGTTCTCTGCACAATAACAAGAGAAAGGTGTTTTTATCATGGCTATTACCGTAAAAGATGTGGCGAAAAAAGCCGGTGTTGCCACTTCGACCGTCTCTCGTGTCATCAACGATCATCCTAGTATTTCCGAGACAACAAAGAAGAAAGTCCGAAAAATTATGGATGAACTAGGTTATGTTCCTAACATGACTGCCCGCAATCTAGGAAAACGCATTTCCAGTGCCATCGGCGTGATCTTACCCCCTCTTGATTCAAAAGAGCGGATCGGTAACCCATTTTATCTTGAGATCATGGAAGCAATCAACGAAGAAGCGCGGAATTATGATATGACTACAGCAATCGCTACTGCTAAAAATTTTGAATTGCTGTTAGAGAACGTCCAGCGTATGCATTTACAAAAACAAGTAGATGGTTTTATTCTAGTGTATTCAGATAGTCAAGATCCTGTCATTGATTATTTATACCAAAACCACATCCCTTTCACTTTGATCGGACAGCCTTATCATCATGAGAACGAAATCGTTTATGTAGATAACGATAACCAGCTTCTAGGTAAACAAGCAACAGAATTTTTGATCCAGAATGGACATAAGAATATCCTGTTTGTGACAAACACGACTCATGAAAGTTTGTATTTCGAACGATATTTCGGTTATCAAAAAGCAATGATGATGGCTGGTCTTCCTGCGTTATCCAGTGTAGTACTAGAGCATCCGGAAGATTATCTGTCCTTTGAGAAAACGTTGAAAGAAAACGAAGCCACAGCATTGGTGGTCATTGACGATATCTTCGCCCTTCGCACGATGCAGTTGGCGCAAATGTACGGCTATGTCATTCCAGAGACACTCTCCGTCATTAGCTTCAACAACTCGATCTTCTCAACATTAACACACCCTTACCTTACAAGTATCGATATCGATATCTCCGAATTAGGACGTGTCGCTATGCAAAAGCTGCGCGAATTGATCCATGAAGAATTGAGCAGTGGCGTACGTTTGGTCATCCCTCATCGCTTGATCAAAAGAGAGACAGTCGTTCCTTTAGAAAACCCATACTAAATAGCTGACTCACTAAATACGCTGACCATTTATTCTATGGTCAGCTTTTTATGTAAAAGAAGATACTACTTCTAACACATTGTTTATCTGTAAAAAAGAGCGTGGGACAAAAGTAAAGAACACTTTTGTCCCACGCTCTAAACACGTATAAACGGCGGAAGCAGAAGCAACTCCTTCGGAAATAAGCTGAAATTCACAAAAATTTAAAAAGCAATTTTCTTGAGTTTCTTCTTATTTCTTGGAGTTAAACGCTTCTGTCCCAGCCTCTTTTTTCCTTCCTTCAATTTTTTACACGTCGACGATTCAATAAAAAACCGCCTAATATTGTAAAGACAGGTGCAAGAATCGAGAAAAAGGCGAATGGCAAGTAATGCAACGCGCTAACTTTCATCGTTCCCATAATGAATGTGCCGCTGACTCCCCACGGTACGAGAGAATTGACGGTCGCACCTGAATCCGCTAGTGTTCGTGTCAAATAGGTTTTTGATAAGCCAACGTCATCAAAAGAACGCTTGAATGTTTCTCCTGGAAGAATGATGGACAGATACTGTTCTCCAACGATCAGATTGATTCCGATACAGCTCAAGGCAGTAAACCCGACTAAACGAGAAGGTCGGTCCATCTTTTCTTTTAATTCTTGAACGATGGTATCAACGATCAGATATTTGATCAGTAACCCACCTAATGCCAATGCAAGTAAAATCAAACTAGCAGAACCTAACATACTCATGATCCCGCCTCGAGAAAGCAGTTCATCTAGCTTTGGATCAGGTGTATTTGCGACATAACCATTCATCAAGATGTCTGCTGCTTTTCCGACCGTCAAACTTTTCTCATGGATAAAAGAAAGAACGAGAGCAGCTGTTGATCCCGCTAGTAATGTAGGGATAGCCGGAATTTTTTTGATTGCCCCCCCAAATAAAATAACTAGTGGAATCAATGTCCAAGGAGAGATCCAAAAGCTCGCTTTCATGTTTTGGATCATTTCATTGATACTAGCTAGATCGGCTGAATGACTGTTATGTCCTAATATCGTATAAAAAATCAACGAAAGGACGAATGCTGGGAAATCCGTATAACGCATACCAGCGATATGTTCGAATAGATTAACTCCTCCAATACCCGCTGCCAAGTTGGTCGTATCTGATAAAGGCGAGCAGTTATTCCCTAAAAAGGCACCGGAAACGACTGCGCCTGTAGTCATTGCATCATTGAATCCAAGTAAATGACCGATCCCCAAAAAAGCAATTCCAATCGTCGAAATCGTTGTAAATGAACTGCCGACAGTCACTCCGACAATTGCACAAACAAGAAATGCTGTCGGTAAAAAGAAACGCACAGAAACAAGTTTAAATCCATAAACCATAATCGTAGGGATGGTTCCAGATAAAATCCATGAAGCAACTAAGACACCAATCAAAAGAAAAATCAGGATTGGAATGATCCCTGGAGTGATTCCTTTGATGATCCCGTCATGGATCTCATCCCATGTGAACTTTTTAAATCTGCCATAAAACAACAAACACATGAAAGCTGCAAGGATCGGGATATGTGGCGAGAGCTGGAATCCGATGATCAGTACTCCTAGGAGTGCCAACAACACGATCAATACAGCGATACTTTCTTTTAAAGAAATATTTTTATTCATCGTCGATCTCCTATTTCAAATGAAAAGGCCCTGCCATGAAAAAACTATTCACTTGGCAGGACCTCCTACTAAATCAGCGACAAAACGTCGGCTGAAAGACTTATTTTTTTATTTTTCTTCTAAACTTTTTTCTACCTCAATCCCCCAAGAATCTTTCTTGAAGTGATTGATGATCAATGGAATAACGAACATGACCACTGTGATAGCTGCTACTAATAATGCATCACTCAATGTCGCTGTACCTAATGTAGCAAATACGACAACGATGATAGAGAAGATCAGCATGCAGCTGACTACCCAAGCTAATCCGTTTCCGTTTTTACCAATTCGGTAAGGACGTTCGAATTCTGGATGTTTCTTACGCATTTTAAGCAATGAAACAGCAATCAAAATGTACACGATACAATAAATAACAGTTGTAGCATTTGTAAGTGTCAAGAATACAGCACTTACGTCATCCATTACACCATAAAGCAAAGCAAATAATGAAATAACGATTGATTGTGTTAGAACGACATTTCTAGATACGCCGTATTTGTTTTCTTTATGGAATCCGAATTTTGGTGGAAGGAATCCTTCACGAGCTACTTGGATGATTGTTTTTGATGGTCCAGTAACCCAAGCTGATAATTGTAAAAGCACACCAATAAATACCATGAAGCTGAAGATATTTCCGATCACTTCTGGTAAGCCTAGGATTTGACAGTCAATCAAGATAGGCTGCGTGATATTTGCTAATTCCATTTTTCCATCTGGTACGACATTTGCTACAAGCATCGCATTGATGACATTCAATAAAACTAATCCGATCAAAGCGATAAATACGCCTTTTGTATAATTTTTTGTTGCGTCTTTCAAACGAGGCATGTAAACAGAACTCATTTCGATCCCAACAAAAATAAATGTGATACCAGCTAAGTATTTCAATGAATCAATATGTTCCAAGTCAGGGAAAGCTTTTGACCATGAAAAGTCACCTAGATAGCCGTTTGAGACTAGTCCGACTTTGAAGGCTGCCAAAACACCTAAAACGAACATGATGACTACTGGGATATATACCCCTAGCCATACACCGATGTTCCCGCCGACTTTTGCCATATCGAATTTCAAGTTCAAGATCGTGATGATCCAGTAGATAACTAAAATACAACCTAAAACGAACCAGTGATTATTGCCAAGTTCTACATTACCAAATGTGTTTCCTAACAATGGTCCTAAAGTAGAAGCGACCATTACCATACCTGGGAACATTTGCACCCATAATAGCCATGCAACGACAAATCCCCATTTGCTGCCCAGTGCTGTTTTTACCCATAACTGAGGACCGCCTTCTTGAGGAAGCATCGTGGAAAGCTCACCGGAAACCATTGATATCGGACCGGCAAAAAACAAAACTGCAAAAATTGAATAAAAAATCAATGTCCAACCGACTGCGGCTAACGTAGGAATACTCCGAACCGTTGCACACAGTGCCATTGTCAGACCGATAAAGGTCCCAAGACCCATTTTACTTACTTCAGATTTACTCACCGTTGACACTCTCCTTGATTTTTTGGATAAAATAACGGTGTCTTTGAAGTAGTTTCAGCAATAAACGAAACAATTCAGCGAATATTTGAGGGGATTCTTTGAGTCTATTGCTTGAAGGGTTTCTTCAAAGACAACCTCAAAACAAAGGGATCGAAGAGCTTAGGTCTCCCCTTGCTCTTCAGATCCAAACACGCGTCAGAAACAGTTAGTATTCAAGCTGTTTTCTAACATGATTACCTTGCTTATTTTGCTTCGCTTGCCAATAATTGGTCTGCGTAGATTTTTTCCAATTTTTCTTGAAGAGCTGCTTTGATTTTTTCAGCATATTCTTCAAAGTGTTCTTCTTTGTTCATGTATGGTGTCATTACGCTGGCACGCAATACAGTTACTTTTCCGGCACGGTTCCATTCTTCATCTGAGAATCCTAGTTGGTTCACAAATTGTAATGGGCTGTTGCCATAGTCTGGGATAGCAAAGTCAGTATGTGAAGTTAAGAACTCATTACCGTAAATGCTTCCTTTCACGTATGAAGAATAATCATATACGTCATGGTTCAATTTATTCATTGCAACTAAGTCATCGTTGCCTTTTTCTTTGAATACATAGTCTACCATATTGAAATCTGGATAAGTTAATGGATGAACTTCGATTTCTTTGTCTCCTACTTTAAATGACAAGTCATTCAAGAAGTTGTAGAAACGATGTGCACCTTCGATTGATGCACCCATTAATTTACCATATCCTGTGACATTCAAAGGTAAGACATGGTGTGCTGCCCAAACGCTGGCTGCTGTTGCCCCTGCTTTTGAACCTTCCAAGATATAAGCCCCAAGTAATGCTGGGATATCTGCGCCTTTTTCAAATACATATGTCGCAAAGTAAGAGATAACGTCTCTCATGCGGATATCTTTGATGACGATACCACCGGCAGAATATGGAACATAGCCCATTTTATGTGGGTCGATCGTTACAGATTCTGCTTCTTCGATTGCTTTATATGCACTGTGTACTTCTTCTAAGATATAATCTTTGTTTTCTGTAAAGACATTGTATTTGTAATGAACATCTTTTAAATCTTCAAATGGAATGAAGTTGTTGTCTTCGTCTAAGAAAATCGCACGGCCGTATCCGCCATAAGCAGCATCTACGTGTAAGTAGAAGTAAATACCGTCTTTTTCTAATACGCGACGCAATGCAACGATTTTATCGATACCGTCGATTGCTCCTTCTTCTGTTGATCCTACAACACCGACTACACCTAGGATTGGTGTTTTTTCAGCTGCTAGACCACGAACGATTTTTTCAAGTTCGTTGATGTCCATGCGATAGTTGTGGTCAACTGGCACTGGAATCACTTGGTCTAAACCGATACCGATGATGTCGGCAGCTTTTAGCCATGAATAGTGTTTAGTTTGTGGAACCAACCATTTTCCTAATTTTTCTAAATGTTTTCCGCTACGTGCTGAGTGAGCTTTGATTTCGTCGATTTTTTCTGGGACGCTGTCTAACAGATTCATGATTTCTTCTGTTGACAAGTTCATTAATTCCCAATCGCTTTTTCCAGCAACTAGTTCAGGTGTCACTTCTTTCATTGCAAGCGGCAATGATTTGATGTTGCGGGCATACCAAAGTCCTTCTAAGTTTGCTAAAGAACCATCAGCAACGATGTGGCCCCAGCCATCTTTATAGCTCATTAATTTTGCAAATTCCATTCCTACTTCTTCTTCCATTTGGCTTGTTGCAGGAGAAGATTCATAGGCAACGTTATTACCATTCCATAGCATAGCAAAATTGTACGCTAGTAAAGATGGCATCAATGTTTCAGAGTTCATATGACCCCAGTAACGTCCGGCATTATGCCAAGGAACGGAATGGGTACGCATCCGCGCTGAAATTTCTGATAGAACATCCTTTGTTTTATTCACAGTGTGTTCAAAACTAGCACTGCTTTTTTCTTCTGGCGTAATAATAGGCATGTCTTGAGGCATGTAGTTTTGACGCCAGCCTAAATGTTCATCCACCAATTCATTCAACAAAGCTTTATAGATTTGGCCGTTCTCAGCTTTGTCCCCAATGAATAGGGCATTTAGGTTTAGATCTTTCGACAATGATTCACTCATAGTGAAACCCTCCTAAAAAAATATTTAAATTTTGTCGAGCCCTACATTACACCTGTTCTTCTATTCTGTAAACTAAGTTTTGGCCTGCTTTTTAATCATATTTTAATATGTATCAATTAGCCGAATTGTTCACACTTTTGAAATAATTAAAAAAAACGAGGGAATTTACAAATGTAAACTCCCTCGCAAAGATTGTATTAACGACAACCAGCGTTCTATTTTAGGATGGGTTTCAAAATTGGAATGTTGTAATAGTATTTCCCTTTTTCAAGGTAAAAACTTACTAAATTCTAATCAATTACTTTGGCCAAAAAGTAATTTTTCTTACCTTTTCGAATAACCACAAACTTACCATCGAATTCATCGGATGGATTTATGACAAAATTTAAATCGGTAACGCGGTCACCGTTAATACTTATAGCTCCGTTTGAAACATCTTCACGTGCTTGACGTTTAGATGGTTCAATTTTTGTGGAAACAAGCAGTTCCACGATATTTTCAGGTGTGCTTGAAATTTCAACGTTCGGCATTTTACCGAATCCTTGCGCGATTTCTTCCGCATTTAGTTCTTTAATATTTCCAGAGAACAATGCTTGCGTTATTTTTTGCGCTTCTTTCAAGTCTTCTTCACTATGCACAAATCTTGTAACTTCTTCTGCCAAACGGCGTTGTGCTTCACGTTTCTCAGGTTCTGTCTCTACTTTTTTCGCTAAGTCTTCGATTTCTTCTTGAGACAAGAAAGTAAAGAATTTCAAGTATTTCACTACATCGCGATCATCTTGATTCAACCAGAATTGGTAGAACTCAAATGGTGAAGTTTTCTTCGGATCAAGCCAAACGGCACCGCCTGCAGTTTTTCCGAATTTCGTTCCATCAGCCTTCAGCATCAATGGGATCGTTAAACCGAACGCTTCTGCTTCTGGTCCTTCTAATTTTCGGATTAGGTCTAATCCAGCTGTGATATTTCCCCATTGGTCTGCTCCACCGATTTGCAATTGCACATCGTATGTTTTATGCAGATGCAAAAAGTCGATAGATTGCAGGATTTGGTAAGTAAACTCTGTAAATGAGATTCCTACTTCCAAACGGCTGGCAACGATATCTTTTGCTAACATCGTGTTGATGTTGAAGTTTTTACCGTAGTCTCTCAAAAATTCAAGTAAAGAGATTTTTGACAACCAGTCGTAGTTGTTCACAAATGTGATATTTGCATCTTTACCAAACAATTTTCTCATTTGATTGGAAAGTGCGTCCACGTTATGTTGCACTTGTTCCATCGTTTGCAACACACGTTCTGTTTTGCGGCCGCTTGGGTCGCCGATCGTTCCTGTTCCGCCGCCAATCAGAATATATGGATGATGGCCTGCCAATTGGAATCTTTTCATCATCATAAATGGAATCAAATGTCCGATATGCATCGAATCACCAGTTGGATCAACGCCGCAATAAAGTGAAATGCTCTTTTCTTCAACGAGCTCGCGAAGTCTTTCTTCGTTTGTTTGCTGATTAATGGCGTCGCGCCAAGTTAATTCATCAATAATATTCATTTTACTGACCTCCGTGTAGTTTTTTTATGAAAGCAGGAACCTGCTAGCATGTGTAATTAAGTATTTCTTCAGGATAGGATAGGAAATAAAAAAAGTCCCTTGGCATATAAGCCAAGGGACGAAATCTCGCGGTACCACCCAATTTGTATGTCTAGATATCCAACATACCTCTCGAACATTTAACGCTGTCGCGTGGCAATCACTGCCAAAGACTCCTGAAATGTAATTCGCTTTAAAGCATGTACTGGTTTGCAGCGACCACCAGCTTTCTGAAACATTGGCTTTAACAACTACTTCGTTTCGATCTTCGTCTTGTTATTATTAATATGTGTCTATCATAGAGCGCAACTTTTTCTTTGTCAACAGAAAAAGGATATTTTTTTTAAATTCCTCATTTTTTCTTTTTTGAATCCGCTCTAATTCCGAACATTTTATTTTCAATTATTGTTAAAAGAAATAACTTTTTCTGTATTTTTTCTGCAATTTATCGAGAAGTCACTTTACTTTGCCTCTTATTCTTTCTTCGTTACAATAAGGAATGGGACAAGTAAAAAATGAAAAAGCAAGGGACGAGGTATATGGAAAAAAAGCAAAAAATTATTTTAGGAGCCACTTCTGCTTTAACTATCGTTATTTTAATTCTAAGTTTGTTTTTTGTCATCCGATCATCTACAAAAAAAGAACCAATCATTCCTGAAAAAAAAATAACAGAAAAAGCAAAAGAACCGACAGATGATAAGCAACAACTAGTTACTCAAGCAAAAAATCTGGCTCAAAGCTACGATTATGACCAAGCGATTGCGTTATTGGAAAAAGATAGTAAGAACGGATCTACTGAAACACAACAGCTTCTTCAAACACTAAAAAAGGAGAAAGAACAACTGATCGACTGGTCTGATCCTACTCAGATCTCTCATGTTTTTTTCCATAGCTTGATCGTGGACCCGCAAAAAGCCTTCCACTCTCAACAGGCACAAGGATACAAAGATTATATGGTGACTGTTGAAGAATTCAACCGTTCGATCGAACAACTTTATCAAAATGATTTTGTTTTAGTTAATTTGAATGATTTGATCCAAAAAGACGAACAAGGAAATCTTTCCTTTAACGGGCTTGCGCTACCTGAAGGAAAAAAACCATTGGTTCTTTCACAAGATGATGTCAGCTATTATGAATATATGGATAATTCCGGTTTTCCTAGCCGATTGGTCGTATCAAATAACAATGAAATCAAAAATGTCTATAAAGAGAAAGATAAAGAAGAAATCGGTGACTTTGACATGGTTCCTCTGATCGATGCCTTTGTCAAGAAACATCCTGATTTTTCTTATCGAGGCGCAAAAGGTACCTTGGCCCTGACAGGTTACAACGGAGTTTTAGGTTATCGAACATCAAAATCTCAATATGGAGACAATGAAAAAACAAAAAAAGAGATTAAAGAAGCTAAAAAAGTGGCGGAACAGTTGAAGAAAGACGGCTGGAGCTTTGCTTCCCATACATGGGGTCACTTGAATATGACTCAAGCTTCACTAGAAGATGTAAAAAAAGACAATGAATTGTGGCAGCAAGAAGTTGCACCTATCCTAGGAAAAACAAATATTCTGATTTATCCATTTGGTGCAGACATCAGCGACTGGCAGCCTTATTCAGCAGAAAATCAAAAATTTGCTTACTTGAAGAGTCAAGGTTTCGATATTTTCTGTAATGTCGATGCTTCTACACCAGCTTGGGGACAATTAGGTACCGATTTCTATCGAAATGCTCGGATCAATATCGATGGCATTCGTTTTCAATCTGATTTAGACGGAAAAAATCCTATTCTTGATCCATTCATCAATGTCCATGATGTCTATGACAAAGAAGCACGCGAATCTGCTTGATTTTACGTCATTTATGAACCAAAAAAGCCGAACTGACATTTTATCGTCAGTTTCGGCTTTTTTATGCTTTATTTCTTCTTCGGTGCGATTCCCTTGATCAGGACTTCTGTCCATTCTGCTGTATATGGAAGCAGTTTTGCGTATATCTCCGGCTTAGAAATTCCTTCTACCATTGCTTGAAAATAGAGGATCAAGAACTCATCCGAATATTTCAAATCCACTTTTCCTTCTTTCCGCCCTCGATGGAAAAGATCAAGCATGATACTGAAACTTTCTTGCGTATACGCATCCATCGCGTCAGAAAATTCTTTTTTTTCTTTTTTTGTATAGTATGTCATCAAATCGATATAAAATTGTTTGTTTACTCGATTGAGATAACGGATTTTGTTTTCACTCATGGCAATCAGTGTTTCTTCAAATGGAAGATTTTCCGCAATCAACGCTTTCGCTTCTTGCCCTAAATCATTCATAAATGCAAAAAATACTTCATAAATCAGCCCTTCCTTGCTACCAAAATATTTAAAAATCGTCGCTTTACTTACCTGAGCGTTCTCAGCTACCTTATCCATTGTCACTCCAGCGGTTCCTATGTCTGTGTTCATCAAGTCAAAAGCTGCTTGTAAAATCTCTTTCTTTTTCTCTTGTGCTCTCTTTTCAAAACCGTTCATTTGTAGAGCCTCCCGTAATTTTAAACTTTTATAATATATATAGTTCAAATTTATTCTGAGGTTTATTATAACTATCTATTGAGAAAGTATCAAGCTAGCAATTCCTTGTTTATGAATTCATTGACAGAAATTTATAAAAAGAATATTATGTACTAAAATAATAAGAAAAGTTTTATAAAAAGGTATAAAACCATTTTATTAAACTATTTAATCTTGTTTAGTATATATTTTTAGAAAAAGGAGTGGGGTTTTTATGGCAGAAATCGTCAAAGTCACACATTTGAAAAAGAGCTTTGGTCGTTTCGAAGCTTTAAAAGATGTCTCTTTCACCGTACATTCAGGTGAAGTCGTTGGATTTATCGGACCAAATGGTTCTGGAAAATCCACGACGATTCGGACACTTTTAGGGATTATAAAAAAAGACGGCGGAACGGCAACGATTTTTGGGCAAGATGTATGGGAAGATAGTTTATCTATCCATGAACGTCTTTCTTATGTTCCAGGCGATATCTCTTTGTGGGGAAATTTGACTGGAGGAGCGATCATCGATCTCTTCATGAAGCTTCATGGAAAAGGGAATGCTCAAAAAAAGATGAACTGATTCAACGTTTCTCTCTTGATCCTAAGAAAAAAGCAAAAAACTATTCAAAAGGAAATCGCCAAAAAGTGGGCTTGATTGCTGCTTTGGCTGTTGATTCGGATCTCTATTTATTTGATGAGCCTACTTCTGGTTTAGATCCTTTGATGGAAACGATTTTCCAAGAAGAAGTTGAAAAATTGAAAGAACAGGGCAAATCCATCCTACTTTCTTCTCATATTCTCAGTGAAGTCGAGCGACTAGCGGATAAAGTCGTGATCATACGCGAAGGAACAGTCGTAGAAGAAGGAACACTCGATGAATTGCGTCATTTGACTCGTTCGACCATCACTATAGAAACAGAAGCAGAGAATAGTCACTTAGCACAATTGAACGGTGTCCATGACTTTGTGCAAAAAGGTCACCTCGCTCAATTTGCTGCTGATAACGAAGCTTTCGATGTGATTTTAGCTGAAGCGTCCAAATTAGGTGTGAAAAAATTTGAATCTATTCCACCGACTCTTGAGGATTTATTCATGAGACATTATGAAGGATGAGGAGGAAGCGAAATGACTGATAAATTTTCACGCTGGTCCACCCTTTTTTCTCAAAACCTTAGCCGTGACTGGAAAAAGATACTGATATGGCTAGTCGGTGTCACTGCTTTTTCTGGTGGTTTTGTCCCTGCGTTTGAAGAATTGACTTCCGGACAAGGATTAGCTGGATTATACGAAACCTTGCAAAACCCGGCAATGATTGCAATGGTCGGACCAACTCCAGCTTCGAATGCTGCTGAGTATACTTTAGGAGCGATGTATGCAAATGAAATGTTGCTTTTTTGCAGTTTGTTTGCTGCTGTGATCTCTGTTTTACACGTGGTGAGCCAAACGAGAAAAAAAGAAGAACTTGGTCTGATTGAACTTATTCGTTCCTTTCGAGTCGGACGTCAAGCAAACTCTTTAGCTGTCATCGCTGAAAGTATTCTGATCAATTTGCTTTTAGCAATATCGATCAGCTGTACGATGATTTTTTTCCAAGCAGATTCGATCACTGCAGAAGGTGCTTGGCTTTTTGGGCTATCTGTAGGTAGTATGGGGATTTTGGGGAGTGCCGTTGCACTGTTTGCTGCACAACTGATGCCAAGTTCAGCCAGTTCGAATGGTCTGTCTTTAGCGTTTTTAGGTGGACTTTACCTTCTACGAGCAATAACAGATGTAGCTGATTCCTCCCTTTCGATGTGGAATCCTTTAGGCTGGTCTTATTTGACCTATCCATTTACAACTAACAACTGGATTCCTTTGCTTTATTTGTTTTTGTTCAGTCTAATCTTGATAATCAGTTCATTTGTTTTAGAGGAACATCGAGATTTGAACACCGGCTATATCCCCGAACGTGAAGGAAAACCGTATGCTAAACGTTCTCTTTTATCCTTGCGTGGTTTATTATTCTATCTAAATAAAGGGATGACAATCAGTTGGCTTATCACTTTTGGTTTGATGGGGGCGGCATACGGCTCTATCTACGGGAATATGCAACAGTTTTTAGAAAGTAACGACTTAATGAAACAGATGTTTATCCAATCTGGCGTCTCAATTGAAAAAAACTTTACAAGCACGATCATGGTCGTCTTGATTTGTCTAGCTGCTATTTTACCAATTGCTAGCATCAATCGTTTATTTACAGAAGAAACCCACGGACGTATGAATCAGCTGTTCGCAACAAAAATTTCTAGGAACCAACTTTATTGGACCAATATGTTACTAGCTATTCTATTTGCTATATTGGCAATCCTGATTAGTTCTGGTGCACTAGGGCTTTCTGCTTTGGCTTCGATGAAGGATGCGAAAGACATGGATCTATTGATGTTTCTTAAAGCCGGGTTCAATTTCCTGCCTGCCGTTTTAGTGTTTATCGGAATTAGTGGCTTTCTATTCGGATGGCTTCCTCGAATGGGTAAACTTGCTTATATCTACTTAGCTTACTCCTTTGCACTCAATTACTTTGGCGGAATTTTGGATTTACCAGAATGGTTTTCCAAAACAGCTGTCCCTAGCTGGGTTCCACGGATGCCAAACGATTCTTTTGATCTTTCCGTGTTCCTTATGTTATCATGTATCAGCCTTGCACTGTTCGTTCTTGGTTCTATTGGTTATAGGCGAAGAGACTTACTAGAAGGATAATAAAAAAGCATGTACAATTTCATGCTAGCCTCCAAATCTGGGTCAAAAATCCAACATTTGGAGGTCATTTTTTTATTTACAAGTCTTCTAACTGCTCTTTATCAATGATCCAGACTTCTCGATTCTTTCTTTTTACATAACCATTCTCCTCTAATAATTTAAATTTTCTAGATAAAGTTTCGGGGGTCGTACCGATAAATGCAGCAAGTTCTTTCATTTTCATTGGCAGGAAAAAGTGATCCTTCCCTGTCGCTTTAGCTAAGTCAAGCAGATAGACAGCGACTCGTTCTTCTACTTTTTCCATCATCAAAAAAGTTGTCTGCTGCTGTACTTTTGTTAATTTCTCAACGTTGATTGCTAAAAGTTTCAGACTAAGGGCGGGATAATGCAGTAAGAGTTCCGAGAAATCTTTTTGTCTCAATATGCAAATTTCCGTTTTTTCTAGTGCTTCGCCAAATAAAGACTCATTTGGAACGCCTAGCAACTGGCTCTCTCCCTCATATCCGCCCGGCTCTATTACTCGTAAAAGCTGTTCCTTTCCGCTAGCAGATAATTGATACACTTTCATACTGCCGGAGGCCACGATCACTAATTGAGGTTCTCCATTCGGCGCAAGAATCTGTTCTCCTTTTTCCACATAGTGATGTTTGACAAGTGCGTGTACTTTTTCTTGATCTTGCTGTACTAAGTGATTGAACAAAGGAACAAATGAAACACATAAATGATCATGACTCATAATCTCTCCTCCTTCTAAACAGCTATTTCTAATAAAGGAACATGGCTTGCCTTATTCCAACTGATAATTTTCTTTTATCATAGCATAAACGTCAAGCAAACCAGATACCAGCAAATAGAGTGGATTTCTTTTTGTCACTTGCTTTATTTTCCTTCTTTTGAGACCTTAAGTAATTGATTCCTATCAATTTTTTAAATATTTACTTTTTGAATAATCAAAAACAAACCTTCACTCGCAAGCCGAGAGTAAGGTTTGTTTTTCGCATTGCTTATTTCGTGTTGTCTATTGAAATTTTTCCGCACCTAGCTTTTGATATAGTGGTGCTAGTTCTTGTAAGGTTTCAGCGGTTATTTGCTCAACGTGTTCGATTTCTTGCGGATAGAAGAATAGTTTACCCATTTGAAAGGTTCGGTCTCTCATCGCTTTTTTCAACTCTTCTTGTTTCTTTGTATCGGACAAATAGTCAGACAAAGCTAAGTGGTCGTCAAGTTCATATTCTGGTTGCGGCCATATGTAATAATCCTTGATATCGACTGTTTTGCTCCACTCTTTCAGTATCGCAAGCAACTGGTTATACGCTGCAATGCTACCATATCGTTCTTCGCTTTTATAATGTTGGTACATCAAATAGATTTGGTATTGTTTTTGATTCAACAAAACTGCTAGACAGGCATTCTCGTCTTGACGAGATTCGCTTCGGTACGCGCTCCAAAAATGACTGCGTAAATTCCAGCCATTCGTCCAGCTTTCGATTTTAGGTTTGCTCATGCCGTACATATCAGGCAAAAGTGCAGCTGTCTGGAGCTGGATCTCTTTCCATTTTTGCCAGTGTTCTTTATATTCTTTCTTGATTTGTTCGATCTTATCTGTTGGATGGCTCTCTTTGAGCTGTTTGAATGCGTAGATTGGTCGATCAAACAACTGATAATCTGATTTTCCAAGTTCCATTGTTTCGCCTCTTTCCGTTATCTTTTGTATTCTACCTGAATTTTGCGATATGGACAAATAGAGGTTGTGAAAAAGCTGTTCTGTATCAAGTCATAAGAACAGCCAAACAAAAAACTGCGATGAGCATCACCGCAGTTTTATTGAACTTAAGGTTGATTGATCACATCTAAAAGCGTTGAAAATAAAATGGCACTAGAAGCAGCTCCTGGGTCGATATGTCCGATTGCACGCTCTCCTAGATAGGAAGCTCGTCCTTTTTTAGCTACCAAGTCTTTGGTGTGTTCTTTTGCCTGGTCAATGATTTCTTTTGTTAAATTCCCTGCTTTCAACGCCTCTGTAACTGGTAGCCAAACATCTAACATCGTTTTATCGTCAGCTTCTGCCTTTCCTCGGCTTTGAATACCCGCTGTTCCCTGCTCGATCACTTCTCCTAATTTTTCTTGAGAATCAATAGAATCGACCTCTTTTGTCGCTTTCATCATGTTCATGAATGCAGATCCGTATAACGGACCAGAAGCCCCACCAACTTTCGATATCATCGCCATAGAGAATACTTTGAATGTATCACTAATTGTTTCAGGATGATCGGCTTGAAAAGCTTCTTCATAAGCTGAAACCCCTCTTCCCATGTTATTTCCATGGTCTCCATCGCCAATCGGGGTATCTAGATCACTGAGATATTGTTTGTTCTGATTGATTGCCTCTGCAAATTGCGTGAGCCATTCTTGGATTTCTTGAACGGTTAGTTTCATATTATCACCCTTTTATCTTGAGATTTTTTACCATGAAATCGTCTGTACATTGCTTTCTAAAGAATCTTTCCATTGTGTCTCCGTCAAGTCGATCAGTGTTAGAGAAAGACCTTGCATGTCTAGTGAAGTCATGAAATTACCGACTTTTCGGAAAACTACATTGACGCCTCTTTCTTCCAACAAAGCTAAAACATCATTCATGAATACGAACTGTTCCATCAAAGGCGTCCCACCCATTCCGTTGACTAGTACACCTGCTTCTTTTGGCAAATTCGAGTAATCATCTAAAATCTTAGTAACAAGTTCCTTTGCCAGTACTTTAGAAGGCTGCATCTTTTCTCGACGATAGCCTGGCTCACCGTGGATACCAACACCATACTCGATCTCATCTTCTCCTAGTTCGAATCCTGGTTTCCCTACTTCTGGTACAGTTGCTGCTCGAAGCGCTAGACCGATCGTCTTAGTTGCCTGTACGACCTTTTCTCCCAGTTCTTTCAACTCAGCTAGGGAAGCACCGTTTCTTGCTGCATCGCCCACGATTTTGTGTACAAGGACAGTACCTGCAACTCCGCGTTTTCCAGCAGTATACGTACTATTTTCAACGGCGATATCATCATCTACGATCACACTTTCTACTTCAATATCGTCCATAGCAGCTAGTTCCTTTGCCATATCGAAGTTCAATGCATCCCCTGTATAATTCTTAACGATCAGTAAAACTCCTTTTCCACTATCCGCTTCCTTGATAGCCGTTTGAATCTGATCTGGAGTTGGAGAAGTAAACACATCACCAAGCACCGCTGCACTTAACATTCCTTCCCCTACAAACCCGGCATGGGATGGTTCATGTCCGCTTCCTCCACCAGAAACCAAACCAACTTGTTCCGCTTTCTGATTCTTGGCTACAACACGGGAAGATTCTACACGATGAACAAGTTCTGGATAGCTTTTTACTAATCCTTCCAGCATTTCTTCGACAATATTGCTTGGATCATTCATGATTTTTTTCAATTTATTCCCATCCTTTCTTTCCGGCATTTTGTGCTTCTGTTAAGATTTGCTGAGTATCATCCGTTATACCGGCAGTGATGGCTGCTGCAAAAGCTCCTTCCACTAAAGGCGCATCCACCAGATGATAACGTTGCTGCTGTTCTTCTTCCAACATGTCTTTTGCCAGTTCCGAATTCAATACCGCGCTGCCGATATCCGCAAAAACAAAATAACTAGCTGCATCACTTGATTCATTGACAGCTTCTACGATTTTCATCGGGTCTGATCCGATCTCGCCATTTATTCCGCCGAGAGAAAAGATCTGCACCTCTTCGGATTTTTGCATCTGCTCAATCATTTCTTTAATACCATCTGTTACTTTTTGACTATGAGAAATAAGCAAAATACTCTTTTTCACAAGAATCTTCCTTTCTTTTACATAGTTGCTAACGATTGGTTTCGCTTTCATTAATGAACAATTCAAGTATATAATAAATTCCTAATTTTGGGAAAATATGTGTTGCGCATCTTGAACTTTGTTATACTTTTATTAAAGAGAGGAGTGATCGAATGATTACAACAACCACGAATAGTGTGGAAGGAAAAACCGTAGTAGCTTATAAAGGAATCGTTTTTGGTGAAGTTATTACTGGGATCAATGTATTGAAAGATTTTGGGGCTGGTTTGCGAAACGTCTTCGGCGGCCGTTCAAAAAGTTATGAAAATGAACTAATGGGCGCAAGAGAAGAAGCCCTTGCGGAAATGGCCGAACGTGCAAAAGCATTAGGAGCTGATGCAATCATCGGCGTAAAAATGGACTACGAAGTATTAGGCAGCGACAATGGCATGCTGATGGTCACATGTAGTGGAACAGCTGTCTCCACAAGATAAGTAGGAATAGCTGTCTTAATAAATAAAAAGAGATGGGACATGTAGTGGGACCCAAGAGTTAGATTTTTCAGTCTAACTTCGAGGTTCACTACCTTCCCATTCTCTCTTTTTTATTTCTTTTTGCGAATGATTCCGTAAGCTGCTGCAACTAGCACACCTGTGCCTACGAAGGAATAATTGACAGAAGCTGTTTTTTCATTTGTTTTTGGTAAAGTCTGACTTGTTGATTCGGATGGCTCTGTCGTTTGATGAACTGTTTCTGTCGTGGTTCCAGAGGCCACTGATTTTTCTCCTGCCGAATGCAAAATATTTTTTATTCGTTGGAAACTAGCTGCTAAGTCTGCTTTTTTTGCTTCAAAATCATTAGCAACTGTTTGCGCTTCGCTGATCTTTCCATGGATCGCTTGACTGGCCGCTGTGATATCCGCTTGAGTTTGACTTAGCTTTCCAGAAGCTGTTTGAGCAACCTGATCTAATTGTTGATTGAATTCTTTTGCTTGTTGGATCTTCCCGTCAAGATCTGTTTGGACAGCTTCCGCTTTTGCTTTCGCTTCAGCAAGCTTTTTCTCAAGTTGTGCACGATCATTTCCCGCTTTATTTTTAAGATCAGCTAAATCTTGATCGATTGCTGCTTGGTCTTCTTTCAATTTGTTTTTTGCAGCCTCTAATGCTTCTTCGAGTTCTTTTCTTTTATTTTCCAAGTCTTGCAAATGATCGATTGGGTCAGAAGAGGTAGAACTATTTATTGATGTATCTTCTGAAGACGAAATCGTTTCTCCTGAATTATCTGTCGGTACATTGGAAGTCATTTCTGTTTCCGAGGCACCGTTTTCAGCACCAGAAGAGCTTATAGTTGTTGAAGGTTCTGTTTGAGCAGGTTCAGAAGTTTCCGCAAAAGCTGTCTGTCCCAATAAGAAAATACTGGAAACAGCAATTGGCCAGATTAACGGCTTCATTCTTTTTTTCATCACTTTTCCCATCCTTACTACTTTTTAACTAATTTCTTATTATAAGCAAAAATGTTTGGAAGAACCATAAACACAACAGGCTGTTTGTCTAAAAAACGGTGCATCTTTTATTTTTTTGTACGTTCCGGGCTTTTCCATGTCCCGCTTCCATAACCTAAAATCGTTTTGACTGCTGGAATGAAAGTCGTCACGATCGTTATCGCGTTCACTATCCAGAACAAAAGCATATATAGTGGTGCGAAAAGAAGGTATTTCAATTTTCTTCGTCGATCATCTACAATCAGCGAAGCTAGCAACTGGAAAAATCCTGCGACCATTTCAAAGCAGATGAACACAAAACTGAATGTAAAAGTAATATAAATCTGTTCGTAGTTTCCTTGATATACATAATGCCCGATTAATCCAGCAAAAAGAACTACGGAAATACAAAAGAATATTGACCAGACAATACTCAATGTTTGATCAATGAAGATGATCGTTCTTCCAATATGTTTAAAAGGATGGAGCATCACTTTTTTGAAATTCGTCAGCCAGACTTCTGTTCCACCTTTTGCCCAACGTTTTCTTTGTCGATATAGCATCTTCAACGTCACAGGTACTTCCATGAAAAAGATGATCCCAGGAGCAAATACAGATACCCAATCATTTAACTGATGATCCCAAGCAACACTGATGTCTTCTGTCGCTCGATCTTGTCTGAATCCGCCCACATCGATCAAGGCTTCTTTTCGATACATCGTATTTGCTCCACTGTACGCATAAAGACCACCGAAAACAGCTGACTGTGTTCGTTTGATGATACCCACGATACTTGAGAATTCAACCGTTTGAGATTTTGCAATCAATTTGGTACGATTTTGGACATCCATATTTGCAGTGACCGCAGCAATATGTCTTGCACCAGGGCGAATGAAATAATTCACATACCTAATCAGTGCATCTGGCTCCGGTACCGTGTCTGCATCATTGCTTAAAATCAATTTCCCTTTTGCAAAGGCAAGTCCGATATTAAACGCGGGGCTTTTCCTTTATTTTTTTCGATCCGAACCACACGAAGATTAGCGTATTTTTTCATCAGTCTAGCTAATATTTCTGGTGTTTGGTCCGTTGAACCATCGTCTGTCACTAATACCTCATAGTTGTGATAATTCAATTTCGTCATCAAATACTCGATTGTATCTTCGATCACAATTTCTTCATTATGGGCTGGCACCATGATCGTGATGAACGGTTCGACACTCAAGGGAACATCTACCCATTCTTTTTGCTTATGTTTGTATAAAAACACATAACACCAGACACCAATAAACCATACAAATCCGCCTAAAATCGGATAAGAAACGAGAAAAAAATACATAATAGACAAACAAGTATCTAAGAATAAATTACCTGTATGGGTGATTGAGATCATTTCAGTTCCACCCCATTTTCTTTATACAAATCTGCAATGAATGTCGTATCTAGATTTTGCTCCGCGGAGACAGAATAAAAACGGACCGTTTCTCTCTCTTCTTTTGTTCCAAAACGTTCCGTATACACTTCTTCAAGTAATTCTTGTCTTTTTTTCAATTTTTCATCTTCATATTCAAAAGATTTATTTACTTTTTTGTATAGATTTCGATTGTTCCACCTAGTCAATACAAATGAGGTAATCAGGAAACTGAAAAAAATCAATACAAAAAAGCCGATTAAGAAATACAGCATTTTCTTTTCTGATAAAAAAGCGTACAAGGAAAAATCCTTGGCTCTTTCTGGTCTCGTTAATGGGAAAAACACCCATATAAAAGGAAGAACAACGATCATCCATCCTAAAAGAGCCACTAACGTTTGCCAAATCTTTAACCAGTAATTACCTTTTGAAAAATACTTATCTTTCACCAAAATTGATGCAACTTCTTCTCTTGTTACTTTTTTCATATCCTCACCTCACGTTTTTTTGTTACGACGTAGGAGTTTACCATACATTTCATTTCTTTTCACATAAAGTGTTCCTAAATTTTTCCTAAGAAAAAGAACAAAACATTTCTCATCAGCAAATGAAAAATATTTTGTTCTTTTTATCAGTTGTTCTTTTTATTTTTTATCTCTTAATTATGTTGCTCTTTCCAATACGACAATGCTTTTCATTCCTCTAGATATCGCCGTGTACATTTGTCTGCGTCTTCTTTGCTCATCTCCATCGTTTTCAAATGGATATAAGATTACATGATCAAATTCCAGTCCTTTTGCTAGACTCAAAGGAATGATTTGGCAGTTTTCTAATCCATATGAATTTTTTTTAATCGATTCTTGTAGCGTTTGGGTTTCCTCTTCTGTTTGGGTGATAACTGCCGCTTTTTCTCCTTTTAGAGAAACCAAAATCTCAGCTAGTATTTTCAACAATTCTTCAGAGGATCGAAAAGAGCGGTATTCGGGTTCTTTTCCTTGCGGTCGGATCGATACGATGTCGATCTTCTCTTGATCCACAGCATAGGTTTTGAAAAGCTCTGTGATTGCTCCGCTAGAACGGTAACTATTTCTAAGATCATACCGATGGATCGGCAGATGGTAGTCGTCGAAACAATGCATAATATCAGCAAAAGTAGTGGAAGAATTAAAGATTGCCTGATTCTCGTCACCTACTAAAGTAAAGTGAGTTTTTGGAAATAATTCGATCAATAGACCTAATTGTGCCAGGGTATAATCTTGTACTTCATCAATCAATAGATAGCGAAATGCTGGTACATTTACCTTTTCAACAAGTAAATGACGAATAGCTAATATAATGACTGCTTCATCAACAGTACGTGTGGGTTGCCAAGCATAAGCTGAGCCATATCGTTTTTCATAAATTCTTTCAAACAACTGATGCTCCTCCACCCATGCCATTTCTTCGATTTGTCTGGTTATTTTTCGATATTTTTTTTGTAAAAGTTTCCTTGCATAAGCTGCAATACTTTGTTCCGAATCATCAGAAATCAATTTACCGAATAATTCCAACTGCCTATCTTCTGTCAACGAGAGTACCTGATTCTGCACAGCAGGACTTTTTGCTTGTTTCAAAAGATGATTCTTCCATTCGCTCATCAGTACCTTTTTCGTTGCTTGAAGCCTATCGATCAATTTAGGATGAGCAGGAACTTTCTCATATATTTTTTCGATCGTTTTTTTAGAAAGGACTGTTTTTCCATTTTTAGTAAGTCCACGGATAAAATTCGGATGATCTAAAAACAAAGGATCTGATTGTTTTAGATTATCGACAAACTTTTTGCTACGCAAACGTTCTGTCTGCTCCGATACATTTTCTCCCATGATACGTTTGAAATAAGCCTCTTCACCTTCTATTTCCTCTGCTGAAAGCTGTGAAACCAGCTGTATGATGGTTAGATTCAGTGGATTTCTTTCACCTAATGATGGTAGGACATTCGAAATATAGTCGATAAACCGATGATTAGGTGATAGAATCAGCAAGTCATCAGATGTCATCGTATCTCGATATAAATAGAGCAGATACGCAATACGCTGCATGATAGCAGAGGTTTTACCACTTCCTGCTACGCCATTTACCAAGATATTTTGACTTTTCACATCCCGAATGATTGTGTTTTGTTCCGATTGGATCGTAGCTGTGATAGCCTTCATTTCATTGGTCTCATCTTGGCCTAAGACTTCTAATAATACGTCATCTTGAATAGCTACAGACGTATCAAAAAACTTGATCAAACGATCTCTTTCCAAAATAAATTGTCGTCTTTCTTTAATAACCGTATCGATTTTATTTTGACGAACCGTATAAGAAGATGGACCAATCATGTTATTGTAAAAAAGTTCGGCAATTGGCGATCGCCAATCATAAACAAGATTCTCATCTGCATCATCTGTGAAATTTGCTGTACCAATATAAAAGGATTCTTGTGGCTCATTAACTAGAAAATCTACAACGACTTTTCCAAAGTAGGGACTTTTCAACAAACGTTCGATCTTTGCCAGCTGATTTTCTGCGTTTTTCTGTTTGATATTCATCTGATCGATTTCTCTATTTTTCATTTCAATCATCGAAAAAGTATCCAAATTATCTAAATAACTGTCAAAGTTCAATCGAAGATCGCCAGCCATTTCTTTCAGCGACTGGTTTCCTTCTATTTTTGCCGTATCCATCGATTCCCGCAGTTCGTTTCTTTTATCGATTAGCTTTTGATACACGTTCTTCAGATATGCTTCTTCTAACTGCTTTTGTGTGTTGACCATACACATTCTCCTCTTTTTTTAAAGTGGTGGAACCGATCAGTCTACCTCTTTTAAGAGTCGAATGCAAGCTTTTTAACGAGTATTATTTGTTAGGATATATCAGTTCTTCTGGTCGGACAGTTTGATATAAAGAAAATGCACCATCAAGGTTTTTTACGTGGTAGCCAGACTGCTTCAAGATTCTTTCCGCTAGATAGCTACGTAGTCCACTATGACAGCTGACGATATATTCTTGCTGGCTGTCTAATTCATCTAATCGGTCCCGAAGTTCATTCAAAGGGATATGTTTGGCTTCCTTGAATTTGCCTTTTTCCAATTCTTCTGCTGTTCGCACATCTAATAAAATTTTTCCTTTTGCTAGTTCTGTCGGCAATTCATGCCATTGTACGGTTTCACTAAGCCCTTCTGCAATGTTCATTGCTGCATATCCTAGCATATTTACTGGATCTTTGGCTGAGCCAAATGGCGGTGCATACGTCAATTCTAACTCCGGCAAATCGAAGATCGTCAAATGCCCTTTGATTGCTGTTGCTAAAATATCGATCCGTTTATCCACACCTTTTGCCCCAACACCTTGTGCACCATAAATCTCGCCAGTCTCTGGATGGAAGATCAACTTCAGTAAAATATCTGTTGCTTCTGGATAATAGCTTGCATGATCTTTTCCTGACACATGAACGACTTCAAAAGACAGCTCGTTTTCTTTGGCTGTTCTTTCACTTAATCCGGTGGATGCGGCAGTCATTCCAAACGTTCGTATAATTGCTGTTCCAATACCGCCTTGATTTCTTCGAGAAATTCCGGAAATCGTGTCCGCAACTTGTCTACCTTGACGATTGGCTGGTGAAGCAAGAGAAATAAGTGCATCTTTTCCAGTGATTTGCTGTTTTACAACGATAGCATCCCCCACCGCATAAATATCAGGAATATTCGTTTGATATCGTTCGTCTACTAGGATACCCCCGCGTATACCCAATTCGATTCCAGCAGTCACTGCTAGCTGGTTATCAGGACGAACACCAATGGATAAAATAACTAAATCAGCAGGGATGGTACGCCCATCATCCAGTCGCAATCGTTTCCCGTGGTCTTCAAATCCAGCGACAGCATGAGAAGTAATCACTTCTACTCCTTGATGAGACAATTCTTTTTCTATAAAAGCTGCCATTTCTTCATCCAGTGTCGGAAGAATATGTGGTGCTTGTTCGATCACCATGACTTCTAAACCTCTTCTTTTTAGGTTTTCTGCCATTTCCAATCCGATGAATCCAGCACCAACGATCACGGCACGCTTTGGCTGTTTTTCTAATGCATGCATCACTTTATCGATATCTGGTACATTTCTAATAGAAAAAACATTGTCGGCTTCTGTTATCCCTGGAATCGATGGAACAACTGGTTTTGCACCAGGAGATAAAACCAATGCATCGTACTGTTCAATGTGTTTTTGACCCTCATGTACGACTTCTACCGTTTTGTTTTCGGGAAAGATGGCTGTCACTTCATGATTTGGACGCACATCTAAACAAAAACGAGCGGATAATGATTCTGGCGTTTGGACAAGAAGATTTTCCCGTTCACTGATTTCTCCCGAAAGATAATAAGGCAAGCCGCAATTTGCAAAAGAAACATACGGTCCTTTTTCAAAAACAACGATTTCTGCATCTTCCATTAATCGGCGAAGCCGTGTAGCAGCAGACATTCCACCTGCTACACCTCCGACAATAACGATTTTCATCTTATTTCCCTCCTACTGTTCGATCAAACCATTGATTCATGCCACCACGTACATTCACTACATCATAACCAGATTTCTTTAATTCTTTAGCTGCTTGTTTACTCCTCATCCCTGATTGACAAATCACATAGACGGTCTTTTCTTTGTCTCCATCATATCTGTTTATACTTTGTAATGGAACATTTTTAGCTCCTTTTATATGCCCACCCCGGTATTCTGCAGGTGTTCTAACATCAAGTAACGCTGGATTTTCCAAAAGCTTTTCCTTTAATTCTGGGACTGTTATCGATTTTATTGATTGAAATAGCAAATTCATTTTCTGCACCTCATTTACATTTTTATAAATACCTCATGGGGTATATTAAACAGGAGCTTTATTAATATGTCAACCAGAATGACTCTTCATTTTTTTCACTACTTTTTATATTTGCATAAAATACCGATAAGGGGTATTATCTAATTATAAAAATAGAGGAGAATGTGTTATGGAGATTGATAATAAAAATATCCTGAACCGTTTGAAACGTACAGAGGGACAAATTCGTGGTATCCAAAAAATGATCGAAGACGAAAAAGAATGTATGGATGTCATCACTCAATTAAGCGCTGTTCGTTCTAGTATTGATCGCGTAATGGGCATGATCGTTGCAGATAATCTGAAAAATTGCTTTGAGAAACCTGATAGTAATCCAGAAGAACAAGCGGCTAAATTAGAGCAAGCGATCAAGATGATTATTAAAAAGTAAAGGAATGATTTCAATGAAAGTCGTTTTCCATATTGATGAATTAGAAAAATGGTCAGAAACAGGGAAAAACGTAAAAAACCTGATAAAAGCTTCTCCAGAAACAACGATTGTCGTATCTGTAAACGGCATTGCGATTACCGGTTATCTAGACTCTGCCAATGCAGAATTCTTAGATTTGCAAGGAGTCGTTTTTCACGCTTGCGCCAATGCTATGCGTGCTAATCATATTTCAGAAAGTTCTTTACCTGAACAAGTAATCGTTGTACCAGCAGGTGTCCTTGATTTAGTTGAACTGCAATCCCAAGGTTATGCTTATATCAAGCCTTAGTCAGTAGAGGTTGCGACAGAAGTGGTCATCTTCAAGAAATAAGAAGGAATTTACGAAAATTGCTTCTCAAATTTTTGTGAAATCTCAGCTCATTTTTCGAAGAAGCTACTTCTGGAACACCGTGAATCAGAGGTTGTGAAAAAGCTGTCCTGCATCAAGTAATAAGAACAGCCAAACAAAAATAGCTTCTCATATTTTTCGTTTGGTTGGGCTTATTACCGCAGGTGCAAGCTTTTGAACACCGTTTAAGAAAGAGGTTGTGAAATCAGCGGTTTGACCTAAGTATTAGAGAAAAAAAAGGGAAAATAGCTCCTCATATTTTGCCGTTTTTTGAGCGAATACCGAAGGTCAGCTGATTGAACACCGTTTAAGGAAGAGATTGTGAAAAAGTCGCTTAGTTTCGATTATTAAGAAAAATTTTGTGAAAATGGCTTTCTACATTTTTGCATAAATTTGGCTTAATACCGAGAAACTGGCTTTTGAACACCGTTTAAGGAAGAGGTTGTAAAATCAGCGGTTTGACCTGAGTATTAGAGAAACAAACGGAAAAATAGCTGCTCATATTTTGCCGTTTTTTGAGCTAATACCGAAGGTCAGCTGATTGAGCACCGTTTACCAAGAGGTTGTGAGCCTACCATTTAACTCCGAATCACAAGAAATAATTTCAAAAACAACTTCTCCTGTTTTTGGTTTGGTTGGCTTATTATCGAGAAGTAGCTACTGGGAGTCTATTTATCAAAAAAAGGAGTGCGACATAGGTCACACCCCTTTTTTATTTTCTTTGAAACATCTTTCGGTACTCGACAGCATACAAGACAAAAGATTGTAAAAGACCGTAAGTGATGACGGCAAAAATGACTCTCACCCACAACGTTGGTAATTCTGGGAAAAGCAGCAAAAGGATCATGCCAACATAGATGACAGCAGTCGCTACTTTGCCATACCACTTCGCTCCACTTAATTTGATATTTTTAGATAGCCCGATTAATCCAGCTACAAACATAAAGCCTTCTTTTATCAAGAATAGACCAAACAACAGCCAAAGCCACGGTCGATACCATGCCATAGACAAAATCAGAAAAAGTTGTGTCAATTTATCTGCAAACGGATCAAGCACCTTCCCTAAGTCTGTTACCTGATTATATCTCCGAGCAATGACCCCGTCTAGATAATCAGACAAACCTGAGACAACAATGACCGCTCCTGCTATATAAAATGACTGTCTCAGCACAAAATAAAGATAAATCGGCAGCAAAAAAATACGGAATATCGATAAAAGATTCGGAATCGTTTGTATTTCTTTACGCCAGTCTGTGCTTAATTTCATTTTATCGCCCCACCTCCTCAGCACTCTTTTCTTTTTATTTTAGCTTACACGGGGAATAAAACCAATGATTTCACTGTTTTTATTTTTCTTTACAGCCACTGATATTATGAGCTAATTTGAGATAATCACTTGCTGTTTTCATCGTTTACTCTTCTTTCTTCCTGTCGTTTGCGCATTTCTTTTACTAGTACTTTATGAGCTTTTTTTGATCCTCGCTCTTGGTCACGCTGCCGTTTACGTGTTTTATAATCGATAAACAGACTGTCTAAATCGTAACCTGTCGGGTACAGATCTTCTGCTGAACACACCAGACGAACACGCTGACGAGGCACGTGGATTATTTTTTTGTCTAAATATACATCAATCGTATCTTCACCTATATCTTCATAAACTAACGCTTCTTTTTGGTATTCATTGACAAATATCCGATCACCTTTTGCAAAGAGCTGGCGTTCTTTTTTATTCTCCTTCCTATTTGTAACTGCTGTCTTAGGAAGAAATTCTTTTTTCTGTGTCCGATAGGCTTTTTCCGCCAAGTAACGCTCTGCTTGATGGATCAATTTCATCGACATATCCATTTTATGAGCAATCCACAAAGCTTGGCTTTCTCCTGTTTCTCCAACCCGCAACTGATATTTAGGACGAAGTGCTTCACGATCGAAAGCCATAGCAGCCGGCACAAAATCTTCATGATCTCCGGCGAATTTCTTGATTTCTCCATAATGGGTCGTGGCAATGATCAATGCCCCCTGCTCATACATAGATTCCATGATTGCGATCGCTAGTGCAGCCCCTTCATTTGGCTCTGTTCCACTGCCAATCTCATCTAAAAGTACCAACGTATTCCTTTTTATCTTTTTCAAAATAGCAGCGATGTTTTGCATATGACCAGAAAATGTACTCAACGCATTTTCTAAATTTTGGTGGTCACCGACATCGACGAAAATCTCATCAAAGACAGCAAGCTCTGTCCCTTCTTTTGCCGGAACTTGCATACCGAACATCGCCATCAAAGTCAATAAACCGACCGTCTTCAACACGACTGTTTTGCCTCCGGCATTTGCTCCGGTGATAATCAAGCCTCGATAGTCTTTACCGATTTCAACATCCAATGGTACCGCATGCTCAGGTAAAAATGGATGTCTGCCTTGCTTGATAATGATATGTTCCGATTTATTGATTCTAGGTGTGATTCCATTGATTTCTCGGCTAAATTTTGCCCGAGCAAAGATGATATCTAACACCGTGATCGTTTCGATCAATAAATCGATCACTTCTTCGTTTTCTGCGATAGCACCAGTCAATGCCGCCAGGACTTGATATTCTTCACTGATTTCTTCAGCTTTTAACAACTGATAGTGTTCATTCAATTTAGAAATCACAGTTGGTTCAATAAAAACCGTCGTTCTTTTATTTGATTCATCGATAATCGTTCCATCTATTTTATTTTTATAGCTGGCTTTGATAGGAATCGTATAGTATTCGCCTTTTTGAACAATCATTGCTTCTTGGATCATTTCTTTGTTTTTCGGATGACGCAAGAATTTCAGTAATTTTGACTGGATTTCTTTTTCGATTAGTTGTAATTGTTTGCGTACTTTACGCAAATTACGTGACGCGTCGTCACTGACTTTATTATTTTTTATTTTCTGGTCAATCAACTCTTCTACATTTATCAAATCAGGAAGATGTTTGCTATAAGCAAACAACAAGGGTGTCTGGTATTGATTCTTATCAAAAAACTTTGTGATCATTCGACTGCTTCTAAGAAAATCTGCATATTCGATCAAATCGGTTGGCTGCAGAATCAACCCTTTTTTGACTTGTTCTGTCAGTGCATCGATCCTCGGCAACCCCATAAATGGAACATGCTGACTGCTTTCTAAGATCAAGCGTGCTTCTCTTGTTTCTTCTTGACGATCCAAGACAGTTTGTAGGTTTGTCGAGACCGTCATATCGCTGATTCGTTTTTTGCTATAGTTTCCAATCGCTCTTGCTTGAATTTCCTTTTTGATCCGATCAAATTGTAATTGACTAATCATTTCGTTGTTCATACTCTCTCCTTTTCTTGAAGAGATACCTGTCCCAAAATAAATAAGGGCCTAGAGATAAATAAAAGGATAGAACACAGCTTAAAAAAGTCATGTCCTATCCTTATTAGAATACAAAGATATTGTTTTCCTGACAGGTACCGTTTCATAAGCACACCAAATAAACTTTGTTTATTGGCTATTCGACTTACTGATTAGATACCAGCTACACTCACAAAACATACCCCATTCTTCTAGGTCTTATTTATTTTCCACTTAACTATAGCAAGACACATTTTGGTTGTCAAACTTTAGTATGTTTTATAGATTTACACCATTAATGAATAGACACCTACCGCGATAATTGCTCCGATCATTGGCCCTGCAATTGGTACCCATGAATATG
The DNA here is from genome assembly GCF_035727065.1 of Enterococcus sp. E4-223. Taxonomy (NCBI): domain Bacteria; kingdom Bacillati; phylum Bacillota; class Bacilli; order Lactobacillales; family Enterococcaceae; genus Enterococcus; species Enterococcus sp. E4-223. The sequence continues at coordinate 103,087 of NZ_JAPMLH010000007.1, read as the reverse complement.
CCCAATCTGAAGTACCTTTATTAGCTATTGGCAATACCGCATGAGCTAATCGAGGACCAAAGTCCCGAGCAGGGTTGATTGCATATCCTGTTGGCCCTCCTAATGAAAGACCGATTGCCAAGATTAATCCGCCTACAGCGAATACGTTCGTTCCAGGTGCAAATTCGTTTTGTCCAAAAGCTAGCAACCCAAGAACTAATACAAATGTACCAATTAATTCTGTGATCACATTTGCTGGATAATTCCGTATAGCAGGGCCTGTTGCAAACGTTCCTAAAATCGCGCTTTCATCTTTCGTTGCATTCCAATGTGGCAAATAAGAAAGCCAAACAAGAATAGCCCCTGCAAAAGCTCCTAAAACTTGTGCAATGATGAAAGGAACGACGAGATTCCAACTAATTGCCCCTGTCATCGCCATAGCTAGAGAGACTGCAGGATTCAAATGAGCTGGGCCCATGAATCCAGAAATATAGACAGCCATTGTTACAGCGAGTCCCCAACCAAATGCGATGACAATCCAGCCAGAAGCCTGTGCTTTACTTTTGTTTAAATTCACAGCCGCACACACACCATCTCCAAGCAAAACTAGGATCAGTGTCCCAATAAACTCCCCCATGATTTGAGTCATATCACTGTTCATTTATTTCTCCCCCTTTAGTTCCCGCAGATCTGATTCTGCAATCAATGCTTCTAAACGTTTAGTCTGTTGCGCCTTCTCCTCTTCTGTCCACCCAAAATACCCAGCAATTGCATCGATCACAGGTTGCTTGATCTCATCAAGCTGATCTCGTTCAAACAACAGATGATTTGTACGACGAATGAGATAATCGCCTGGGGCCAAAACCATTTCTTCTTCTAATCCATAACGTAACCGAGCTGACTCAGCGAGACTCAAACCAGGATAAGGTGCCATTTCTTTTGCTAATTCAAAGATACGTCGAGCATTAGTCCCGTAAAAATCAGCGATATAAGTAGCGTCTTCTTCCTCTAAGCCGGCTGCTACTCCTTCTTTTGCCAATTCTGTTACTGTTTCTTCTAATTTCGTTGGATCGAAATTTCCACCTGAAATCTGATATTTTTTAGAATCGATTTCTTTCGTCTCTATTCCGTATTCTTCTTTTAATAATTGGCGTATCAATCGCAAAGCTCCTTCTGCCATCTTACGGTAATCGGTGATTTTCCCGCCTGATAAAGTCAGCAAGCCATCTGGTTCTCTTTCTAAAGAACTACCTCTGGAAATCGTAGAAGGTGCTTTTTCATCACGGCTGTTTTCCAAATGGTTCAACACGTCTTCTACTTCAGCACGAGAAACTTTGTTTTCCTTATATTCACTTACTGTATCGACAACTTTATTGAAGCTCTTGTCTGAAATCGATCCATTATCTCCACCATTGTAATCAGAACCAGAATTACCAATCAACAGTGGACGAAGTCCTGCCCAGCTTGCTTCGATATCTTTCAATGTGATATTTGCTTCTGGATAGCGATGATTGATCACATCCAATAGATAATCTACATCTTCTTGTGTGACTTTCGGATCCGTAAAATCTCCTTGGTAATCCGTATCTGTCGTACCAAAGTAAGTCTTGTTTTCTCTTGGAATAGCAAAAACCATTCGCCCATCTTGCTTTCCTGTATCGAAGTATGTGGGTTGCGGTACAGGCAGTTTTTTCGCATCTACAACTAAATGGATCCCTTTAGTTGGACGCATTTTAGGAGAGACTGGACGCGTAAAATTCAAGTTTCGTACTTTATCTACCCAAGGACCACTCGTATTGATCACTAATTTTGCTTTGATTTCGATCACTTCATCTGTCAGCAAGTCACGAGCTTTGACGCCAACGATTTGATCGCCATCATATAAAAAGCCAACCGCTTTCATTTTACTTACTAGATAAGCCCCATCTTCGGCAGCCTTTTTGATATTATCAATCACTAAACGGGCATCATTGTTGCGGAAATCTAGATAGACACCCGCGCCTTTTAGCCCTTCTTTTTTCAAAAACGGTTCTCTTTCCAATACTTCTTCTGGTGTCAGCGTATAATTCTCATATTTGGTTCCTGTCACATTTGCCAGTTTGTCATAAAGGTCCATTGCTACTTTGACCGAGAACATATTGAAGGTTGTTGCTCCTTCGCCCTCATAGATTGGCAAAAGCATTGGATCTGGTTTTGGGATGTGTGGGGCAATACTTTGTACGACTGCACGTTCACCAACTGTGTCAGCTACTACTTCCACATCAAATGTCTTCAGATAACGAATACCGCCATGAACAAGTTTGGTCGAGCGAGAGGAAGTCCCTTCTGCAAAATCCTGCATTTCGATCAATCCTGTTTTGATTCCTGATGCTGCTGACTGGACTGCCACACCGGCACCAGTGATTCCGCCACCGATGATCAACAGATCCAATTCTTCTTGCTGCATTTTTTGAATGCTATCTTGTCTTGTCTTGTTTGAAAACATATGGATTTCCTCCTTATTCAAATGCTTGGGTAGCTTTTACTGCTTTTTTCCAACCGTTGTAAAGTTTTTCCCGGCGCTCTTCCTCCATTTGAACTTCAAATAGCTTACCAGCTTCATAAAATTCACGGATCTCATCTGTATCTTTCCAATAGCCGACAGCTAATCCTGCTAAAAATGCTGCCCCTAGCGCCGTTGTTTCCAAGTTTTCTGCTCGTTGGATCGGTACATTCAAGATATCTGTTTGGAATTGCATCAGATATTCATTATTTGCTGCACCGCCATCCACTTTCAATACAGGAATCTTGATTCCAGTGTCATCTTGCATCGTATCGATGATATCTCTCACTTGATAGGCAATCGACTGCAAAGTAGCTTTAATGATATCTTCTTTTGTCGTTCCACGTGTCAAACCAAACATAGCCCCTCGTGCTGCCTGATCCCAATAAGGAGCACCCAGTCCAACAAATGCAGGAACAACATAGACCTCATCTTCGCTTGTAGAGCGTTTCGCTGCGTCTTCTGAATCGCTAGCTTTTTGCAACATTTGAAGTCCATCTCTCAGCCATTGAATCGAAGAACCAGCCACAAAAATACTTCCTTCTAAAGCATAGTAAACCTTTCCATTTATGCCGTAACCAATTGTCGTCAATAAATTATTTTTGGATAATTGCGGTTTTTCACCGGTATTCATGACAATAAATGAACCTGTACCATAAGTATTCTTGACCATGCCTGGTTCGAATGCCATTTGTCCGAATAATGCGGCTTGCTGGTCTCCTGCCATCCCTGAAATTGGTGCTTCACTTCCATAAAAATGATAACCTTGCGTATAACCATAAACTTCTGAGTTAGAAGTGACTTTTGGTAACATCACTCGAGGAATATTTAGTAAATCTAAAATCTCCTGATCCCAATCTAGCTGATGGATATTGAACAACATCGTCCGGCTGGCATTCGAGTAATCAGTAACGTGCGCTTGCCCATCGGTCAGTTTCCATACTAACCACGAATCAATCGTTCCAAACATTAACTCGCCTTTTTCAGCGCGTTCTTGCGCACCTTCTACATGATCAAGAATCCAGCGAATCTTCGTTGCTGAGAAATAGGCATCGATCACTAGCCCTGTTTTTTCGTGGAAAAATTCTTGATAGCCTTCATTTTTTAAGTTATCTGCAATTCCAGCTGATTGTCTGGATTGCCAAACAACTGCATGATAGATTGGACGTCCTGTATCTTTTTCCCAGATTACTGTTGTTTCACGCTGGTTCGTTATGCCAATCCCAGCAATCTGATTTGGTTTGATCCCTGATTCGATGAACGCTCCGGCAATAACTGACTGTACAGAATTCCAGATTTCATTTGCATCATGTTCCACCCAACTTTCTTGCGGGAAATATTGCGTGAACTCTTTTTGAGAACTGCCGATGTGTCTTCCTTTCTTGTCAAAGATAATTGCTCGTGAGCTAGTTGTACCTTGGTCAATCGCCATGATATACGTTGATTCTGTCATTGTGATTCCCTCCATTATATGCAAACGCTTTCTTTAACTACTCTTATCATACTACTGTTTTAAAAAAAGAAACTGTCAAAATTTTATTCTTTTTTTCTTTTTTTGACAGTTTTTTATTATGAAGCTATTTTTTAATCAATTCTTTTCTTTTTTCAGCGTCTCTATTCTTCTTTTCAATCGAATAATGTCGTAAGGTGACGCAAATTCTGACAGATAATATTCACACTGTTTTTTGTTTCTCTGGCAAAATGTGATCACCAAATCATATTCTTTACCTTCTTCATAACTTCCAATCTCAATACCGCCGATTCCCCTCAGTTCTCTGATCAGATATTGTTGAAAAGCAATACGATAAATCGGCAGACTTTCTAAATCGATTCCAATCACTACTGGTTTTGCAATATAAAAATCGATCATCAAAAGAACATTGGCATACTGAATCATCAGGTAACTAAGCTCACTGTCTTCAGCTCTTTTCCTAGGCAATTGCTGCACCGCTGTTTCCTGTAATTTCGCCAGTAACTGTGTTAAGGAATGCCCGAGCATTTTCTGCTGCTGTTCCAAAAGCCGATCACGCTCATAGACTTCGATCTTTCCAACAAAGAAAAACCATTCATTGTTGATCTGGGAAATTTGGTAGCCTACTGCCTTTTCTTCTTTGATTTTCAAACGACGAGGACGATAATGCCATAACATCGTTTCCCGAATGTAAGTATCTAAAACAGCGGTTGGTAACTTTTTGCTCCGTGTCAAATCATACTGATAAAATATTTCTTCGTCTACTATCGAAAAAGAAACAAAAAAGCTGTAAAACATCATTGTTTCGTATACATTCAGTTCTGCTGCTGTTCGACTAAGATGCATCACGATGATTGGATCGATTGCTTGATAAAGCCGGTCCGACTGATAGAGTAATTTCTTTTCTTTCAAAGTTGCGTACGTACTTTTTTCATTCAATAGTCTTTTTTTCGTAATCCCGAGCCAGCAAGCAATCTGTGCTTCTGCTGATGCCGTAAACGTTGTTTCTAATACACGGTCCAATCCTAGAATGAACGGTCTTTTTTCTGGTGTATTTTGCAAAAAAAGCGGTCGCTGATCTTCCGGGACATATTGGAATAGTTCATAATAAAAATATCGTATCTGTAGCTCTTCTCCGTATAATTGACCGTTTTTGATTTGTAATCCAAATTCCTCTAAGAGCTGGTTCAATTCTTTGATCTTTCGAAAAACAGAAGACTCACTGATATTAAACGCTGTCGCTAATCGAACGATGGATACTTGCTGATGTTCTAATAAATAGACGAGCATCTTAAACTTCAAGCTTTCCTGCAATAAAAACAATAGAATTTTTTCCAAACTTACATCTTCGTCCAACACCAGCAGCGCCTGATACTCATTTCGCTGTACTTCTACTTTTTTTTCCATCATTCGGCCAATCAATTCAATATCTTCCAAATATTGATCAAACGAGGCTTTTGACAGTTGGACATGCTCTCTCAAACCATTGATAGAGGCTGTTCCTCCTTGCAGAACAAGGTTTCGCAAAATCAGGATCTGTAACTGCTCTTTTCTTTCTAATAATGCTTCAATCTTCATAGGCAGTATTCGCCACCTTTGACCACACCATATCTGGCACACGGTATTCTGGCTGGAAAAATAGCTCATGTTCTTCTAACTGTTCAAACGTCCATCCTTCTTCTACTGCAATTGTCAGTTGGTCAAGAAGGTGGAACATCTCTTTTTTGCTTTGGAGCTGTGCTCCAAGAATCTTTTTTTCAGAATCAAATAGAAATTTGAGTTTAACTTTGCTTTGATTTATTGCTGTAAGCTTGTAGTCTACGTATCCTGTTTCAATTTTTTGGGGATAAAAAATGCTCTCTTCTTCTGTCAAACCTACGCTTCCTAAGAAATAGCCAAACCACTGATTGCCGACTGGACGATAGGTTCCCTGATCCTTTGTCTGTGAGCCACTAATTGTCTTGCTGACATTTCGTGCTGTACGGACAGCGTTATTTACTAGAGAAACATACATTTTTTCATTTGTTGGACGAAAAGTTACTTGGATCGCATCGCCAATCGCATAAACGTCTTTTTGAGACGTTTGCAAGTAGTCATCTACCCAGATCGTTCCATCATCATTCAATGTTAATTGTTCTTCCCACATCTGATTGTCGGGGCGAGAATGATTAGCCAGCAAAACAAGATCATAGTTCTCCTTTCTTTTTTCCGTCTCTACAATAGCGGTTTCATTTTCGGTCAAAGACACAACTTGTTCTTCTAAAAAAAGTGAAAGCCCTTGATTTTTCATTTCCTTTACTAACGGTTCTGTCATTTCAGGATCTAGATAACGAAAAAGAATTGACTTTCGGCTTTCGTAAAGATGGATTTGTTTTTTTCTTGATGCCAAACCTTCAGCTATTTCGATTCCTGCTTGTCCTGCACCAATAATTGCAATTTTCTTTGCATTCATGATCTTTTGCTGAAGAGCCGTTACGTTTTGTATCTTTTTAACTGGGTGAATAAGCGTTGATTCTGCAGAAATATTTCGAAACTTTTGATTTGAACCAGTCGCTAGAATCAAACGATCAAAATCCAATTTTTTTCCTCCTGCTAAAACGACTTTTTTTTCTTTCAATCCTATTACTGTCTTTTCTGTGTAAACATGGATTCGATAGCGGTCAGTCAGTTCTTCTTTCGTGATCCAAGAAAGTTGTTTTTCACTGGTAACCTTTCCTTTTAATATCAAATTGAACCCGCTGGGAATCCATCCTAACTTCGATTGCTTTTCAATCAAATATATTTCACTTGTTGGCATCAATTGGCGAAGATAAATAGCCGCATGAATCCCTGCAAACGACCCGCCGACAATTACAATGTTCATCTGCATTCCTCTTTCTTATAAGGTGTTCTACTGCTAACTTCTCAATCAGAAAACACAGTATTCATAACTCGCTTTCAACCTTGTGATACATAGCGATGCAGCAGAATCAACCCTCTCCATCATACCGTGTTCTAGGTCTGCTTCTTAATAATATACTAGTGGACCTAATTGAAGAGTATCATTTCTGAAGAGATGTTTCAAAAAATGTACTCTTATAAAAGAAAAAAACTCGCCTTTTACGTACCTCTGTCCAAATAGGAAACAGAAAAGAACGAAAAGACGAGTTTTAGTGTGTGTAATGTAATAGTTAGAATAGACACATCATTTTTATGCTAACAATTTTTAATTCTTTAATGCTTCAACAACTGCTTCGCCTAATTGATGAGCAGATTGAGGATTTTGCCCTGTAAGAAGCCGCCCATCAATGTGAACCACTTCTGAAAAAGCTCCACCAGACTGATAGTTTGCTCCTTTTTCTTTCAAAGCATCTTCTGCTAAGAATGGTACTTCATTCGTTGTACCATTTGCTTCCTCTTCTTCATTACTGAACCCAGTCACCGTACGTCCAGCTAAAATAGATTTTCCAGACTCATCTGTAACTGGCAACAATCCTACAACACCGTGACAAACAGCTGAGACCAGCCCTTCATTTCGATAGATTTGTGAAGCGACTTTCCCAAGATCTATTGCTTCTGGAAAATCCCACATTGTTCCGTGGCCACCAGCATAATAAACCGCTGCATAATCATTTGCATCCACATCATCAGGACGTAAGGTATTTCCCAAGGCCCGATTTCTGAAATCTTCATCTTTATAATAGGCCCAATCGATTTCATCCATATTCAAAACACTTTGCGGTTCTAAAGGTACATATCCGCCTTTAGGACTGACAAAATCTGCATCGATCCCATTTTTTACTAATACATCATAAAAATGAGTCAGTTCACTTAACCACAAACCTGTAGGACGCTCGATCTTTTCGTACTTTTCTACATTTGTTAATACGATCAATACTTTCATTTTCCCATCCTCTTTCTATAAAAATTGCGTTATTGATAACGTGCTTTCAAGAAATTATATAATGGACTTGGCAAATAAAGCTCTTTATATGCTTCTTCGAAGGGTTTCGTTACAAATTCATCCTCACGGTTTTCCAATAATTTCTCTGCCCAGTCAGGATCGACGATCATTTGCTGTCCAATTGCTGCAAGTTCTGCATATTTCAATACCTGCTCTACATCTTCGCGATTGCGGATCCCACCGACACCAACTAAAGGGATCTTTCCTTGAATCGTGTTATGGACCACTTCAAGAATCGATTTATCGTTGTATTTATCAGAACGAGCTATTCGATCATACATATTTAATGAAACATGCAGATAATCTAGTTTTGACTCACGTAATCGTTCAAGAAGCCAGATCGTGTCTTCAAAACGGATACCTGGTGTTTCATATTCTTCTGGTGAGAAACGATACCCTACGATGAATGGTTTTTTAGCATATTGTTCAACCGCTGAGAAAACCGTTGTTAATAATTCTTCAATAAAACGATAACGACTTTCCAAGCTACCGCCCCATTGATCCTCTCGTCTATTCGAATGCGGAGAGAAAAATTGTTGAATCAAATACGTATTTGCTCCATGCAACTCGATTCCATCAAATCCTGATTCAATCGCTCTGCGTGTGGCTTCGCCAAATGCTTGGATTGTTTCTTTGATTTCATTTTCACTTAATGCTCGCGGTGTTTCTGCATCAGGTCGTTCCGCTGCAACTGCACTTGCAGATACAGGCTGTTCTCCTGATAGAGTAGCTCGACTAGTCATTCGTCCACCGTGGAAAATCTGAACAATCGCTTTTGCACCTTCTCCTTGGATTGCTTTAGCTAGTTCACTTAACCGAGGAATCATTTCATCGTGAGCGATGCTCAGTTCACCTGGCCAGCCTTTTCCGATATCTTGGACATTTGCAGCACCAGTAATAACAGCACCAAGTCCTTTAGAACGTTGTTTATAATAAGTGATCTCATCTTCGGTGATCACTCCATTGAAGAAGCTGAGTTGTGTCGTCATAGGCGACAGCATCAATCGGTTCTTCAATTGAACTCCTGAAGGTAAAGTAATTGATTGATCAAATTGTGACATTGTCATTCCTCCCATAATTCGCTCTGATTAACCTATCGAGAATCATCTATCATTAAACTACTCTGTTAGTTGCACATGCAACTAATTTGCTTAAAAAAATTTTTATTTTTTTTGTAACTTATCTGTTGCTTCATTCATTATCTCGGCTAATTCTTTACTTGCTTCATTTCCCAAGACTGCTTTGTACGACTGATGGAGTTCTTCCCAGCTACCATCGACTTCCTTAGTAAATTGGCGTCCTTGTTCTGTAAGATAAACTAATGACAAGCGACCTTCGCTAACTGTTTTGACGTATCCTTTATATTCTAATTTTTCAACAAAACGAGCAATCGTTGATGGAGCGGAATAGAGCATTTGTGCAATATCTTTTTGTGGTATTCCGTCTTTTTCTTTTAATATCAATAAAATAAAACCATAAGTTGGTGCCAGACCTGTCCTTCTAAACGCTTCATCAGCTAATTTATTCAACATGCGATCTAGCTTTTTCACGCTAAAGAAAAGACATTCATCTAACGCTTTTTCAATTGGCTTTTCCATTTCATCCCCTCCATTAGCGTACATATCATAGTATGATTTTTATTTTTTGTCAAAAAACTCGTAATAATGACCGCCTCCTCTGTCTAGATTTGAGAAAAAGAAGTAGCCATCTTCAAAGAAATTCGGCTTGTTTTCGACAAAACTCCTTCTGGAACACCGTGAATCAGAGGTTGTGAAAAAGTCGTTTAGTTTTGAGTATGAAGAAAAATTTTGTGAAAATGGCTTTCCACATTTTTGCATAAATTTGGCTTAATACCGAAAAACTGGCTTTTGAACACCGTTTATATCAGAGGTTGTGAAAAAGTCGTCCTGCATCAAGTAATAAGAACAGCCAAACAAAAATAGTTCCTCATATTTTGTCGTTTTTTGAGCTAATGCCGATGGTCAGCTGATTGTACACCGTTTATTGAGAGGTCGTGAGCCTGCCGTTGAACTCCGAGTCACAAGGAGCAATTTCAAAAAACAGCTTCTCATGTTTTATGACTATGGTGACTTGTGATCGAGGAGTTGGCAGGAGAATACTGTTTATTCGTAAAGAAGGAGCTGTGACAAGACTTTTGTCACAGTCCCTTATTTCCTTTTATTATAGGATTTCGCCATTTGATTGGATGACTTGTCTGTACCAATCAAATGATTTTTTCTTTAACCGTTTCTTTGTGCCATTCCCTTCGTCATCTTGATCAACATAGATATATCCATAACGTTTTGACATTTGTGAAGTAGAAGCGCTGACGATATCAATGCAGCCCCACGACGTATAACCAAATAAATCTACTCCATCTTCGATAGCTTCCTTCATCTGCTCAATATGCTGCTTCAAATAGTCAATGCGGTAATCGTCTTGAACGGTTCCATCTTCTTCTACTTTGTCTATAGCTCCGAGTCCGTTTTCAGCTATGAACAGTGGTTTTTGATACCTATCATATAATTGATTCAAAGCAATTCTCAAACCCTTAGGATCAATCTGCCAGCCCCATTCACTTGATGGAAGATACGGATTTTTAATTCCTCCAGTTATTAAGTTTCCTTGGACCCCTTCCAAATTTTCTGGATGAGCACTGACTGCACTAGACATGTAGTAGCTAAAAGAAACAAAATCAACAGGGTAGGCTGCTAAGATTTCTTCATCACCTACTTCTATTTTTAAGTTGACACCTTTTTCTTCAAACATTCGTTGCGTATACGCTGGATAATATCCTCTTGCTTGAACATCACTAAAGAACAAAGAAGTTCTTTGCTGCTCAATTGTTTTTTGAATATCATCCGGATCACAAGAATACGGAACAAGAAGCTGATAGCTGATCATACAACCGACTTGTGAACCTTTGATAATTTCATGACAAGCTTTTGTAGCTAAAGCACTTGCTATAAACTGATGGTGTGCACCTTGGTATTTCGCTTGTTCCAAATGGGGATGGTTTTCTTCAATTACTCCTACGCTAACAAAAGGGTGATGTTTTACACAGTTGATTTCATTGAAAGTCATCCAATATTTTACTTTATTTTTATAGCGTTTGAATACTGTTTCAGCGAAACGAACGTAAAACTGAATAAGCTTTCGATTAGGCCATCCACCATATTCTGTAACCAAATATAACGGCATTTCATAATGGGAAAGAGAAACGACTGGCTCAATCCCATATTTTAGACATTCGTCAAACACTTGATCATAAAAAAATAATCCCGCTTCATTGGGTGTTTCTTCATCACCATGAGGAAAAATTCTTGTCCATGCGATAGACATCCGATAGCATTTAAAACCCATTTCAGCAAATAAACGGATGTCTTCTTTAAAGTGATGATAGAAATCATTTCCGTGTCTTTTAGGATAATAATACTTGCTGTTGGGATCCTGCGCCGCTTTTACTTGCTGATGCGTCATCATATGCCATTGATCTGTCCATTTTTCTTTAGGTAAATCGCTGTCGAATGTATACACATCAGACACAGATAATCCTTTTTCATCTACATCCCATGCACCTTCACATTGATTGGCCGCTGTCGCTCCGCCCCATAAAAATCCTTCTGGAAATTTTTTCATATCGATCCCCCTAAACTTGCTAGTTTTCTCGTTTGATTATTTTTCTTATGACTAGTAATGATATTTTTGAATCTACTACTATTTGTAACAATAACCATTGTGGTCGGATCATATCCCTCTTTGATTAATTCTTGCAAATCTACTTCCATCAATAAATCGCCTTTACGTACTTTTTTTCCATCAGATACTGCACTTTGAAAGTATTTGCCATTTAAATTCACTGTATCAATACCGATATGGATCAGTATCTCTGCTCCTTCTTCACTGACTACCCCAATTGCATGTTTCGTTGGAAAAACTGTTGAAACTTCCCCATTTACAGGACTGTAGATTTTTCCGTCCGTTGGAATGATCGCAAACCCTTCTCCTAAAGATCCACTAGCAAATGTTGGATCGTTTACTTCAGATAAATCAATTATTTCACCTGCTGCAGGAGTACTTAACACTATATCCTTTGAGGATTCTTCTTCGATTTCATCCTTGTAGCCGAAAAGAAAAGTTAGCATACAGGAACTGATCATCGCTAAGAAATAACTAGCAACTAGCCAAACAAATCCTTCACCAATATAAATCGGGAAAGACAAAATACTTCTTGTAGCAACTGCCAAAGCACCGGCTCCTGCGGCACCAGCTACTCCACCAAATATAGCTCCACATATACAAGCAATGTAAAATGGTCTTTTATATTTAAGAGTCACACCATAAACAGCAGGTTCAGTGATTCCAAATAATGCTGTGATAAATGCAGATAAAGATAAACTTTTTACTTTCTTATTTTTCGTTTTCAAAAATACCCCAAGTACTGCTCCTGCTTGCGCAGCTACGGCAGTCATACATGCTGGACCTAGCGTATCACGACCGTAGAAAGAAAGATTGTTGGTCATTACTGGTACAAGTCCCCAATGTAACCCAAAAATCACTAACACTTGCCAAAATCCGCCGATAACAGCACCAGATAAAACAGGGCTAAAGTTATAAACAGCTAAATATCCAGCTGCAATCAGCTGACTTGCATAATCTGCAATTGGACCTACAACTAATAAAGTAATTGGGACCATCACGATGATACAAATGAATGGTGTCAATAGATTTCGAATACTTTCGTGCAAGCTTTTGCGAATCTTAGGCTCAATATAAGAAAGAACCCATACAGCTAAAATTGCTGGAATAACCGTACTTGTATACCTTGCTAGAATCACGGGCATCCCTAGAAATCGCAAGGTTATGCTATCACTATATGCACTGACAATCGTAGGATAAACGAGAGCTGCTGCAACAACCATAGCGATGAAACGATCTGTATTGAACTTTTTTGCAGCAGTATATGCCAAAAATATAGGCAAGAAATAGAAAAATGCATCAGCTGCTGCATTCAAAATGATATAAGTTCCTGATTCAGTAGTTAATAAATTCAAACTCGTACATAAGGCGAGTACTCCTTTGATCAAACCACTTCCTGCCAAGACGCCTAAAGTCGGGGCAAAAACAGCGGCGATCATGTCTATAAAAGAGTTTAAAATGCCTTTTTTCTCAGTTCCTCTCTTTCCACTAGATGCATCATCTTCTAGTTTCATTTGTTTGGATAATACGTCATACACTTCATTTACTGCATTTCCTACTACGACTTGAAACATTCCTCCAGCTTCGACTACAGTGATCACACCTTCTAGTTGCTCTACCTTCTCCTTATCTGCCTTCTTATTATCTTTTAGGGTAAAGCGTAACCTTGTTGCACAATGGTAAACATTGCTGACATTTTCTTCGCCTCCGACAAATCGGACAATATCTTTCGCTAATTGTGAATAGTCCATTTTTCCTTCCCCCTTGTTAATTAATGCCGTAGCAATCCTTCTTACAAGATAAGTATAGTTCTTAGAAAACGGTTTCTCCATTCAATTAGTACCCCTTCTAATAGCGAACGAAACTGTACAACAGTGTGTATGGTTTACTTAGCCGAGCAAATCACTCACTGCTTGAAAGAAAACAAGTATATCGTTTCTCTTATAGTCAAAGGAGACAAAAAAAACACGCTTGATCTTCCTTTGCTGATATATAAGTGGTATCTCAAGCTGATACTCTGTGATTTTTGTTTCTACTTGGCTTTTGATAAGACAGCACAACAAAGTCTCAGCATTTAACGGAAGCATAACTAGGTCAGAACTAGGAGAGATTAGTTGCTGAATGGAATCTATCTTTTTATGGATTTTTATTTGATTTTCTTCTTTGTAGTAATGATCAAGCAGTTTTGTTTTCTTTTTTTCTTCAACTATGGTCAGCTTTTCACGCAAAATCTGATAAATCTCCGAAGATTCAAACTCATCTAAAACACTAGGTAGATAAATCAAATCATCCCACTCAAAAATAAGCTCTTGCTCAGTAGTCAAAATTGCATCATATTCCGTTATTTTGTTTGATTGATTTTTGAAAAGATACACTGGTTCTATCTGGCATTCTTTGATCCACATGTTCATACTTTGTTGAATCTGTTTTTTTAGTGTATTCAAAATACTAATTGGCTGGTTACTAACAATCAGTATCTCCCCTTGTTTTCGAAAAGGATTCAACGCTTCGGCAAGATACAAAACCAAATAAGCGCTTTCAGCTAAGTTGGGACGTAATTGAAAATGTATTGGGAAGAAACGCCGAATTAAATAAATTTCTAAAGGATAACGTGAGATGATCTTTTGTACAAAATGATTCATGGTATTATGTCCGGCATCCATCCTCGTTTTCATTTGTTTGATATGGGTTAGCAAAAATTCTGTTTCATGGAACAATAACGAAACAGGAAGATCTAAAAAACGAATAATCGTTTGCTCAAATGCTCTTAGATTCTTCTCTATTTCTTTGTTTTTTTCATCATTGATCATCAAATAATTTAACTCTAATAGTCGATTTTCAATTGCTTGTTTTTCTTGATTGGAAAAAGAATAGGGTAGTTCTGATGATAACTTTTTTGTGAGGGTCTCTACCATCGGAATAAATAATGTATACCTGTTTGTTTTTTCTAAAAGTTCTTCTCTTCGAAGAATGGTCAAAACGAGATACCGAGAAAATCGTATGAAGTCCTCTCCTGAAACAATATAATTATATGATATAAGAACCTCTTTTAATGTCTTTTGGACAGTCGGCATGATATTGGAAAAAATTGTACTGATTTGTTGAGGCAACCTTGCGTGTTGGATCACTGTTTCTGTTCCAACAAGAGATAAGAAAATTCTTTTTGAATTTTCTTCAGCAATGATTTTTAGTCCTTTTTTCGACGAAACTTCCAGTTCTAATTTAGGATTGCGCTCGATCCAACGCAAAATCGTTTTTATTTGTAATGATACGGCTGTTTTTGAAAGAAAGAAAATGTCTGCTATCTTTTGCATACTGACATACCCTTTTTGAAACAATAAGTACGTCACAATAGTTGAAGCTCGGAAATCCATGCTGGAATAGATTTTATGTTTCGTCACCTCTTGTATGATTTGCTGTTTAGTTTCAGATTCAATTGATTCTAAAAAATAACCTGAACGTTTATTTGACTGGATAATGATTTTCTTCTCGTAGATAGCAAGCATATTTTTGATTTCAGTTTGGATCGTTTTCTTGTTGGTACCTAAAGCTTCAGCTAATTCTTCGCTTGTTATCCAATGATTCTTATTTCTTAATACTACAAGAATTTGGAGTTGTCGTTTATTTAAGTCCATTTGCTTACACCTCCTCTTTGTTATAAACATACAGGAAAAACCTCTCAAATGACAATAGTCACTTGCAGAGGTTTAAAAATCATTTGAAGAAAGATCTATATTCAAGGTTTTTACCATTAGACTGGATAATTTGTTTATAATATTCAAAACTATCTTTTTTCAATCTCCTAAAGCTTCCGCTCCCATCATTTTGTCTATCCACATAAATAAAGCCATATCGCTTCCTCATTTCCCCTGTTCCTGCCGATACGATATCGATTGGTCCCCACCATAAGTAACCAATGATTTGGCAACCATCTTTTATTGCCTCAGCAATTTCCTGAAGATGTATTTTTAGATACTCACAACGTTTTGGATCGTGGATTCGATTCAATTCATCTGGTGCTTCATCTAGTCCAATGCCATTTTCAACTATGAATAATGGTAATTCATAACGGTCTGTCAATTCATTCATGACATAACGAAACCCTAGAGGATCAATTGGCCAACTCCAAGGTTCGGGAGATTTTTCCTTCAAAAAGGGATTATCGAAACCATTTGCTCCGCCAGTATCTACGCGCATTTCTGCTTCTTTTTTATAGACAGCGCTACGATAATAACTAAATGCAATATAATCTGCCGTGTTAGCTTGCAAGCACTGTTCGTCTCCATCTAACATTACTGGTGCACAGTCTTCTTCCTTCCATGTCCTGTAAATATAAGCTGGATAATGCCCTCGGCACATGACATCGGAGAAAAACCATGAATTGCGTTTGAATTGCAGTGAACCAAATACATTCTCTGGATCACAGTCATATGCATAAGTCGCTAATGCAGAAAAGCTACACATAATACCCATCTTAGCATTTGGATCGATTTTCTTTAATAATTGAGTAGCACGGGCGTTCGCTAGAAACATATGATGACAGGCTTGATAAATCTCTTTTTTTGTTAGTGTAGCAATGGGTTCAAGTTTATCTCTAGCAGGGAATGTAACCAATCCAGCAGCTGCATAAGGCATACGAAAAGCATTATTGATCTCATTAAAGGTCATCCAATATTTCACTTTCCCTTGGTAGCGTTCAAAGACGGTCTGCGCATAAAATTCAAAAAAGTCGATTAATTTTCGATTTTGCCACCCCCCATACTCTCCTACCAATGCTAAGGGGGTTTCATAATGACTAAGAGTAATTACTGGCTCGATATCATATCGATTTAATGTATTGATTAGTCTGTCATAAAATACGAGACCAGCCTCATTTGGCTTCTGTTCGTCTCCTCTTGGAAATATTCGTGCCCATGAGATGCTTGTTCGAAAAGCTTTTAAACCTAACTCCTTCAGTAAACGAATATCCTCTTCAAATCGATGATAAAAATCAATCGCTTCATGAGAAAGATAATGGAGTGATTCGTCTAAAGCAATCTCCCAAATCTTTTTTTCTTCATTCCACTGAATACTAGGATGCTGGTTCATGATCCCGATAAGCGTATCTGTCACATTAGGTAATTTGCCGTCTTCCAGCCATGCACCTTCACATTGATTAGCAGCTACTGCTCCGCCCCATAAAAAATTTTCTGGAAATATTTCCTGATCCATAACTATCTCTCCTCGCTATCAACAATTTCTTACTTGAAGTATAGCTCGATTCATCAAAACAAGATATTCTAACTATTTCGGCAGAAGAGAAGAAAAAAATTGAATGCTACTCTTCATTTTTAATATTTATATATAACAAATACATAAGACGATCCCCGAAAGAAAACACTCGTTAACCATCTAAGCAAACGATTTATTTTACTTCCAACACAAATGCTTCATAAGGTCGTAACTCGACTTTGCCGTCTGGTAACTGTTTCAGAGGATAATTTGACACAATAATCCTTAAAGCTTCACGTGGAACAGTGAACACCTGTTTTTCACTGGACATATTGCAAACAACGAGCCATCGCTGGTCTTCATATATGCGAGAATAGGCAAAGACATGCTCAGGCGTCTTTTCCACTAATTCATAGTCTCCCCAGACGATGATGTCATGTTTTCTACGCAAATCGATCAATTTCTTGTACATATAAAAAACAGAATCTTGATCTGCTAACGCTTCTTCTGCATTGATTTCTTTATAATTTGGGTTGACTCGAAGCCATGGAATTCCAGTAGTAAACCCAGCATATTCACGGGCGTTCCATTGCATAGGCGTCCTAGCATTGTCTCTTCCTTTCGCATTGATTGATTCCAAGATTTCCTCTTTTGTAAATCCAGAAGAAATCCTTTCGTTATACATATTGATTGTCTCAATATCTTTTGCTTCCGCGATATCATCGATTGGGCAATTCGTCATGCCTAACTCTTCTCCTTGATAGATATAAGGGGTGCCTTTCATCATATGGAGCAAGATAGCAAACATCTTGGCACTTTCTTTTCGATACACATCGTCATTTCCCCAACGAGAAACAATTCGCGGAAGATCGTGATTATTCCAAAATAAACTATTCCATCCTTCATCACCTAAAGATGTTTGCCATTTGGATAATACTTTTTTCAGTTCAGAGATACTCAAGGGTTTCAAATCCCATTTGTCTTTGCCTTCTTGCTGATCTAATCCTATGTGTTCGAATTGGAAGACCATGGATAATTCATTTCTTTTAGGATTGGAATAAAGTTTAGCGATTTCGGTAGTTGCTCCCCATGTTTCGCCAACAGTCATCAGATTTTTGTCACCAAAAGTTGCTTGATTCATTTCCTGAAGATACTCATGCAGTTTAGGTCCATTACTTGTGATTTCTTTATCCGGTTCTTTGCCAATCATATCGATCACGTCCATACGAAAGCCACCAATACCTTTATCGATCCAGAAATTCATCATTTGATAAATCTCTTGGCGAACCTGTTTATTTTTCCAATTCAAATCAGGTTGACGCTTGCTATACAAGTGCAGAAAATATTGCCCCGTTTTTTCATCCAACTGCCAAGCAGAACCACTGAATATTGAGCGCAATCTATTAGGCTCTTTTCCATTGACCGGATCACGCCAAATATAATAGTCCCGATAAGGATTTTCTTTATTTTTACGGGCCTCAATGAACCACGGATGTTCATCAGAAGTATGATTCACCACCAGATCCATGATGATACGGATATTTCTTTTCTTTGCTTCTTCAATCAGTTCTTCCATTTCTTCCATCGTACCGAATTCTGCCATGATTGCTTGATAATTACTGATATCATACCCATTGTCATCATTTGGAGACTCGTATACTGGAGAAAGCCAAATTGCATCAATACCTAAATACGCCAGATAATCCAACCTGGAAATAATCCCCCGCAAATCTCCAATACCATCTTGATTTGAATCTTGAAAACTTCTTGGATAGATTTGATAAACAACTGAATGGTGCCACCATTTTTGTTCCATGATTTTCCTCCTATAAATGGATGTTTCTATTTTTTGCTTAATCATTTATTTTAGTCTCTCTCACTAAAAATTGTAACGCTTTCAAATAGCTATTGCACCTTGTTATCGGTAACAGAATAAAACAAAAAAACAGCTGAGGAAATTCCCTCAACTGTTTTTTGAAAGGATTGATTTATGCAGGGAAGAATGCTGATTTCACAACTTCTTTATAAACGGTGTTCACTCAGCTGTCCCTCGGTATTAGCTCAAAAAACGGCAAAATATAAGAAACTATTTTTTCGTTTTTTTCTCTAATACTCAGGCCAGAACGCTGATTTCACAACCTCTTTATTTCACATTCAATATCCACATGAATCCCACGAATACAAAGAACAGACCATACATGATTGGAGATACTTCTTTTCCTCTTTTAGCTGCTAACATGGTAATTGGATAGAAGATAAAACCTAATGCAATCCCATCTGAAATACTATAAGTCAAAGGCATACCGATCAAGATCAAGAATGAAGGGATCGCAATCTCTAAGTTTCCCCATTCGATTTGTCGCAAAGATTGTGCCATCAATACTCCTACCATAATCAATGCTGGTGCAGTTACTTGTGAAGTAACAACTGATAGTAATGGAGAAAAGAACAAGCCTAACAAGAAGAAAATCCCTGTAGTAATAGCTGTGATACCTGAACGTCCTCCAACGGCGATACCAGCTGATGATTCTACAAATGCACCAACAGGAGAAGTACCTAATAAGGAACCCGCAAGCATAGCTGTTGAGTCAGAAGCTAAAGCTTTCCCTACACGAGGCATCTTGTTGTCTTTCATGAAACCTGCTTGGTTTGCTAATCCAACTAAAGTTCCTGCTGTATCAAAGAAAGTCACAAGCAAGAATGTCAGCACTACGACCCACATTTGAAGAGAATTGATGTCCCCTACATGTTTTAATGCAACTAAAAATGTTGGTTTCAAACTTGGTGCTGCGGCAACAATTTCAGAAGGCATTGGAATCAAACCTGTGACCAGACCTAAAATCGTTGTAGCTGCCATCCCGATGAAGATGCCACCTGGTACACGCCGAACAAGCAAGATAGCAGTTACGACTAATCCAAAAATCGTCAACCAAGTAGAACCAACGTTGAGTGATCCTAATCCTACTAATGTAGATTCATTCGAAACGATGATCCCACCTTCGCTCAGACCAAGGAAAGCGATAAATAGACCGATACCGCCAGAAATCGCATATTTCAAATCTGCTGGGATCGCATCAATGATCATTTCCCGCAGTTTGAAGATTGTGATCAAAATAAAAATCAAAGAAGCAACGAATACGCCGGCTAATGCTGTTTCCCATGGAATCCCCATTCCTAAACAAACAGAATAAGCAAAAAAAGCATTGATCCCAAGAGCAGGTGCCGTTCCAATTGGATAACGGGCTAATACCCCCATTAAAATACAGCCGATCGCACTGGCTAATGCAGTCGCAGTAAACACTGCTCCTTCATCCATTCCAGAAGCACCTAATACAGTTGGATTTACAAATAAGATATAAGCCATTGAGATAAATGTTGTAAATCCTGCCAGTACCTCACGTTTTACCGTGGTGTTCAATTTTTCTATTTCGAAGTAGGAAAGTATTTTTTCCTTCATCTTCCATCCCCCTAAATCCGAACATTATAAATAAAGTCCGTTAAAATTTCGATTTATTAATAAAACAACGTGTTTTATCATATACTAAAACAAAACATAAGTAAACAAAAAATTCGGATTTTAAGCAAAATCCGAACGTTCCATCTGATTAAATCCCTTTATCTCAAAGTTCATGAACATTCACTTTGGATTACAAGAATTTCTTTATTGTGTTAATAAAGTTTCTTCATTCTAGTCTCAAAAATCAATAGTGTGATTTGATTTTACCATTTCGTTTCTGTTCTTCTTTGATGAATTCTTTTGTATCGACAGGATTCAGATTATTTAGTCCGCCAAAACCTGTATCGACCATTTTTCCCCAGCCTTTTGTCTTCTTTTTTCCTGATTTGAGATTCTTTGCTCGAAGCTTCTCACTATGTTTTGCTCGCCGATACTTCAAATAACCTTCTAATCTTCCCATTAGATCCACTGTTTTTCCTCCTTTTTATTCAATCAGACGACTCAGCTTTTCCTATAACAAAATAATTGCCTTCAGGGTCCGAAAAATTGAAAGTCAAGACGCCATTGTTGTCTGTGATTTCTCCTGGTTCTTCCATGTTCTCGTAGATAGTTTCAAATTCATCCGTAAAAAATACTAAAGAAGGCGGTGGTCCTAATACCTCTGGTGAAAACTTCTGCACAAATACTTTTGGGAATACGCCTAATTCTAATTCTTTTGAGATGCTGAGTACAATACTCTTAAATTCTTCTGGCAATTCGATTGTTTCAGAAATTTCTGCACCAATTTTTTCTACAAAGAATCGGCAAATCATCTCTACGTCATTGACATAAAGCATCACACGTGTTTTTTGTATCATCGTTTGACCCTTCTTTCTATTTGATTTTCTTTCCTGTCTATAAACTGATTCCATTATATCACGAAAGCGCAAACACCTTGTGTTTGATACTATTCAAGAAAAATAAAGCAATAGTTACTAGGATTGCTTTCCTCCACAAACTTTTTTTACAAAAAAAAACGGCAATGAATGCCGCTCTTCTTTTTTCGATTCTTTTATAATTCTGCTTCTGATTCATCTTTGGTTAGTGTGTGTCTAACACTAGTTACGCCAAATGTTTGATCGATTTTTTCCTTCAACGCTTCGATTGCCTGTGCGCCACGTGCCGCTTGTTCAGCATTGATGGATTCAATGACCAGCACCGCTGCTTGTGTTTCTTCCGTCAGCATCGTTCTTTGGGCTTCACGCCAGTTGAGACAGCGACAGATCGCTCCTTGTTCATCATAGTAGATGATTTCTTCCGGAAGTGCCGGAGCATCGGAATCTGCACCTAAAGGCAGGAATGATTCGCCACCTTGGGCTTTTCCTAAATGCAGATTTCCTGCGATCTTTTCGATATCTTCTCCGCCGCAAGGTACGCCAAAAGACAAGGAAATACTATTATAGATATCTACAAGCGGATTGATTGGGAAAAATTCCCGTTCTTGATTTGCACGTTTCAGTAAAGCTTCAATAGAAGAACGTGCACCTTTTTTAGTCTTGAATGTGGTAAATGCCTGACGCCACTGAGCAATGACTTCGTTTTGGCTGAATGTTTCTTCTGTAAGGTAATTTCTTGCTTCTTTTGCTGCCTCATTCAATAATTGATGATACGTTTCTTCACTTTCTTTTGTTACGTGGTTATCGATACCATTTACGGATAAGATTTCGATGGTTGCTTCAGGAAATACTTCCCAGAAATTGGTATCCACTATTACTTTTTTCATATGTTCACACCTCTTGATTAGAATAATTGCTTGATGAATAGATAGTCTGTTTGGGGATCATCTCCCATATAAAAAACATGTTCGCTGTATTTGATAAATCCTTTTTTACGATAAAAAGCGAGCGCAACATCGTTGTGTTCCCAAACACCGAGCCAAATGGCTGTTTTTTGCTTTTCTTTTGCTTTTTCAATAGCTGTATCTAGTAAAAATGTACCGATACCTTGATGTTTAAATTTTTTTCGTACATAGATTCGCTCGATTTCTAAAAAATGATCAGCCATTTCCTCAGATTGACTCGTTCCTGTATTTAGTTTCAGGTAACCCGCAGGCTCTTGATCGATACTCACTAGGAAAAAATCGGTTTCTTTATCTTTTAGCTCTTCTGTAAGTTTTTCTGGCGCATAAGCTTGTGTCAAGTAATCAGCTAAATGCTCCGGTGAATTATCTTTTCCAAATGTATCTGTAAATGTTTCGATACTGATTTGTTGTAGTAAGTCTACATCTGAAGGCGTCATTTTTCGAATTTCGTATTTATTCACGGCTTCTTCCTTTCAATAGATCCTTTTATTGCCTTTTTTGACAAAATTCCAATCTTCGCTAACATTCTTGCATACTTTCTTTAAAAGATATTCCAATTGTTTTGCTTCTTCGTCAGAAAGACCATTTAATGCGACTGCATTGGAGTAGTTGTTTTCTCGAATGATGAAAGGATAGATTTCTGCTCCTTTCTTAGTCGGATAGAGTTTCTTGATTTTTTTATTTTCTTTATCTTCCAAACGTTCGATCATCCCATTGGATTCTAATTTCTTGATTGCTCGGGCAGTCGTTGTACGATCTACTTTGATCATTTCTGCTAGTTTTTCTTGGATGATTCCAGGATTTTCGCAAATACGTACTAAATAAAGATACTGTCCTCTTGTTAAATCGACTTCTTTGAATTCGATATTGCTAATAGAATCTAGCGCTCGGGCAATCATTCCGATGTCTCGAAGGATTTCAGCCATTTCATCCCACCTTTATTTTGTTTGTAAGACTAGTTTACCTCTTTTTGTTGCAAATGCAACTATTTTCAATAAAAAAATCAAGTTCTTTTTTAATAACTAGTAAAGTATATTCTTTTCTTCTTTTACGAAAAAGCTCAATCACAATAGATCTGGTTTTTGTTTTCTAAAATAAGTAACTGTTTCTTCGTTGTTCGCTTTTCTGATAGCTTTGGCAACTCTTCTATACTAAAAAATCCCATGTTGGAAGTTTCATTATTCTCAATAAACTTGGCCTCTTCACCGTGTATCGCACAAGCAAAAACAAGTTTATAATACTGAAAAAGCTGTGGAATATCTTTTTGTTTATTCGTATCAAAAACTGCTCGCAACTGAGTAGTTTCTACTGTTAATCCTGTTTCTTCATAGACTTCTTTACGCACATTTTCTTCAGGAGACAATCCTATTTCAGCAAATCCACCAGGAAGTGACCATTCTTTCGTCCGTTTATCTTCGATTAGTAGGACCTTGCCATCTTTTTTGATATAGGCACGAACATCTACTTTTGGTGTTGGATGTCCTTCTCCAATCGTTGTGAGCGCTTTTATTTCTTCGAAAGTTTCTTTTCCTATTTCACTGATCAATTCCAATGAAATCGTCCGGATCTCCTCAAAACGCTCTTTATCAAATACATCTTTTCCATAATATAGACCAGCTTGAGAAAGTGCGAGTAGTCTTTTGTATTGAGCCAACTTCTTGTTCATTCTCTTCCCTTCTTTTTTAGCAAATGTATGACTATGTAATCAAGTATAGAAGACTAGTTTAATTACGGCAAATAAATATAATGAAATCTGCAATAAATAAAAGAATGTTAAAAAACTCGAGAACAAAAGACATTCGACTTCTCTGGGGCTGTGAATAAACGGCGTTCAAAAGCTTGCATCTGCGGTAATAAGCCCCACCAAACGAAAAATATGACGAGCTATTCTTGTCTGGCTGTTCTTATTAATTGAGGCAGGACAGCTTTTTCACAACCTCCCCACTAAACGGTGTTCAATCAGCTGATGCTCGGTATTCACTAAAAAAACGGCAAAATATGAGGAGCTATTTTGCCGTTTTTTTCTATAATACTCATATTAAAACACTGACTTCACAACCTCTTCCTTAAACGGTGTTCTCCTACCAACTCCTCGGTCACAAGTTACAATATTCATCAAACATGAGAAGCTGTTTTTTTGAAATTGCTCCTTGTGACTCGGAGCTGAACGGTAGGCTCACGACCTCTCGGTAAACGGTGTTCTCCTGCCAACTCCTCGGTCACAAGTTACAATATTCATCATACATGAGAAGCTGTTTTTTTGAAATTGCTCCTTGTGACTCGGAGCTGAACGACAGGCTCACGACCTCTCGGTAAACGGCGTTCAAAAGCCAATTTTTCGATATTAAGCCATTTCTTTGTTACTTATTGTCATTGATTTCTTTTTCTAATTTATCCAATAGTGGAGTGTAATCCACTTGAGTATAGTCTGTTACATCAAATTCATATAGTGTTCCTAACTGGAATTTGTCATATTTTCGGTCGGCGATGATCTTTTTGAATGCTTCTTTCGTAATATGATTGGTCCCTTTCGTTCGATCTTTCAATACGTCACCATAGTGATAATGATCCATGATATAGCTCAAATGACGATCTGATTCACGATCACGTTTGTACCGACGTTGCCATAACACTTCAAAGTCTGCTGTTAGGCGAATCGTGATCACCTGATATCCGTATCTATCTGCTAATTCTTGGAGTCGTGCTTTTTGCTTATCACTAAAAGGATACTCGGACACAATCACTTTCTTTCCTGCTTCCATATACAAATCAAGTGCTTTGTAATAGAAAGGATAAACTTTCGTCCTTTCTTGTTCCGCCCGTTCTTCCAAATTGTTAAACCCGATGGATTCTGCATAGTATTCCTTGATTTCATCGAGCGTGATGGCATACATATCTGGAAATCGTTCCCGTAGTTTATTCATAAGATATGTTTTTCCTGTACCAGGACTACCAGCCAGAAGAATGAAATACTTTTTCATCTCATTTATTTCCTAAGTTAATTGGACTTTCCAAGTTCATAAACAGTCCAATCTTATGCTTGACAATTTCTTTTACTGCTTCATTTGCTGGAATCACATTATGGCGAAGAGACTTGTTGATTTCTGTTTCACTAAAGGTTTCTTTAGCTACTTTCGTCCAGTTGACTAAAAGCTCCGTTCCAACATTGAATTTGCGGATCCCGTTATTGATCAATTCAGGATAATCTTCTTCTTTCACACCTGTTCCTCCATGGATAACTAGGGGGACATCAACTACTGCATCGATTTCTTTCAGCAAGGGAATGTTTACTTCTGTTTTTGATTTGAATTGTCCATGATTCGTACCGATAGCAATAGCTAATGCATCCACGCCTGTAGCTTCTACAAATTTCACTGCGTCTTCCGGTCTTGTATATACCTTGTCATTTTCAGCGACATGGATTCCTTCTTCTGTACCGCCGATTGTTCCAAGTTCTCCTTCTACGGAAACACCGTGCGCATGGGCATATTCTACTACTGCTTTTGTCTTCAGGATATTTTCTTTGAAAGGCAGATGGGACCCATCATACATGACAGAAGTATATCCGCTGTCGATTGCTTCTTTGACATCATCAAAGTCTCGGGCGTGGTCTAAGTGCAAGACTGCATCAACCATTTCTTCTTCTGCAATAGCTGTCATTACATTGACTAACACATGCATGCCGATATATTTAGCGGTATCGACACTTGTTTGAATAATGATTGGCGAACCCATTTCTTTTGCTGCGCCTAGCATGGCAGGAAGCATTTCTAGGTTATGCGTATTAAAAGCTCCAACTGTAAAATTCAACTCTTCTGCTGTTTTTGTTACTTCTTTCAATGTTGTATACATCTTTTATTGCCACCTTATCTTTTTATTTATTTCCTTTGATCGTTACTTGTTTTGCAATTTGTCGCATCTCATCCATTTTGCCCATGTAGTAATCGATCCCTTGATCATCACCAGCACGAGCAGCATCTGCACGCTTCTGGTTATAGAGGCTCATCAGTTTTTTATACCCATCTCCGATCGTCTGTTTATTTTCCAAGCTCTTTTCTAAATATTGGATGGCTTGATCGTTCTCATACAATTCAGAAAATTTAAGTCCAACTTGTTCATAAAGTTCCGCTAATTTATGCCTATCTTGGGTAGTGGAAATCTCTTGTTTCAATTGTGTAATCTCTGATTGAATCTTTTCGGTCGCTTCTGGCGATAGGGCTTTTTCTTCTTTTGCCAGAACTTTTTTCGGTTCTTTTTCTTTTTTCTTAAAAAATCCAAACATCATTTTCCCTACTTTCAATTAAAATGCTTTCAAAACTGGGCTTAAGATCCAGGCATATAAGAGTGCTGCGGCTACTGTATCTACATCGGTTGCTGTAGCATTGATGAATCCCATCGAATTAAAGATCGTTACTAGCAAAGCGGGCAATAATGTAATAAAGAAACCATGAGCAATACCGCCAATGATCGCTCCTCGGCGTCCGCCAACTGCGTTGCCAAATATCCCTGCTGTCCCTCCGGCAAAGAAATTGGTTAGCATACCAGGTAAAATCATCGCTAAGCCGAACATGGGCAAAGTAAACATGGCAATAATCGTACCAATCGTTGTCGTAATGAAACCTAAAATGACGGCATTTGGGCTATAAGGAAAGAAAACTGGACAATCTAAGGCAGGGATCGCATCAGGAACTAATTTCATAGCTATCCCTCGAAATGCCGGCACGATTTCACCTAACAGTAGACGTACACCAGCTAGCAATACATACACACCCACTACGAATTGGATGGCTTGTAAAAAGGCAAACATGATATAGTTTTGATCTCCTGATAATTCAGAAGCGAATGGTTCGCCTGCAAATAAAACAGTGATGATATATAGCGGGACCATCACGACCATGACAGACAAATAAGTATCTTGCAGAAATTCGAAATGTGTCGGCAACTTGATATCTTCGATCGACTTTTTATTTTCGCCTTTCTCACCAAAAAGCTTAGCAACACCGGCTTCAAATAAGTACCCGATCGTACAAAAATGACCTAAAGCAATATCATTTGATCCAGTGATTTTACGAATGATCGGTTGCGCTACTGCCGGCATAGCAATGGCGAAACAAGCTCCGATAAAACCACCGACCAAGATCAATACGATCCCTCGCAGACCGGCAAAATAGCCAAAGACTGTGGTCATCGTTGCCATCCATAAAATTGCTTGACCAGTTAAAAAAATGTACTTCCATTTTGTGAAACAAGCCAAAATAATATTGAATACAAAAATGGCTAAGAATGTCAGTGCAATATCTCTACCTAAACCCAAATCATTCATTGCTTGACCATTGATAGATTCAATAGAAGGGATGATCCCTTGCATATGAAATCCTTCAGTAAAGATTTTCCCGAAATAAGTTAAACTTCCAACGATGATGCTCGAACCAGCACTCAATACTTGAAATCCTAGGAGTGTCTTTAACGTGCCAGAGATGACTTGTCCTGCTGATTTCTTCTGCAGTAGTAGACCCAACATAGCAATCAATGCAATGGTGATCGATGCCTGAGTCAAAATATTTTCGATGATAAAATTGATAACGCCCATGTTTTTACCCTCTTTTCTTTTTGTATTTAGATAACTCCCTTATCTTGCAGAACTGGGGTGATTTTTTCTTCAATTTCATTTTTTGAAACAATATTTTTCAAATAGATCATCGCCGTTTTAGGATCAACTGCGAACTTTTCGAACTGCGAACGAAAATTTTCTGCTGTGATGATCACATCTGGTTTCATGGAAACTGCGGAAGAAATATCACAATGGTCCAGTTTGACTTCTACTCCTAATTTGTTCAAAACATCCTCAGCAGACATCTGTGCTGCAAAACTACTTCCTAAACCTGCGCCGCATACGAATAAAATGTTCAATTTGTTCATCTTTGTTCTCCCCCGTATCATTTATTATTTCTCAACTACTGAAAAAAGCAGTTGTTTGAAATCTTCGATATTTGTGCATTCAATCAATCGATCCAACTTCTCTTCGTTGTTGATCAATTCAATTAGTTCTTTCATGATGTTCAGATGCGAGTAGGAGTCTACTGCTGCCAAACAAAAAATAATCTTTACTGGATCCATTTCAGGATTACCGAAATCGATTGGTTGCTCAATCGTAGCTACGCTGACTCCTAATTTATTGGCCCCATCTTCTGGTCGGGCATGGGCTAGTGCCATGTGTTTGCCAATCACGATATACGGTCCGTAATCATTCACTGCACGAATCATCGCTTCGACATAGCGCTCTTCGACAATGTTTTCTTTAACCAATGGTCTAGCAGCTAGTTCAATCGATTCCTCCCAAGTAGTGGCTTTTTCTTTGATCATGATATTGCTGTCCGTCAAAATATCTTTTAACATAGGCTGGATCTCCCTTTTGTTGATTTCTAAATTGTTTGTTTCGAATAATTTTTCTAACTTGCCATAGATGATTCGATCTACTCGGCCACCACTTTCTTTCATGACATCTATTATTTGAGTGAATAACTCCGTAGATTCATGACTGTTAGGCTCTAACCGCTGTAGTTCTTCATTTCTTTTCAAAAAGTCTTCTATAACCAAGATATTCGTCTCAGTTAAAATCGGATCGACAACTAAAAGCGGCTTATTTCGATAATTCAATTGAAAGGTGCTGAAAACCAGATTGACATCCAATTTATCTACTAATTCGATTTCTTTTGAACTTAAAACTGCAGTAATCTCGATCTGAGGAAACTTTTCTTTCAGATTCTCTGCTAACAGATTTCCAGTAGCCATCCCATGGTTACAGACAACGACTGATTTATAAACATAATTCAAGTCTCGCTTGATTACACTGGCGATCGTCGAAAAGTGGATGACAAGAAAAGCTATCTCGTCCTCCAGTATCTTGCCACCAATTACTTCTTCGATTGTAGGAACAAAATGAGTGACTGCGCGGTAGATTGGGAAATAATTTGTTCGGATGTTTTCTTTCAATGGATTCATGACTTGGATATGATTCTTGATTCTTACAATCAGTGCAGCCATGTGCTTATAGAGATTTTCGAATAAAGCTTCTTCCTTTAGATGGAAAGGTATGTGTGTCTCGTTCTCTACAAATTGGATCAATTGGATCGTTAGTAATTGAGCTTGTACCCACTCGATTGAATTGGAGATATCTCTAGCATTGAACGTCTCAATAGTGAAACGAAGATAATTTCTTTCTACTTGCGGGACATTGTCCAATTGAAATTCCTCGATCATGTGGTCAATAAATGCAGAAAAGCTACTGTCTTTTATTTCTGTATTTTTCCAATTAATGGCAGAGATAAATTCATGTTTCCTGATTCGCTGGATCCAGATCAATGTAAAAAGCAGGATTTGTTTTTTATAAATATCATCTTCTTGTTTCAACAACTTATTGGAATAGATCTCCTGTATTTTTTTGATTTCCACCAAAGGAAAATAATGGAGAAAGATTTTTTGAGCCGGTGTTAATTGTGCATCTTGATTCATAAAGAAGTCGGTCATTCCCAGATTCTGATTGATAAAATCATAGATCATCGTACGGATAGATCGTTCTGAACCTTTATAAACCAGTCCTTGCTTTCCATAACTGACGATCTCTATCCCATAACTGACCAGTGTTGCTCGTAACCGTCTCATATCTTCATCTAATGTACTTTTAGAGATTTGAAATTCTTCTTCTTTTTTGTTTAGATGGATCGGTATTCGGCTGTAAGCAACGGTTAAAACTAGATCAAAAATACGTTCGCGCCGATTCAAAAAGCCGTCTTTCACATCTTTTATTTCAGTTTCTAATCGAGCTTGCTTTTCCTTTTCCAGCTTCAACAAAAAACCTTTGTTGCGAATTGTACGGATCTCCGGAAGCTTTTTACTGCTCAACCAGATATTCGCTTCAAGAACTTCCTGACGAATCGTCCGCTGACTGACATTGAACTCACTTGCTAGATGTTTTGCTTTTACTGGATATTGGGCTGTCATGATTCTGTGAAGTATTTCAATTGTTCTTGTTTTCATAGAAATGATCTCCTTCTGATTTCAAGTATATGGTTCCGCTTACATAATAAAAAGTAGATATTTCTGCCACTTGAAGTGGAAAGAAAGTAAGCAAAGCAAACAAAAAATAAGCCATATGCTTTTTCATCTCCTCAACGAAAAAGACATACGCCTATTATTACAAAAATTTTGCCCATCCATACAAAAAAGAGGTTGTGAAAAAGCTGTCCTGCATCAAGTAATAAGAACAACTAAACTAAAATAGTGCTTCCTATTTTTTGTTTGGTTGTTCTTATTATCGCAGATGCAAGCTTTTGAACACCATTTAGTGGAGAGGTTGTGACAGAGATGTTCAGCCTTGAGCGATAAGAAGCGATTTTGAAAAATCGCTTCCCATATTTTACAAAATCGTGCCTTATTGCCGATAGGCTATCTCTGGCACACCGTTTATTCAGAAAAAGGAGCTGCGACAAGGCTTTTGTCACAACTCCGTTCATAAATATTTCCTGTCAATCCAGCATAATCGGTTGAATAAAATCGGCTTGCCATCTTTTTTCTTTCTCAGAAAAATCAAAATACCATATCTGAGAAAAATACTGTCGTTGTGTCTTACTTCCTGAGATCAATCGCCCATCTTTTCGATCGACTGAATAATCACAGCATCTGAAATCAATTCGGATGGCAAAACTATTTTCGTGGATCTGTCGATAATTTCCTACTTCCTGAATAGTTATTTTTTTAGTATGATTTCTTACACCGTCTGCTTTGCTTTTTTGCAGAACTTTCTGATGTTCGGCAAACAGCTTGTCTGTATAACAGCTTCTGGCTTTTTCAGGAGTTTCTTCTTCCCAAGCGGATTGGATCTTCATGAATATCTTTTGGATTTCCAGAAACTGTGCTTTCTTTTCTTTAGCCGTTCCTGACATGCGGGACAATATCTCCGCTTTCAGCCTTTTCTTTTGTCTTTTATTCTTGACGATAGAAAAAGCAGATACCCCTCCTACTGACAAAACAGCTAATGCAAGAAATCCCGTTTGCTCATAACTAGAAGGACCTGTACTTGGACCATAATACCCATAAGAATCTCTGCCGTAAGAACGACTGCCAAAATAACTGCCCCCATATGAACGACCGCCAAATGAACCTCTGCCCGAACTTCGACCGCTAGATGTACCTCCACCATGACCACCCGCGACAGCGAATCCTTGGGTCGGCAGAGCAAACAAACATAGGCCCACTAACAAAATGATTGCTAAATAATTGATTTTTTTCATTGTCTTCCTCGTTATCTTTTATTACAAAAAACTATTTTTATGATAGCCTTGCTAAAAGGAAGAGTCAATAACCAGATTCATAAACTGTTTTTTTAGCAATTTTGTCTTATTTAGTCATTGAGTAACATCGGACAGATGTATGTGTCGGCAGTCCATAATTCCTCTATCTTCAGCATGAACAAGCTTGCAGACAAGAGATCTGCGCTTCCTCCAGGAGAGATTTGGTTTTCCTGACAAAAGTGCAGCAGTGCTGTAAATGGACGATTTGGTAAAGCACTTTGACTAGCAGCATGAGCAAGTTTTTGCATTTCCACTAACGTTTTCTGATCACTGCGATGCAATACGCATGTGTCATCTAGCGAACTCATCAAAACTAACAACATATGCATTTGTTTCTGTACATATGAATCATTATCTAGCTCCTTAGCTGCTTGGATTGCAAGCCTGATATGCGGATACCCTAATATCGCTTCTTCATATGCACCATTTACGCCATATTTTTGCTTCACCGTATGACCATGAGTGGTTTTTTTATGACGATATTTTGTATCAGGAAAAGCAGCAAGCTTGCTGACATCACCGAGTATTTCCGTTAAAGAAAAAGGCTGTTCCATACTGATTTTTTGTGCAATGACACTGATCAATAGCCCCATTGCCCAAATCGCTCCTTTATGGGTATTGATGCCATTTGTAGCAATCAGCATTGCCTTTTCCGCTTTTCGCCCAATCTCAGCAATTCTTTCTCTTAACTCTTGATCAATAGCATGATGCCATGCTATTTGAGCCATTTCTTCAAAAAAAGGAGTTAGCGTCTTAGCAGACTTAAGAAATAAAGCATAGTCCATATCGGAATGTGCACCCGCATCCAGTGCATCCACTAATCCAGGTTTTGGACTTAATGTTACTTCTGCGATCAATGCTTCCTCTACCAACGCAGCGAGTTGCTGAGTCACTGCTTTTTTTCGTTCGTCATTTATCATGACACTCACTCCTTCTTTCTACTATTACTTGCTGAAACCTTTTTTGATAGCTACCCAAATGATATGAAGTAACCAGCTTAAAGCAAATGCACAACTTGCCGTCATTAGATAAGCTACAAGAATCATGACTCCTGAAGGTAACTGCAGCCAACTATCTTTAAACAATAATAACAGTACTTGGAAAACAAATACATTGGCTAAATACGTACGATAAGCATAAACAGACAACCATTTGAACAATGACAATTTTGGCGAATCGTTTACAATCATTTTGGAAGCGCCTATGAAGACAGCAAAGATGATGACTAAACTGTATAAACTTTGGATCGTATTCAAGTAAGGCGCATTCGCAAAGCTCAAGTCTCCTGGATGTGCGAGCAATGAACGGACAGAAAAGAACGCGATAACTAAGGCAACAGGTAAGAAAATATAACGTACTCTGTCCAAATATTGATAAACTTTTTCGTGATAAACAAATGCGGCTACCCCATAAATCCCGTAAATCATGAAACTAGCAACAAACCGATCTAACAAGTACCAGCTGTCATGATAAGGCCCAGTCAATACTTGTGTTTGATAGAACAGATACCATGCGACATATAAAATCGTTGAACCAATCAATACTGGCCATACATATTTTTTATTAGCAAATACTTTGTAACCGAGCCAAACAAAAAACGGCATGAACAATTGGATCTGCAGCATCATAACGGTATACCATAAATGAGGCGCTCCATCACCTATGACATATTTCAGTAAAAAGCTTGCAGTATCCGTATACGGAGTTTGTTGTTGGACTGCTGGAAATAGCCAAAGATAAGCCGTCGTCCATAGAAGATACGGAACGACTAGTTCAAAAAACTTTTCTTTCAAAAATTCCCAATAAGACAAATGCTGACTTGTTTTTACCATATTATAAACAATTGCAAAAATAAACATTGGTGCTGTGTATTTAACGATGACGTAAAAGGTACCAAGAAAAGCTGTATTTGTTGCGCTGTGGCTGTTTGCCAAAGCAAAGCTCAATATCGTTTGCATCATAACAGCCGTTACAGCTGATACTTTCTGGAAGTCACTTACGTTGATTTTGATTTTTTTGTTTTCAAACATCTCTTTCTCTCTCTTTTTCTTTATTACCAAAGTTCTTTGGTTAATTTAGGTCCTTCGACTGTTTTCAATAGAATTTTTTTCTTTGGCTCTCTCAAATACTCTTTTAGTGAAAAACCGCCTTGCCGAGTCACTACTTGGGTATCGAATTGATCAAAAAAAGCAGGATGCGATTGAATTACCTGAATTGGCAATTCAATCGGTGAATCTGCGTACAGTAGCAAATCAAAATCACTGGTTTCTTTTACTGCCGGAATCCCAGTCGATAATTCAAATCCTAAGCTGCCGCCGATTCCCCATTTACATCCTGATAATATGTTTCTAGCAGCATGAAATTGCTGATAAACAGGATAATCCATGATTTTCTCTTGTCTATACGATTCTTGTTCGATGATGTCCCACGGATGAATGACTTGTTTGACGGCATGTTTTGAGATTTCTGTTGCCCATCTCTGATTGCGGGCAGGTCCACGTAAACCAATCGGTAGTATTTCTGCGTGATCCGTCGACGCACGACGAACTGTTCCGAACATCTTTTCAGTTAGAACGACCCATTCAGGCAAGGTGAACCCTTCTATTTCATGTTTATCAAAAAGGACAATATCATGTGCTTGAATCATTTTTTATGCATCCCATTCTTCGTCCATTTTGGCACGGACTTTATTTGTTTCGACACGTCCGAATGTTTTGGCTGTTTCGTTTGTGTATCGATTTGTCAGCATCGTGTCATTTGTATTGCGGACATCTTGAATGGCTTCATTGATTGCTTCGATGACTTTGCTGACATTTTGCTCTGAAGCAGCTTGGTCGGTGATATCTTCTAGGAAATGATAGATCGCTCCTAGTTTTGTATAATTATTGATATCGTAAGCGATAGCTGGAACTTTTTCAGCAGCTGCTTCGATTTCAGCAACCGAACGTTTTGTCACACGTGCAGCACTTTCTTTAGACATCGCTTGGACGGTAATTTCTTTATTGTTTAAAGCAATCAAGCGGCTTGATTGTAATCCATGTGCTAAAAATGCACCTGAAATAGCATTTCCTGCAATCAATCCAATAACTGGATGTCCAGCTTGACGGAGTTTTGCATAAGCAGCAGCACTATTAGCCAAAGCCACATGAATACCGATCAATTCTTCGTTATAGCCGTATGCTTGGCTTGGTACATCGATCACAACGACGATTGGCCGTTTCACTTTTTTATCTTTATCTTCTTCGTAAACGTGATCCAAAATTTGTCCCATGCGGAAACCTTCAACTAAACCAACTTCGCCGTTTCGTACACGGTACATCGGATTTTTAGGATCAGGTACGATCGAGGTCACGATGGCTTCTTCTATGAATTTACTTGATTTACCATAATACACAGTACTGATAGAAGAAGTTGGATTTTTCATGCCAGTTAGTGCCGCAAACCAATCGTAACCAACACTTGTTGCAGCTGGTTCATTTCCTTCTGCTACTTCTGGTAAGTTCATTGATTTTGCTTGATGGTTAGCAATCGCTTCATTGTAATCGTCAATGCTCATTGGTTTTGAAAGATCCAAAGAATCAAGTAATGATAAATAAAATGCTGAGCTTTCACTGCGATGCGTGTCTTTTCGTTCGTCCATTGCTGCGATGACAGCAGCTTTGATTGCTTCTACACTATCAGTCACTAGTTCATCAATGATTTTTGATTCTACCCGTTGACGAGATCCTAATGTATTCCAAATCAAGTCTTTGTCACTAGAATCAAATTCTCGAACGCCTGCTTCTTGTTCAATAACTTCTGGTCCATTCAAACCGACTCTCGCTTTTTTTGTTGCGATTAAATAACTCATCAATGCTGAAGTAATCGACATACCGCCAAATGATCCTACACGTCCTGGAATCAAACCGATGACTGGTACATATTGTTTTAGAGCAATGATTACATTTCCGATTTCTGAAATAGATAACAGTCCGTAGTTTGCTTCTTGCAAACGAACACCACCTGTATCTAGTACAATGACTGGAAAGATCTCATTTCCTTTTTTATTTTCTTCTAACACATGTTCAAGTGCAGCAACGATTTTTGCACCGGAAACTTCACCGATACCGCCACCTTGGAATTTTCCTTCCATAGCGATTACTACTGCTTGTTTGCCATTGATCGTGCCACGGCTGACAACGATCCCGTCATCACTTTCAGGGACGATTCCTTGTGCTGGCAAACTTGGCGCGATGATTTGATCGAATGGATCAATCAATTCACGTCCATTGTCAAGTAGAGCGTTCACTCGTTCTCTGGCATTTAATTCTACAAAACTATTTTTCATCTGAAAGTTCCTCCATTGCTTGCGTCAATCGTAGGTACACAACTCCTGGTGTAGCACCGAAGTCATTGATCACGATATCTGCTGAAATTGGATAACGATCAAAAAATCTCGTTAATACATTGTTCCATACTTCGCCGAAGCCATCGCTTCCTGTACAAATTTTTACAGTAGATTCTGTTTTTTCTGTTGGAAACATCAAGATTTCCAAATCTCCTGAACCGACCACTCCTACATGGATTTTCTTATTGATCGGCTGTTTCGTTGGATATTTATAAGCTAATTGTTCCATGGATCTCTCCCCTTTTTGTAAAACAGAGCATACACGTTCTGCTTATTCGTCTTTCTTCTTCCATCTGGGTAAATGGCGACAAAAGGTTTTTCTCGCCAATTTTATGACCAAGTTCTGAATTTCATTGGTGGTTCATACAGGCCATCTGACCATTCGATCAAATCATCGATTGTTTGTGCAGCTAATAATGAACGTTTCGCTTCACTGCGTTTGATACCTAGATCTTCTGGTAATTTCACGATGCCGGCTTCACGCAAGCTATCTAGTGATTCTTTCGTGCTAGTCATTCCAAGAGGTGTAACACCGCCAATTGCTGCAATTGCTGCTTGACGTTCTTCTTTTGTTTTTGCTTTGTACAAATAAGCAATTCCTTCTTCTGTCACGATATGGGTAGTATCTTCGCTATAGATCATCACTGGTGCATTGGCTAAGCCTGCCTGTTTTTGAACAGCTAATGCATCTAATTCTTCGACAAAGACTGGTTTTTTATTTGAACCATATGTTTCAACCATTTGAACAACTAATTTTTGTCCTTTACCTAATGGATCATCATTGTCGCGAAGTGATTGCCATGCTGGTGTAGAATGACGACGACCGCCAGGATTATGTCCCATGTTAGGCGCACCACCAAAACCAGATAAACGTCCTTTTGTTACGGTAGAAGAATTTCCTTCGTAATCTAATTGCAAGGTTGAACCGATAAACATATCGATTGCATATTGTCCAGCTGCTTGTGATAATGTTCGGTTACTGCGCATCGTGCCATCTTTACCGACGAAAAAGACATCTGGGCGAGCAGCAATATATTTTTCCATACCGACTTCACCACCGAAACTATGGA
This sequence comes from Enterococcus sp. E4-223, assembly GCF_035727065.1. Taxonomy (NCBI): domain Bacteria; kingdom Bacillati; phylum Bacillota; class Bacilli; order Lactobacillales; family Enterococcaceae; genus Enterococcus; species Enterococcus sp. E4-223. The sequence goes on along the minus strand of NZ_JAPMLH010000007.1, from coordinate 66,138 downwards.
TACTTTCAACCCAACCTGATTCGATTGCTGGAATCATCGTTGGATGTGGGTTCAATACCCAGTTCTTCGCGATTTTCCCTTTTAACCCTAGTGATTCACCATAAGTTGGCAGTAATAATTCGATAGCTGCTGTATTGAATCCAATACCGTGATTCAAAGATTGTACGCCGTGCTCTGCGTAGATTCCTTTGATTGCCATCATTGCCATTAGGATTTGCAATTCTGTGATGTTTTGAGGATCTCGTGTGAATAAAGCTTCTAATTGATAAGGTTCATCTGCTTTCACGACAACGTCTACCCAGTCACCAGGGATATCTACACGTGGTAAAGAATCGACAACTTCATTGACTTGAACGATCACGATACCATCTTTGAAAGCTGCAGCTTCGATGATTGTTGGTGTTTCTTCCGTATTGAAACCTGTGTACAAGTTGCCGTCTTTATCTGCTTTATCTGCAGCTACTAAAACAACATTTGGAATCAAATCGATGAATAAGCGTCCATAAAGTTCCAAATAAGTATGGATATCACCTAATTTCATTGTGCCGTCTTCAATCATTTGGGCGACACGCAAGCTTTGTGCACCAGCATAAGAGAAATCGATCTTGCTTGCGATTCCTTTTTCAAAAATATTCAAATGTTCTGGTCGTGAGATACTAGACATGATCAAATGCAGATCATTCACTTTTTCTGCATCTACTTTTTCAAGACTTTCTGAAAGAAAACTTGCTTGTTTTTGATTGTCGCCTTCTAATACAACTTTGTCGCCGGGAGCAATCAGTTTTTCCATTACTTCTACGATTTTTTCAGTTTCTACATACTTGCCATTGAGCAAGTTGCTGATTTTTTCCAATCGCTGCGCTTTTTTTTCGCGTTTAGAAGCCCAGTTGCGGTTTGGTTTTTCCATAATTAGTCATCTCCATTTTTGATATAGAAACGTGGCGTCATCAATACCATGTTGGTCTAGATTGATCGTACGGATCCCTTTATCTACACCAAATTTTGTATGAATCAGCTTTGTCAAAGTATTGCCGGGGGGAAATTCAATCGTCAGATCCATTCCTAATTCTTTTGCCAAGTCCATCATTTGGTTCCACTGCACAGGGAAAGCTAGGTTTTCCAACAAATCTTTACGAATCTCTTCTGCGTCCTGAGTGGCTCTTCCATCCGTATTTTTTATATACAAACATCTAGCATCAGATAGATGGACAGACTGCATATACGGCTTGAATTTCTTGACCGTATCATTCATCAAGAGACAGTGAGATGGCACAGGGACTTTCAGCAGCTTCGCTGTTTGCGCTTGGTGCCGTTTGGCTTCTGCCAACGTAACGGATAAACCTTCGATACTCCCAGATAACGTATGTTGCATCGGACAATTTTCATTTGACAGATAAACTGGATGGTCAGGATCAAATGTTTTTGCTACAATTTCCTCAGCTTCGCTTCTCGTCACACCTACTACTACGCCCATTGCATAACCGCTTGGATAAGCTTCTTTCATTAAGACTGCGCGGTGATAGACTAGTTCCGCTGCATTCTCAAATCTCAAAGATCGACAAGCAACAGCTGCACAAAAAGCACCAATCGAATGTCCTGCTGCAATATCAGGCTGAATACCGTTTTTTTCCATTTCATCTAAATAAAATACTGCTTTTGTCAGTAATGCTAGCTGGATAAAAACCGTATCTTGATAGTTTTCTTCTTTATCAACTAACCGATACCCCGTCACATTTTCTAAACGTTCCATGTACATTTCAGGGATATCCGCTAACATCCCTAACTTCTGACTGCCTTGTCCAGGAAATAAGAAACCTGTACTCATGAGCCTCGCCTCCTCAGCACTTACTTTTTCCACTGCTATCTTAGTCAATTTCTGCTATAATAAAAAATGCCAAAAAAAGAAAAAACCATAACAAAAAGGTATGGATAGGATGGATAATTATGAAATTGCTTCATCTGCAGTATTTTAAAAAAGTATTCGAAACAAAAAATGTTACCCAAGCAGCCAAAGAATTATTTATTTCTCAACCTGCCTTGAGCCGTGCGATCAAACATTTGGAAAACGAATTAGGTGTCCCTTTGTTTTACCATAGCGGCAGAAACATTGAGACGACCGTTTATGCAGAAGAATTTTATCCATATGCAGTCAAGACATTAGACACATTAGAAGAAGGAATCAAATTATTGTCTTCGGTCAATGAGAAGATCGTTACTTCCGTCATATTGTATTTAGAGGTAGCCTCTGTTTCTATTCCGAACTTGGTCCGAATTTTTATGGAAAAGCATCCTGATATCCAATTAACGATCATGCAACATCATTTACCAGATGATATTACCGATCCTGTACTGTACATCACTTCGGAGATGAAGCCTGGCATGACCAATATTCCTATCATGAAAGAACCTGTTTATGTCGCCATTCCTAAGAAACATCCTCTTGCGAAAAAAGAACATCTGCAATTAGAAGATATCCAACGCACCCCCATCTTGATGCTGTCAAAGAGCAACGCCTTCCGTCATACACTGGATGCAGCACTTGAAGCGAAAAGTATCGAATTGACGATCAGTTCGACGACAGATGATCCTGCGACATTACGTTCTATTGTCAAGCAAGGATTAGCTGTTAGCTTTTTCCCAAAAGTTTCTTGGTCTTACGATAAAAATGATCCTTTCGTCTTGCGGGAAATCAAAGATTTGCCCTTGACACGAACAATTTATTTATCTTCTAGCTTCACAGAAGATCATCCTTTGATCAAAATGATTGCAAAAACGATGCGGGAATTTTATTTAGGAAAAAAAAAAAAAGAGCTGGGACAAAATTCTTGTCGCAGCTCTTTTTTCGAACAAACGGTGTTCCAGAAGTAATTTCTTAGAAAATAAGCCGAAATTTCCCAAAAATTTGAGAAGCAATTTTCGTAAATTCCTTCTTATTTCTTGAAGCTAAACATTTCTGTCACAACCTCTTCTCTATTGTCCTAGACATTCATTGCGTTGATTTAAAACTTCCATCAATCAAATCTGCTAGTTCATCTAGCTTTTTTATTTTACGTAGATCAATAGAGATCCAATGTTCTTTATTCATGTGATAGGCTGGAAAATACCCCTCTTTTCCTCGCAAAATTCCGCCAAGTTCAGGATCGACCTTCAAATCAAGAATATTGATGATCCTATGGTCACTTGCATCATCATAGATTTTTTCTTCTGGAACAGACATCAGGACCCCAAACCATTTTTTGCTTTTTTGATGTCTGAATACGCAATAATCAGGAAATTTTTTAAAAATATATTCTGGAGACAAATTGTATGTTTCATTGATGTGATCGATTAGTTCTTTTTTCGTTAGCATCTGCTTCCATCTCTTTCTTATTGATTCGCTTTATTCAAAGATACCACGTAAGAATAGAAAAATGAATACTGGTTGAAAAATCAGTTGAAACTTGACCACCGTTTATTTTCTCCGTATTCTTAGAATAGAAGGGAGTCTGATTGATGTATTCACTAATGAAAAAAATCATTACCGAAAAAGATATTCGACGTCATGTTTCTTTAGTAGAACAATTGCTGAATCATACAAAGATAACCGTAAATGAATTAGCTGAAATCATAGGGACAACCGAACGAACGATTTATTCTGACCTTCAATCTATTCGCTCTCAACTGCCTGAAGGCTGGGACATCATTAGCGATCAAGCAGGGATTAGTTTGCAAAACCAGCAAAATTTATTAGCAAACGACCTTTGGGAGATTTTTTTCAAACAATCAGTCAGTGTCGAACTATTGAAAAGTCTGCTTTTTACAAAAAAAGTTGCTGTCCCTGATTTTCTAGCCGACCATGGGCTTTCTTATGGGACATTGAAAAGACATGTGACTAAAATCAATCAGCGTTTAGCAAGTTACGACTTGCAGATCGATTTGACGAAATATACCGCTTCTATTCTTGGGAAAGAGCGTGCGATTCGCACTTTCTATCATCGACTGCTGATTCCTTTTACTCATAACAACTATTTTTTCGAAGATTATTCGGTTCATGAATCCCATTATTTTCAATTTTTAAAAACAATAAATCGAACGGAGCTAGCGGTTGAAACAGAAGAGATTTTTGGAACATGTTGGTTCTTTATCAATACGATCCGTATAAAAGCGAATTGCCGATTAGATTCTTCTATCCATATCAACAGTACACTCTCCTCCCTGTATGACTCTGCATTGAAAAAATTGTATTTAACGGAAGGTATTTATCTCAAAGACACTGAGCTTTCTTTTGCTTCTTTCTGCTTTCTGGAAAGTTGGAATTACAACAATAACTATGGACAAGAAACCGCTCGCTGCCTGCATCATTCTCCATTTTTCGAACGCATCGAAACGTTTGTAGAGGAATTAGCTTTAGAGCTGTCTCTTGATCAGCTAAAAAAAACGTCTCTGACTGATAACTTGGCTCTCCTCGTATTAAAATATCATGAATCGCCGATACTGATTGAACCTTTGGAACGCCAATACCATCGTTTTTTAGAGACGTATGATCAGCAATATGCACACTTGTATCAACAGAAAGAGAATTTACTGAACGATCTAAAAAAAGAAATGGAAATCAATGAACCAAATTACTTTCTCCAGCTCTTGTCTTTACTGATCCAACAAACGATTTTTTCTATCAAACCGAATTTGTTCAATGTCTATTTTATTTTCCAAGGAGAACCTTCATGGAAGGCGTTCTTGCAGCAGGAATTAAAAGATTATCTAGGAAAACGTGTCTGCTTCTTACCTATCGAACTAACCGATCTTTCCACTATTTCTTTCGAAAAAACAGATATCTTGATTTCCAATTTCCCGCTGGATTCTCTAGATATCCCTATCGTATACATTTCTTCTATTCCTACGAAAAATGAGCTCAATCGTTTGACTGAACTCACTTTCAAAACTTTTTTATAGTAACGGCTAGCGACTGTATTCTCTAGCTGTTTTTTCTTTTTTGCGAAACAGTTTATTCATGATCCCTTTTTCTATTTCTACAACCAAGAATAGAAGAATCACATTTGCCCCAATCAATAACTGTTGTGTCATCGTTAAACTTACTGTACCGATCAGCTGCTGGCCGATTGGCAGAAAAATAACCATCCCCTGCAATAAAGCAAGGATACCCAATGAAAGAAAAAGCGATTTGTTTTGCAAAAGACCTTGGTTCAATGACGGCTTGGACAACTCTCTGCAATTGATCATGTAAACAGCTTGAGCTAAGACGATATTTTGCAGAAGAATGGTTTGCTGTAAGCTTTGCCCTTCAAATTGCATAGCCAATAAATAGGCAGGAACCATGATCAGTAGTGCGACATAGATGATCCGAAACAAATGATAACCTGATAGGATTCCTTGCTTTGGATCTCTTGGTGGACGCTTCATGATTTCTGGATCTGGCGACTCGAACCCTAATGCATAAGATAAAGTAATTGTCGTTACCATATTGACCCATAAAATCTGTACTGGGGACAAAGGTAGCGGCCGATTCAGTATCAGCGCCCAAATCAAGATCAATCCTTGAGCTAATGCAGTTGGTAAGAAGAAATTGATGGTCTTTTGCAAGTTATCCAAAATGCGCCGACCTTCTTTTACGGCTTTTGCGATCGTATGGAAATTATCATCTCCTAAAACCATATCAGCTGCCTGTTTGCTTACTTCACTACCTTTGATTCCCATAGCGATTCCTATATCGGCTCTTTTCAAAGCAGGTGCATCATTTACGCCGTCTCCGGTCATTCCGACGATTTCTCCATTTTTCTGCAAAGCTTTCACGATTCGCAGTTTGTGTTCTGGTGTCGTTCGAGCAAAGACATCGACTTTTGGTACTTGTCGAATCAACTCTTCATCAGACATAAGATCCAAATCGATCCCTTCTAAAACTTTAGCAGTATGTTTTAAGCCAATTTGTTCCGCAATCGCTTTTGCTGTGTCTTTATGATCCCCCGTAATCATTTTCACTGAGATCCCTGCTTGTTGGCATTCCTTTACAGCTTTGACTGCACTTTCTTTTGGCGGATCGATCAACCCGGCAATCCCTGCAAAAGTTAATTGGGTTAAAGTCTCATGCGTGAGTTCCTGTTTCGAATCTACTTTTTTATAAGCAAATCCTAAAACACGCTGACCTTTTTTCGCAAACGCTGTGGCTGTTTGACCCCATGCTTCTTGTTCTGAAGAAGAAAGAGTTGATTTAGCCAATAATACTTCTGGCGCACCTTTGACGTAAATCACCGCTCCTTTTTCCTCCGTGTGCATCGTTGCCATATATTTGTATTCAGAGCTGAACGGAATCTTTGCTTCTATTTTTTTCAAAGGCAGATTGGCTGTTTCTGTGTGTCGAATCAGTGCAAGTTCTGTCGGATTGCCACTTAAATTTTCTGTTTTCTGTTCTTCTTTTGTTTTTAATTCCTGACAGTTTTTCATAATGGACAACACGCAGGCTTCTTCTTTTGCTGCTATATCCACAACTGTCATTTCATTTTTTGTCAATGTCCCTGTCTTATCTGAACAGATCACTGTCATAGAACCTAATGTTTCTACAGAAGGCAGTCCTTTGATGATTGCCTTTTCTTTTGCCATTTCATTTACTCCGACAGATAGGATCATGGTCAAAACAGCTGGCAATCCTTCGGGTACCATTGACACCACCAAAGCGATCATAGCCGAAAGAAGGATATGCCAATCCATACCATATCGAAATGTCGTAAAAATAACTAAGAATAGGCTCAAACAAAGAATGCCTTGAAAAATTTGTTTGTTTAATCGGTTGATTTTTTTAATCAGAGGCGTCGTTTGTTGTTCGACCGATTGCAATGCTTGATTGATTTTACCGATTTCTGTCGTGTTTCCTGTTTCTACAACGACACCGACTGCAGAACCAGATTGTACAAGCGTTCCTGAAAAAGCCATATTTTTCTGGTCGCCGATCGATTCTTCTTCTGTCAAAACGGCATGACTTTTTTCAGATGCTTCTGATTCTCCCGTCAAAATCGATTCTTCCACTAATAAATCATGTGCTTCGATTAATCGGATATCTGCTGGAACGACATCTCCGGCACGTAAGACAATGACATCTCCTTTTACCAGTTCTTTCGCAGGGATTTTTTCTTGCATCCCGTCTGATAGTACTATCGCTTCTTGTCCCATCAGCTGCTTCAAACCATTCAATGATTCTTCCGCTTTTCTTTCTTGCCAGTAACTAACGAGTCCATTGACGATCACTACGAATAAAATAATACTTCCTTCAATATATTCACTAGAAGCAAATTTCAAAAAAGAGGCAATGATCAACACGATCATCAGCAGATCAGTAAAGTGCTTTGCTATTTTTTTCCATCGTTTTGTCTGCTGCCTTGCTTTTATTTCATTATATCCTTGATCAGTCAGGCGTTTCTGTCGTTCTTCTTGCGACAAGCCTTCTGTTGATGTTTGATAGTTTTTCAATACATCTTCTACCGTCAATCTGTACCAGTTCATCCTATCCCCTCCTGTTTAATTGATACTGTTATTATACGCAGGGAAGTTTTTTCAGGCGTATCGATTATTTCAGGGAGGTCTGAAATAATTCGTTTTGCAGAATGTATCTGGGCCTAACTGATATTTCTATTGCTTATTCTTTTATATACAAAATTTAAGAATACAAACCAGATAACCAATAAAAAAGGAATAAAGCGTGTCGTGCTTTCGAATAACAAGCTGAAAGCAATTGAAGTAAAAAACACCAACAAAGCAAGATCTTTATATCTTTGTGTAGTGTTCCGTTTCTTTTCTTTAATAAATTGAACATGTGCACACAAGATCGAAGACCACACAAATAGAAAACAACTCGTTGTCATGCCTGCCAAAAGCTGAAAAAACAATCGACTATCAGCTACAAAAAAATGTAGACAAAGACCGGCAAAAAATAACATTCCTGTAATTAAAATACCGTGTAAAGGTACGCCTTTCTTAGAAAGCGCACAAAACCAATGGGGCAAACTTTTCTCTTTTGCTGTTTGATATAAAATCCTGCTAGTACTGTAGACTGCACTATTTGCTGAGGACAAAGAAGCAACCAAAATCATTAGATTGACAATTGCTGCTCCGCCTTGGCAATGGATCACTTGCAGCATAGTCACTAAAGGACTTTCTTTTAAATCTAAACAATGCCATGGAACAACAAATAAAATCGACAAAATCGTTCCTATATAGAAAAAGAGAATACGCCAAGGCAGACAGTTGATTGCTTTTTTCAAATTCTTTTGCGGATCACTTGTCTCGCCAACGGTTAAGCCGATCATTTCAATTCCAGCAAAACTGAATAAAACCATAGGAAATGAGACTACCATTCCAGCAAAGCCAAACGGTAGTAATTCATCGATCTGTCCAAAATTTTCTTTGATTCCGATAGACTGGGTATGAAAATCTGAGACACTCAATCCTATACCCAATAAGATAAAAAGGAAAATCCCCAAGATCTTGATAATTGAGAAAAAAGATTCCAATTCACCAAACCACTTGACTGCAACAAGGTTGACTGCCATTAAGATCATTAGTGCGCTACCTCCGCTTATCAAAGCTGGTACATGTACAAACCAGAAATGGATATACAATCCTATTGCTGTTAATTCCGCAAGTCCAGCTCCAAGCCAGCAAAGCCAATAAGTCCAATTGACAAAAAATGCCCACTTTTTGCCTAAATAATAGTCAACGAAATCACTGATAGAGTTAAATGTACTATTTGCTAAAAATAAATCACCCATGGCCCGCATCAAACCATAAATAGCCAAACCGCATATCAAATAAACGAGAATAACAGCTGGCCCTGCTGATGCAATTGCCTTTGCTGAACCTAAAAATAATCCTGTTCCAATTGCGCCACCTAATGCGATTAACTGGATATTTCGATTAGTTAGAGTCCGTTTCATTGCCGGTTTTTCCATCAAGTTCACCTTTTTCTTTTTCAAGCAGCATGGCGACTTCCTGTTCCCAAGAAGGTTTCTTTATTTTTTCAATACAGAGTGGTACTACAAACAAAATGACACTGATGGCTGTGACTGCAATTAGATTGATCCATGTTCCAGCTTTCATCGTCAGTCCGACAGAAAATCCGATTGCCGCAAATAAAACAATAACGACAGTCCAAACTCCAAGATTGCTCTTTTTCTCTTTTTTTCCAATTCTAAATGGTCGATTCAACTTTGCATGTGTATAACGCAATCTCAAAACTGCGATCCCCATGATGACATAGACGATACAGTAGATAACAGTAGTTGAATTTACGAGCATCAAAAATGCTTGATTGACGCCAGGAATCAGCAAATAAAAAAGTGCAAAGATTGAGATAATGACAGACTGAGTCAAAATAACGGATTTGGATACGTCAAATTGATTCGTCTTCCAAAAATTGAATTTTGGTGGATACGCACCTTTTCTAGCACTTTCTGTCACTGTCTTTGCTGGTCCTGAGGCCCAAGCAGATAATTGGACTGCTACACCAATGAAGACAAGTAAACTAAACAGATTCACAATAAGATGTGGCAAACCAAGAATTTGGCAATAAATCGAAATAGATTGCGCGATATTATTCAATTCCATTTGTCCTTTTGGTACGACATTTGCTACAACTAAAGCATTCAAAATATTGACGAAAAATATAAAAATTAACGCGGCAAATACTCCGCGAATATACGTTTTAACTGGATTTTTCAACCGAGTGATATACACAGAGGACATTTCGATACCAGTAAAAATAAACATGATCGGCGCAAAATAAACAAATGAGGATGCAGTCGTAGTATCTGGTATTAATTTGTCCCATGAAAAACTGCCTAATGTTCCGGTTGGTACGATCCCAACTTTGATCCACGCAGCAAACCCTAATAAGAGCATCATCGTCAAAGGCACGTACAATCCTAACCAAACACCGACTTTTCCGCCGATTTTTGCCATATCAAATTTCAAATTCAAAAAAGTGATGATCCAATAAACGACTAAAATAACAACTAATGTAAATTTGCTGTTCAAACCAAGCGGCACATTATCGATAATATTACCAAACAACGGAGCGAGTGCTGAAGCGACCATCACCATCCCAGGAAACATTTGGACCCATAACAGCCATGAGACAACGAATCCCCATTTTTTTCCCAGAGCATTCGATACCCAAAGTTCTGGACCACCTTTTTGGGGAAACATTCCGGCAAATTCACCAGAGATCAATGAGATTGGAAAAGCGTACAATAATACTGCAACCAGCATGTAAAAAATCATCGTCCAGCTCGTTGCTGCTACATCTGGAATATTTCGTACACTTGCTACAAGGGCGCAGGTCATTCCGATAAAGGTCATGGTCGTGATTTGTTTTGATGAACCAGTATCTTTCATCTTTATTCCTTCTTTCAATAGCGACATATGTTTTTGTTTTCTTTTATTTTTGTTCAAGAACAGAAATAACAAGGTTTCATCGATTCAGTACAAAACCCAGTATCACCGAAACATCCATTGAACGATCTTAGTGAACTGGGTTTGATACATGAAACGAACGATCCAACTTATAGAACGTTTTATAAAAAAGAATATCTTGGCGAGGAATATATGAAAAACAGGGGGAAATACAATTGTTTTGATGAAGCAAATAATTGTCTGTTCTCCATATGTCTCTTGTTATTCTTTCACACAAAAATCAGTTCTATTGGATGATTTCGTTTAGTTTCTTTTCCATTGCTTTGGCGATTTCCTTTGTATAAAAATTGAAAATTCGATCATCATTCAAATAAGGAGTCATGATAGCCGCGCGTAGCAGAGTGATTTTCTGTTCTTTTTTCCATTCTTCTTTCGTTAGACCCATTCTTTCAATAAAACGAATCGGAGAATCACCGTAATCTCCTTGTGTAAATGTAGTATGAGAAGTAATAAACCGTTCACCATAAACATCGCCATCCATATAAGAAGACCGATCGAACATTTTTTCATTTAATTCATTGATAGCGTTCAAATCTGTACAGCCTTGTTCTTTGAATACCCAATTGACCATATTAAAATCAGGATGATTCAATGGATAGACTTCGATTGTTTTTCCTTTAACAGTAAAAGTCAGATGATCGAGAAATTCTCTGAATCTTTGAGCTGCCTCGATTGAAGCCCCAATCAATTGACCATATCCGGTCACATTCAATGGCAATACACGATGTGCTGTCCAGACGGCGGCGGCGGTTGCTCCAGCTTTTGATCCTTCCAAAATATAAGCTCCTAACATATCTGGAGCCTTTACTGATTTTTCAAACACATATGGCGCGAAATAAGAAATGATATTTCTCATATTTTTGTGTTTGATTACGATTCCTCCAGCAGCATAAGGGACATAGCCCATCTTATGAGGATCTATCGTGACAGAATCCGCTTCTGAAATAGCTCTGAACCCTTCATATACCTCTTTGTCAATCGTTACGCAGTGGTGGAAAACATGATGTTCTTCAAAGAATTCAGCTAAGGAAGCATACGGCACAAATTCTCCTGCTTCGTTTAGAAACAGTGAACGCGCATAGCCGCCATATGCGGCATCAACATGTAAATAGAAATAGATCCCTTCATCTTTTAACCTTTCTCTTAATTGGACGATTTTATCTACACTGTCTACTTGACCTTCTTCTGTCGTTCCTACGACAGCAACCACACCTAGAATTGGGATTTTTTGTTCAGCTAATTCACGAATTGTTTTTTCCAAAGCATTAATATCCATTCGATAATCCTCTTGAACTGGGATAGCAACCATCTGATCTAAGCCGACTCCGCAAATATCTAACGCCTTCATCCAAGAATAGTGTTTTGTTTGAGGGACCAGCCATTTCCCTAATCTTTGGATATTTTTTCCGCTACGGGAAGAAGCTGCTTTGACCTCATCCATTTCTTCGTCCGTAAAGCTTTCGGTCATTTCCAAAATTTCTTCAACAGATAAATTCAAAAGTTCCCACTCAGACATTTTTTTCACTTTTTCAGGCAGCACTTCCTTGACAGCTAAAGGAATCGATTTGATGCAGCGGGCGTACCATAATCCTTCAAGATTAGCAATAGAACCATCTGCTGCAATGTGTCCCCATCCGTCTGTCATATTGAATAATGAAGCAAAATCCTGTCCTACTTCTGCTTCCATTTGCGAAGTTGCCATAGAAGATTCCAATGCAACATTATTTGGGTTCCACAGCATCGCATAGTTGTAAGCTAATAAAGCAGGCATCAATGTTTCAGCATTCATTTGTCCCCAGTAACGGCCTGCTGAATGCCATGGGATCGATCCTGCGCGTAATCGCTGACTGACTTCATCCAAGACCTCTATCATATGGTCGCGGGTGGCTAGATAATCTGGAGTGAGCTTATCTCCTTCGCTAATTGCAGGCATATCTGAAGGAATATAATTTTCTCTCCATCCAAGATGTTCATCTACCATCTTGTTCAACAACATTTTATAAACTGGTCCATTTTCAGCTTTGTCGCCTATAAAGACGGCCTTGATATCCATATCTTTCATTTTTCTTCCCTCCATATTTTGTTGGTCAATGTCTCGCAGATACATGTGTTTATCTGTAACACCTCTTCACTATAGCGCCAAAAATGAGAAATTTTTTTTTATAACATCAAATCCACGTAGATTTTTACAAACAAAAATAAATAAAGTCGGATTTTTCTGATAATTCAACGCAAAAAAACGAACAATTTTTCAATAAATCAGTCTTCTAAAATAGATAACCTAAAAAAAACGAACAAATAAATAAAATGACTGTCCTTCATTCACTAAACATATTTTTATTTTTTTATATTGTTAAAAATTCACAATTTATTTTTTAATAGAATTATCTGTTTTTCAAATTTTATAACATAAAAAACCTTTTTTAACGGCATTTATATGCTTTTTCAGAAATTAACTGATGATTTCAAAAAGAAAACATGTCATAATATTTCCCATATTGTGCAAAAAAATACAAGGCGGAGGCTCTACTATGATTGAAGAATATATTGAGAAAAATATTTTAAGACAGCTGTTTTTATGTGGGCAATTCTATGTAAATAAAGAAGTCAATCTAGAAAAGCTCTCCAATCTCCTGCATGTTTGCAAAACCACTTTGCTCAATGATATCAATAACATAAAAAAAGAATTTGAAGAACAGATCGCTTATACACATCGGGAAAAGGACCGTTACACTTTATATTTTTCAGAACATATACCTCGATGCAAGATCATGCAGCAATTGTCTCAAAATTCGTTGTTTTTAAAAACTTGTCTGCTTTATTTGGAAGAAGATGAACCTGATTATCTTCAATTAACTGAATGTGAATTCATCTCTGTCAGCAAAGCTTATTCATTAAAAAAACAAGTATTAGCTTATTTTAATGACTGCGGGATCGAAATCGACCGCTACTCCCCTCGATTCACTGAAATGGAAAGACGTCTGCTGCTTCTTAATGTGTCGTATCGTTTAGGCGGTTTTAATTCTTGGGAGCTACCTGAATCGTTTTTTGAACGTGCCGATCGTTTCATTGAATCCGTAACGGAAAATAGTGGCAGATTTTATGATAAAGAAAATAAAGAAATCTTATCGATTGGTTTTGCTATCAGTTTCCTACGCCAGCAAGTGTGTGCTGTGACAATAGATTCAAAATTTATCGAAGAAATCAAAAAACGTCCTATTTACAATTATGTCGAATCAGCATGGGAAAACACTGATTTCCAAACCTATTATAAAAAAGAAGAATTCGCCTTTATTTTGACACTATTCAATCTTTGTAATTATGGTTTCCATTCTTATCAGTTGATTGCGGAAGACTTTCAACAGCTACACCAAGTGTTTATTGACAATACTCCCGAAATAAAAGAACTAGTTGCTACCTTTGAATCTCACTTCAATCAAGAATTATTCGGAAACCAACCATTCGAACGTGCGCTGATTCATCTGATGCGTTCGGCTTGGGATAACTATCAATTATTCATGCCAGAAAAATTTTATCTTTTAAATGAGGAACAGACAAATTTATATAAAGAAGTCCAGACAATTTTTTCCAGCTGGTCCAGCCAGTTACCTTATGATCTACGGTTGAATCCTAATTGCATGCGGGCTTTTGTGATCGAATTGAGCGGAATTCTCCGTCTGACAAAAGAACATCTGACTATCTATATCGTCACAAATTCGGATGTTCATTATCTGATTTATCGGGAAGCCTTGGAAGCTGTAACTACTTTCGATTTTCAAGTTGCACCAACAATTTATTCAAGTATATCTGATATAAAGAAGTATGCGCAGCAGTCCTCAAACCGGGTATTATGTGAACGTACATTATATACACCAGATGCGGTCCAATATGAAAATATTATTCCTATTTCGATCAATACGATCGATCGAGCTATCATTTCAGCTGTGCAAAACAAATAAGGGGCTGTGACAAAAATCATGTCACAGCCTCTTATTTGTTGAAGATGCCCATTTCTGTAACAATCTCTTGATACACATCAGGCTCACAACCTCACTTATTTTGGACATCTACGGGTCCGATCTCTTTATTTAAAAAATAAGAAATGATGGTTCGGATAACTACCAACGCCGCTAGTTGAAAAATATCCTGCAAGGTAGGTTTGATAATCGATTCGATGATCCCAGCTGAAACAAGAATTTCCAAACTTAGAAGTATATAGCCTCCCAACATCTTTTTAATAGCATTGTTCTCGCTGACTCGGTCGTTTTGTACTTTTGTATGGACAAATAAATATTTCAAAAAATCCTTGATTGATAGACAAACACCCCAAACCAATAAACAGATAGCAAAGATATCAAGTCCCAGTACAAGTTTTTCAAAATATGGAAGAAGAAACTGCATCAACTCTGTCGTCATCCTACCTCTCCTCTTCTTTGTTTTTCTTTGTCTTCTATTTCCTGATTCAAGAAATAAGAAATGACTGTTCGAATGATAATAATAAGTGCAAGCTTCAAAATATCTGTCCAAGTCGGCTTGATAACTGACTCGATGATATCAGCAACGACTAGTACCTCCAAGCTTAACAAAATATAACTTGCTAGCAATTTTCTTGTATCTGCATTACGAGTATTACGTTCTGCATAGTTTTTCTTGACATGAGACCAATCAAAAAGTTTGAATAGAACAAGAACGATCCCGACAATTAAGATACCGATAGAACAAATATTTAAAATAGCAATGATCCATTCTAGAAATTCAATTAAATTTGAGCGAAACATATACGCTACCTACTTTCTTTTAATTTGTTCCTATTCTTTTATTGTAAAAGAAAGTTACCTTGTTCGTCTATTTAAAAGTTGTTCTAATGATAACGGTTCGCTTAAATTTTTCTTTTTCACTCTCCCATTTTTCTCCCCCCATCCATAAATCGTGGAAGTATCCAAAACAACGTAGCAAGTTAAAATAAGGCTTAGTCCGTCATCAGCTTTTCAAAGAAGCACTGTCTCGGTGCTTTTTTTGTACCCAAATTTCTAAAAATAGAACCATACACCTCCTCAAATCTTTTCTTCTTACCTACCCTATTTTTATTTACAGGAAAATCAGACACTTCTTCTTTTTTGTCAAAATTTCCTTTTTCTTCTCGTCCTATCATTTGGCATTCTAATAAAAACGAACTATCCTTGGATATAGAAAGAGAAAACAAGGAGGCGTTTTTCATGAGTAAAAAATTAATCAAAGTCGGCATCGGTTTAGGTTTGCTTGCCCTTGGCGCTGCATATCTAGGAAAAAAGACAGGACTATTCGAAGATGACAGTCATTTATATGATGAATTCGAATCAATCTAGCATCCTATTTAGTTGAATCACTACGGACATACTTGGAAGACATTGGAGGAATCACAATGAGAAAAAGTAAAGCAATAATGATTGGTGCCGGTATTGCCAATATGGCAGCGGCTGTTTATTTGATTCAAGAAGGCAAATGGAAAGGGGATCAGATCACCTTTTATTCATTGGATGATCACGGTTCAAATGATGGTGCACCGACCGACACTGTAGTGGATGAATATTGGAATAAAAACCATCCATTAGAAAACCAAAAAGGCTATATTGCTCGAGGCGGTCGCATGCTTAATTACCGTACCTATGTAGATTTGATGGATCTGTTAAGTCGAATACCTTCTGTTACTGAGCCAGGGATGACTGCTGAAGAAGATACGAGAGATTTTGATGCAAAACACCGAACCTTTGACAAAGCACGTTTGATGGAAGGTGGCAAAGGAATCATTGATGGCGGAAAACTGGGATTCAATAATAAAGACCGTATTCTTCTGACTAAACTGATTGCTATGCCTGATTCAGAAGAAGAAAAACTAGACAATATCACTATCGAAGAATATTTCAAAGATGATCCACACTTTTTTGAAACAAACTTCTGGTTTATGTGGGAAACAACATTTGCTTTTAGAACACGTAGTTCTGCTCAAGAATTGCGTCGCTATATGCATCAAATGATTTATGAATTCACTCAAATCGAACATCTAGTGGGCGTCAATCGAACACGTTACAATCAATACGAAAGTATTATGCTTCCTTTGATCGAGTACTTGAAAGAACAAGGATGCAAAATCATTTTGAACCGCCGTGTCACTGACTGGGAATTCAAAGAAACACCGATGCAAGATGAAATCACTGTGACTGGTTTGAAAATGACCAATACACTGACTCAAGAAGAAGAACACGTTGTGGTCGATGAAGATACAGCAGTTATTTTCACTAATGGGTCCATTACAGATTCAGCTACTTTAGGAGATTACGAAACACCAGCTGTAGAAAATATGGATTATGGTGCAGCTTCTAGTCTCTGGAAAAAAGCCAGTGAACGTTTCTACAACTTGGGAAATCCTGACAAATTCTTTGCTGATCGAGATGCAAGCGAATGGGTCAGCTTTACCCTGACGACGAAAAACCATTTGTTGTTGAATGAAATCACCCGTATCACGACTCAAGAACCAGGAAATGCCTTGAATTCATTTATTTCAACCACACCGATCACGCCGTTAGGCCAAAAAGATGTCAATATGTCTATCGTCGTGCATCATCAACCGCATTTTACGTCTCAGAAACCAAATGAAACAGTTATTTGGGGTTATTTCCTTTATCCAAGACGACGTGGCGAATTTGTGGATAAACAGTATATTAAAATGAATGGAAAAGAAATGTTAGAAGAACTGATCGGACAACTTTCAAAAGTAGATCCTGGACCAGTAAATATTCGTGAAAAAGAAACAGAAATTTTCGACAGCGTGATAAATAATATCCCTGTCTATATGCCTTATGCTTCCGCGTTGTTCAATAATCGTGCCAAAAGCGATCGGCCAAAAGTCATTCCTAAACATTCGACCAATCTGGCCTTTACAGGAGAATTTGTCGAGCAGCCTTATCAGATGATCTTTACTGAACAAAGTGCTGTACGTTCTGGAGAAATCGCTGCTTTCCATTTTGCGGGTATTCCTATGTCCCGTCTTGTCAAAACACCGCGTTACGACAAAGATATTCCTACTCTAGCTCGTGCCGCAAAAAAAATGTTTGAATAACCAAGAGGTTGTGAAAAAGCTGCCCTGCATCAAGTAATAAGAGTAGCCAAGCTAAAACAGCTTCTTATGTTTTTGACTTGGTTAGACTTATTACCGCAGATGCAAGCTTTTGAACACCGTTTACCAAGAGGTTGTGAAAAATCTGCCCTGCATCAAGTAATAAGAACACCCAAGCTAAAACTGCTTCTTATGTTTTTGACTTGGTTGGACTTATTACCGCAGATGCAAGCTTTTGAACACCGTTTACCAAGAGGTTATGAAAAAGTCGTTTAGTTTCGAGTATGAAGAAAAATTTTGTGAAAATGGTTCCTCACGTTTTTGCATAAATTTGACTTAATACCGAGAAACTGATCCCTTCTGTCATAACCTCTTTTTATTTATGTCTGTTTCTTTTTGAAAACAACCATTTTTTCAACGTTTACTCTCTTGCCAATCCAACATCATCTAACGGATACAACTATTTCAATGATTACCATTACACTAAAAAATCGGAAACACACCTCTCCGAACACAAATACATAAGACTATAGAATGTTTCATTTAAGAAAAAAAGCGTTTCATTATCAAAAAGGTAAGTTCTCCTTTAAAATGAAATTATCTGTAGTACTAATAATGCAGACAATTTTATGAATCTGAAAGGAGCATCTCCAATGAAAGCAGTCACTTGGCAAGGAAAACAGAAAATGGAAATCAGAAACGTAGATGATCCAAAAATATTAGAACCAACAGATGCAATCATCCGTATCACAGCAACAGCCATTTGCGGCTCCGATCTGCATCTTTACCATCATGGTGAAGCAGTTTTGGAAAAAGGGTATGTTGTAGGACACGAACCAATGGGAATCGTTGAAGAAGTGGGATCTCAAGTTCAAACATTGAAAAAAGGGCAACGTGTGGTTATCCCTTTTAATATTAGTTGTGGTCATTGTCATTTCTGCCTGAATCACATGGAAAGCCAATGTGATGAATCAAATCCAGATCAGTTATATGGCGGGCTTTTCGGATTTGGCAAGTTGAACGGTAATCATTGGGGTGGTCAAGCGGAATATCTAAGAGTTCCTTATGCAGACTCTACTTCATTTGTTGTACCAGATAATGATCTTCCTGATGAAAAAGTTTTATTTCTATCAGATATTTTGCCCACAGCTTATTGGAGCGTTGAAAACGCAGGAGTAAAAAAAGGCGATACAGTTGTGATTCTAGGTTCTGGTCCAGTCGGTCTATTCGCTCAAAAATTCGCTGTTATGGCTGGAGCAGAGCGCGTAATCGCAGTAGATCCAGTACAGCACCGTCTAGATAAAGCGGCTAATTACAATGGGGTTGAAACTTATTTCTTAGAAGACACGGCACAAGCTGGAACAGAATTGTATGAACTGGCTAAAGGTGGCGCAGATGTCATTATCGATTGTGTAGGAATGGACGGATTAGAGCCTGTCAAAGAAAAAGCGAAAAATTTAGTAAGCTTACAAAGCGGCACAATCTCTCCATTACAGATGGCATCGCAAGCTGTCAAAAAATTTGGAACAGTCCAAGTAACTGGTGTTTATATGACTCCAGCTTCTTCTTACCCGCTGCAAGAATTTTTTATGCGGGATATCGCTGTCAAGCATGGACAGGCACCAATTATCCATCTAATGCCAAAAATTTACGAAATGATTGCAGAAGGACTATTCGATCCTACACAAATCATTACTCATTCGCTGCCACTATCAGAAGCAGCACAAGCATATGAGATCTTTGACAAAAAAGAAGATAAAAATATAAAAGTTGTTTTGAAACCTTGAATTCAGTAAAAAATACAGGTGATTTTCTTTATGCCCAAAATCAAACGAAATACCCATGAGATCGAAATAGGAAAAGAAGAAGATATCGAAATACGAGGACGTCGCTTCCGCTTCTATTTCCAAAATCGTTACACATTGATCTCACTGGCTGTCGATTTATTAACCGGGATTTTCTATATTTTTGGAAGCCTTGCTTCCTTAACTAAAATCCCCGATCGATATGGCACCTATTTTTATTTGGCTGGTGCTATTTTCTTGACGATTCGTCCTATTCTCAGAATCGTAAGGAACATTTTTATTTACGACGAAAAAAAAGCAATGAAGAGAACAAGCAAAAAAAAAGAGGCATGAGAATTTTTCAAATCTCATGCCTCTTTTTTCACCCTATCGTATCACTTTGATACAGACGAGCGGTCGTCCCACTTTCTTCCTTGACCATTGTCAAAAATGTCCACTCGTATCGTTCATAAAACGTGGTATGATCTGTAATTAAGTAAAGTTTTTCGTACCCAAGTTGATGCATTTCTTTTCTGATTTCCGCTAATATCCGCTTGGCTATCCCCTGCTTACGCTTTTCCGGTTCAACAAACAGGGCACAAAGATTTGGTGTCAAATCAGGGCGGTTATGGAAGTCGTTTTCAATAACGCCCGCTCCTCCGACGATGGTTTCTTTTTCATCTAAGACCACATACCATTGAGGAATACTTTCCTTATTAGCGATTCCAGTACGAATACTTTCCTCATACACAACAGCAGGAACTCCCCATTTTGATGAAAACCAATTCGCGCTTTGTTTTACTAATTCTGGGTGTTCTCTTAATTTGATCCAGTTATATGTAACCAATGTTTAAACCTCCGACTAAAATAAAACGTTTACAAAAATTATACAAGTCTTTATGAAAATTAGCAATGACAACAATAGTGATGTAAAAAAAAAACGGAAAACAATCACTTGTTCTCCGTTTTTTGATTAATCAAGCATCTAAAGCTTCTTTTCTTCTTTCTTGGATCGTAGCTACCTTGACGAACGGTAGATAGATCAAAATAGAAAGAACCAAATTGACAGCGGCTAGCACACCACCTGCAATACTTTTTGTTGCCAATACACCGCCAATAATTGGTGGAGTTACCCATGGAGGCATAACGGTAGCTGCTGGCACTAAACCTGTAGAAGTCGCAAAGTAAGCAACACTAACTAAGACCATTGGTGTCAAAATAAATGGAATGAACATGATCGGGTTCAACACGATAGGTAACCCAAACATCGTTGGTTCATTAATATTGAAGACACCTGGTGCAATCGACAAGTTTGTTACAACCATATATGGTTTGTTTTTACGTCCTACTAAATAAATAGCTAACAGTAAACCTAAAGTTGCACCTGTTCCTCCTAAGTTGACAAAGCTGTCAAAGAAAGGTTTGTTCACGATAAACGGTGCGCTATGTCCAGCTGCGATTGCATTAACGTTTGCTTCAATGGCTGGCGCATTGATTGTTTGCATCAAAGGATCGACCATATTCGCTCCGTGTAAACCAAAGAACCATAAGAATGGTGTGATAAATGCAAGCAGTAAGGCAGATGGATAAGAGTTTGCAAGTCCCATAAATGGTTCTTGGACCACTGTATAGAAAGAACCTACGATATCATCAACACCGAATGCAGCAAAAATTGCAGCAACTAAAGCAAACGCAGAGATAGTGATCATTGCTGGTAGTAATGAAGCAAATGCTTTTGCAACTGCCGGTGGCACACCATCAGGCATTTTGATGATCAATTTTTCATTTCCGCTTAAACGTACAAAGATTTCTGTTGAAATAATCCCAACAATAATAGCAATAAACAAACCGTTTGAGCTCATACCTAATGCTCCGCCTAAAGCGAAGAAAGAACCTAAAGAAATCACACCTGCGGAAACACCGTCTTTTCGGTAGCCGTTAGCTAAATGATAAGCAAGCAAGAAAGCAATCAAGACAGAAAGAATGGCAAATGTACCGTTCCAAGCAGCAGCCCCGAATCCTTTCCATGATTCACCACCAAAAATTGAGTTCATCAATTCTTGGAACCCGGGAATCGGTAAGTTATTGATCATTACTGCTAATGCTCCTAAGATCATTAACGGCATACTCACCATAAATGAGTCCCGAATCGCAACTAAATGCCGTTGTGCACCAATTTTTGATGCTACAGGTATAAAATGTTTCTCCATAAATGCAACAAATTTATCCATAAATCTTCCCTCTTTTCTTTACTGTAGATTACGCGTTCAATCGACGATACAGATCAATGATCTCTTTTGCTAAATCTGTAAAAGCTATAGATGTCATCAGATGATCTTGACTGTGGACCGTCAAAAGCGTGACTTCAACGTGATTTCCTTGTGCTTCTTGTGTCAGCATCTCTGTTTGAGAGTGATGTGCTTGGACTAAAGATTCCTCTGCATCTTTGATTTTTTCATCTGCTAAATTGAAATCACCTTTTTTCGCAGCAGCAATCGCTTCCATTGCATCGCTTTTTGCATTTCCGCCAAACATGATCAGACCCATGATGGCTTCTAGATTTTTTTGATCTTCCATTTATTGTATCCTCCGATAATTTTTATTATTTGTTTATTAGTTTTTCTGCTTGGTCGAGTACTTTTTCACCATTCATCATGCCATAGTCAGCCATATTGATTACATCTAAAGGAATGCCTTTAGGTGCTAGCTTTTCAGCAAATTGATTTTGCATAAAGCGTACTTGCGGTCCTAAAAGTAAAACGTCTACATTTTTAGATTCTAGTTGATTATCCGCATCTGAAGCAGATACAGCAAAGATGTCTGCTTCCATTCCTTTTGCTTCTGCTGCCTTTTGCATTTTTGTGACTAGGAGACTTGTACTCATTCCAGCTGAACATACAAGCATGATTGTTTTCTTTTCCATTTTAAACACGTTCCTTTCTATACTTACACTTGTATATAAGCAAGTAGCGTGCCAACTTTAAAAGCGCTTTAAAAAGTTGATATCATCACATTTAAGGTCTATACCAAGTTGCATACACACTAAAAAAGAAAGCGCACACTAAACACACAAATTAATTTTTATTACCTTTTTTCTTTTAACGTGCACAAAAAAAGTTGTGACACAAAACTTGTCACAACTTTTTTCGAATAAACGGTATTCAAAAGCTTGCATCTGCGGTAATAAGTCCAACCAAGTTAAAAACATAAGATGTTGTTTTTACTTTGCTGTTCTTATTACTTGATGTAGGACAGCTTTTTCACAACCTCTCAATAAACGGTGTTCAATCAGCTGACCCTGGGTATTAGCTCAAAACGCTGGATTCACAACCTCTTTTATTTCAAATAACCAGTAAATACAATGAACATCTACAAAAAACTTCTATTTATTTATAGATTTCGTCAGGCAAATCCAATTCTCTCTTATCAATCAAAGTCTGATACCACGAAGCAGATTTTTTCAATGTTCTGCTTCGTTCATCGTTCAATTCGATTCGAACTAATCCATATCGATTCTTAAATGCATTCATTGGTGACACACAGTCAGTGAATGCCCATAACATATAGCCTTCGCAATTTGCGCCTTCTTCTGTTGCTTTGATCAAGTAATGCAAATGCTGTCCGATAAATTCGATACGGTAATCATCTTGCACGATTCCTTTCTCATCCATATACTGTTCTTCATGTTCTCTTCCCATACCGTTTTCTGTTATCAGCCAAGGGATATTATGATAATTTTCTTTTAGATACATGGCTATATCATACATGATTTTCGGATAGATTTCCCATCCCCTGGAATTATTCATTTTCTTCCCAGGTAAATCAAAGACCTCATAATATCGTTCTGGATGGAAAGGTGTCTCTTCATTCCATTGATAACGAGGAGCGCGAACACGTTTAGGATAATATTGATTGATTCCAAGGAAATCTACTGTATGATGCTGAATCGTTTCTAAATCCTCTGTTGCAGGATCGAAATAAATCGATTGTTTTTGACACAACTCCAGGAACTCTTCTGTGTAGTACCCTTTTACCATCGGATCAAAAAATACTCGATTATAAAACAAATCATACATATAAGCAGCTTTTTGGTCTTCTGGAGAATTGGATCGAGCATAGACCATTTCAGGATTTAAAATACAGCCAATCCTTCCACCGTAATTTCCGCTGCGGTAAATCTCTACTGCTTTAGCCGTTGCTAAAACTTTATGATAATTCCACATCATCCACTTTTTTGTGTTTTGTTCATGCGGCCAGCGAACAGCATCCAAATAGCAACGCGTTTGGGGAACGATTGGTTCGTTGAATGTAAACCAGTTTTTTACCCTAACACCGTAACGATCAAAGGCAATTTGAGCATACTTAGCATAAAAATCAACTACTTTTCTTGAAGACCAGCCATCATATTTTTCCAAAAGAAAAGCTGGGACTTCATAATGTTCCAAACAAATCATCGGTTCTACGTCTGCTTCGATCAAAGAGTCGATCATTTCACTTATATGCTGAGCATATTCTTCATCTACTATACAGTTCTCATAATCAGTAAAAAAACGAGCCCAATTGATAGAAGTCCGATAATGTGTCAGATGGATGGATTTCATCAGATCCACATCCTGCTGGTATTGTTCCATAAAATTAGTTGCTACGGCTGGGCCATACCCATTATGCCAAACAAAATGTTCATTTTTATACCAGCTATCTATAAACGAATCCTGTCCTTCTTTTTTTCCTTTCCAACCTTCCGTTTGCCAAGCAGAAGATGCAGCACCAAGAATAAAATTTTTTGGAATAGTAATTTTCATGATTCCCTCCTGTTTTTTAGACCCCATCATTTTCCACACGATTTGCTACTTTTACGAATGGCAGATAGATCAAAATAGAAACAATAATACAAACAAGTTGCGTAATAACTGCACCGATATTTCCTGCTGTTGCTAGATAAGCATTGACGATCGGCGGCATTGGCCAAGGGACCATTACAACTGCTTTCGCCGCAAATCCTAAAGCGGTTGCAAAATAACCAATCGTTCCTGTGATAAGAGGCGTTAAGATAAACGGAATAGCTAAAATTGGATTCAGCATGATCGGCATACCAAAAATAACTGGTTCATTGATGTTGAAGATCCCAGGAGCAAGGGATAACTTGGTGATTTGTTTCATATCTTCCCGTTTTCCAACTAACAATACTGCAATCAGTAAACCGATCGTGACTCCAGACCCACCCATACTCATATACATATCCCAAAATGGCATAGTAATAATGTTCGGTACTTCTTTTCCAGCTTCAAAAGCTTCCGTATTTACAGCAATTGCCGCTAAAAGCAACGGTTCCCGTATCGGCTTCACCATTTGATTTCCATGGATACCAATCACCCAAAAGACTTGCGCAATAAACATCAATAGCAAAATACCCGGTAACCCTTGTACGACACCTTCTAATGGTCGTTGTACGACATTGTAAATGATATCATAAAGGTACATTCCTGTAAGTTCTTTGATGATAAATCCCGCAGCCGCGATACCCGATACAGTCAGAATCGTCGGGAATAAAGCAGAAAAACTAGCAGAAACATTCGTTGGCACGGTATCAGGCATTCTCAGCTGTAGTTTCTTCTGTTTCCTCAACCAGCAATAAAGTTCAATAGAAAGGATGGAGACCAACATTCCCAAAAATAACCCTTTCGTGTCTGTATATTGTTTAGCCAATACGTTTTCTACTATAACAGTCTGATTTTCATTCACTAATTCATAAACAGTTGGATTAACAGATAAATAAGACATCACTGCGATGATACCAGGGAATACACCATCCACTTTATTCAGCTTGGCTAATTCGATCCCTATCAGAAAAACAGCATAGATGGTCAAGAAACTTAGTGTGACATAGCTGATGGCAGATGCGATAGGCTTTAATTCTTCTAAAAAACGCAAGAAACTTATCTGTGCTAAGCCATTTTCCGAGTCAAAGACCATTGCTGAAAACAATGTGCCAAAAGCACCCGTAATAATTACCGGAATCAATGCAGCAAATGCGTTTTTTATCACCATGATATACCTTAAATTATTGATTCTCGTTGCCACGTTCCCTAAAACATTGGCTAATTTATCCATAAAACTCATTCCAGATCCCCTCATTCCTGCTTCTTCTCCTTGACGTCATCTCTTTTTGACTATTAGTCAGCGCTTACATTTTGTTGAACAGAAACTATTTACTCCTCTTTTTTACCAAATATAAAACAAAAATTCATCTGATGTATTTATCATAAAATACATCAGATGAACTGTCAATTAGTTTCTTTTTCTCCTATTATTTTCTGTAATTCTCTCCGATTTATTGCCATATGGACAGTCATTGCATCAAACGCAGCAAGTGCATTCCGCCTTTCGATGGCCTGAACGATCTCTGTATGAATATCGATCGTCTCGATTTTCAGATGCTGGATATCATAATTTTTATTAAACAAAGCAATTGATTCATTAATGATTGGGATAATATGTAGCAAGGCTACGTTTCCGCTAGCTTCTGCAACCATCGTATGAAAATCGATGTCTAATTGAACATGTTCTTGTGTGCCTTCTCGAAAAGAAGTTTCAATCTTTTGCGTTAATTTTTTCATTTGGACGATTTGATTCTTCGTTGCATATTCCGCTGCCAAACCTGCCATCTTAGGCTCCAATAAATATCTCAGTTCAAATAAGTCTCGTATCATCCGATCCTGATCTTCAATCAAAGAAAAACCGAGTGGGTCATTGGCAATCCCTCGCTTATCACTGACAAATGTCCCCGCTCCTTGCCGAACTTCAAGGATATTCCTGGAAGCTAGAGCCCGCACAGCTTCTCGCACCGTGCTTCGCCCCACCTCTAAATAATCGGACAATTCATATTCATTCGGCAATTTATCTCCTACTTGCAACTGCATTTCCTTTAAATATCTAAGGATCTTGTCAGTAGTTACTTCTACTAGGGTTTTATTTTCTTCCAAACCACATACCTCCTTTTCATCTGATGTATTTTTTCGTAATTATTATAACACGTTTGAATCATCTGATGATTTTTTGTATACAAAATTGATTAATCCGTTCATAGACATACAAACGAAGAAGATATTTACCATAAAAAAGACTAGGATAAAATTCACTCCTAGCCTTCGATCATTTTTATTTTGAACGACAAAAAATATGATGTTCAATAACAGACGATCTTCATTCGATTCTTGATGTCATCTTTTGTTTTTTTTAATATATGGATAAAAAGTTTGATTACATCGTTTCTATTCTAGAATTTGGTCGATTCTCAATTCTTCTTCTGGTGAGAAATCTAAATTATCCATCATTCGAACACTTTCTTGTAACTGGCTTAACCGACTTGCTCCGACCAGTACACTTGTAACAGATTTTTGTCGCAAATTCCATGCAAGGGCCATTTGCGCTAATGATTGTCCTCGTGATACGGTGATTGTTTGCAGTGCTTTGATTTTTTCCAGAGTTGATCCAACTTGTTCTTCTGAAAGGAATGGTATTTCCTTACGATGTGCTCTAGAATCTTCAGGAATACCATGTAGATAACGATTTGTCAGCAACCCTTGAGCAAGCGGACTGAACGTGATTGCCCCTAGCCCTTCTTCTTCTAATACTGGAGATAGATCGTCTTCTAGTAGTGCACGAGAAAACATATTGTAGCGCATCTGATGAATAATGAACGGTGCTTCCTTTCTTTTTAAAATTTCAGTCATTTTTTTTGTATCTTCTCCATTATAGTTGGATATACCAATATATAATGCTTTTCCTTGTCTTACAAGTTGCATCAACGCTTCTGCTGTTTCTTCCAAAGGTGTATCAGGGTCTGGGCGATGATGATAGAAGATGTCAACATAATCTAGTCCCATTCTTTGGAGACTTTGGTCACAACTTGAAATGATGGATTTACGAGAGCCCCATTCCCCATATGGCCCTTCCCACATATGATAACCTGCTTTGCTAGAAATAATCAGTTCATCACGGTAGGCTTGAAAATCTTCTCTAAAAATACGCCCAAAGTTTTTCTCTGCAGCTCCAGCAGGGCCTCCATAATTATTCGCAAGGTCGAAATGGGTAATTCCCATGTCGAATGCGCCTCTTAAAATCTCTCTTTGATTATGGATAGGATCATAATCACCAAAATTTTGCCATAATCCGAGAGATAAAATCGGTAATTTCAAACCTGAATGACCGGATTTACGATATTCCATTTTTTCATAACGTGCACTATCTGCAATATACAATTTTTCTCCTCCTCATCAAATCTTTTTAAAACGCTTTCTTGTTTTCTATTTTTAGTTTACTACATTTTAAAGAAAAGGAGTTACTCAAAATGATTTTTTCGTATATTTTTTTGCCATTTGTTTTTTACTCGTTGATAGATCAGAAATTGATTACGTGCTTGCTGGATTTTTTTATAGCGTTTCGGTTGTTTTTTGTAAAATTGCTGATGATAGTTTTCTGCTGGCCAAAACGTACCGGCTGGTTCGATTTTTGTGACGATTGGTTGGTGGAAAGTCCCTGAACTGTCTAGTTTCTGTTTTGATTGTTCCGCTAATTCTTTTTGTCGTTCGTCTTGATAAAAAATCACTGGACGATATTGCTTCCCTCTATCTTGAAATTGTCCAAATGTATCTGTGGGATCAGTAATTTGCCAATAGATTGTCAGCAACTCGCTATAACTTATTTCTCTTGTGTCATAAATGATCTTCACAGCTTCCACATGACCTGTGTAACCACCACTTACTTGATCATAATTTGGTTTTTCAACATGTCCGCCCGTGTATCCTGACAAAACAGATAGGATCCCTTTTTTCGATTCAAACGGCTCGACCATACACCAGAAACATCCCCCTGCAAATACTGCACGTTCTTGATAGTCAGCATCTTGCATGGCATGCTTGGAAAAGTCATATTTTTGCTCCTTATCAAATCCTTCCGTAATCAATAAATAAAAGTCCATTACATCAGGCGTCAGATTCATTCGGATAGCTAATGGACGTAGTGTTGCTTCTAGTTTTGATAACTGTTCTTTAACGGATATATTTTCTCTTATGTCATTCTTTATCTGAATCAATACTTTTCGTTCCCAATCTCGTGTATTCGGATTCAAAATCAGATTATAAAGTGTTTGAATGAATATTTGTTCCTCATCCATAGATTCTCCTCCTTTCCGAAGAAGACAAGCTAGTGACTTTAGCTGTAATTTATCATAAAGTGAGGAAATAAGCGATTGAATCGTATTTATTCAAAGAAGATAAGCAGCTTCAGATGATATAAGATGATCTTTATCTTAAAAAGCATACTCTATGGTTTGGTTTAACTAAAAAACGACCTCTGAAAAAAGGGATGTTCTCCAGTTCTCAGAAGTCGAGTAAAGATGATTCTTTTTTATGAGCGATAATAAACTTCATCCAAAAACAGACCTTGTGCAGGGACGGTTTCTCCTGCATGTTGCCGCACTTTGCTTTCAAATATTTCATCGATTGTTTCTATCGGCATGGCACCTGTGCCGATTTCTAGTAATGTCCCCATGATAATCCGCACCATTTTATATAAGAATCCGTCTCCGACAAAAGTAAAATGAAGCATTTCTCCCTTTCGTTCGATAGATAATTCATCAATCGTACGCACTGTGGATTTTTTTGATTTTTTCAATGCAGAAAAACCAATGAAATCATGTGTACCCACTAATTTTTCGCAAGCTGCATTCAGCTTGTCCATATCCAACTCTTGAGGGAAATAAAAGCTGTGGTTTCGCTCAAATGCTGAAGGAATCACGTCGTTCCAAACATAATAGCTGTATTTTTTGCCCACCGCATTATATCTTGAATGGAAGCGCTCAGGCATTTCTTCGATTCTTTTGATGACAATATCCCGCGGAAGGTAACGATTCATAAAGTCGATCATTTCTGCCAGTCCAATTTCTGTGTTTGTTTTAAAATTTGCTACTTGTCCTCGCGCATGGGTGCCAGCATCTGTTCTTCCTGAACCAATAATTTCTATCTCTTCATTTGTCATCTGATGCAATACTTTTTCGATTTTTCCTTGAATGGTTTTATCGTCATCTCCAAGTCTTTGCCATCCTGAATATCTTTTTCCGTCATATTCGATTGTCAACTTGATGTTTCTCATATTTATTTAACTCCCTTATGATCAGTTACAATTTATTTGCTTCATGAGTATAACATAATCTAAATAGCGTAGCTTGCAAACTATTGATGTCCCCTTGATTTTCAGATACTCATTTTAAAATAATGCTAGTTTTCCTAATTCTCATTGTCTATACTTGATATATATTCTTTAATCTATTATCGGAGGAACTTGTTTTGAAAAAACTGTTAAAAAAAGATGCTTTCACTTACTATTCTATTTTAAGCATCTGCTTATGGGTCGTTATCGTTAGTCTTTATATGTGGTGGCCTATTGCTGGAAAAGCCCCTGTTGAGCTATGGGATGGTCAATCCCAACACTTTGTTTCATTTGTTTATTTTGGCGAATATATTCGGGAAATAATCAAAAATATTTTGATTGATCATAACTTTTCTATACCAACTTATGATTTTAGTATTGGTTATGGTCAAGATATTTTAGGAACATTACATTACTATATCATTGGTGATCCTTTTTCACTATTAGCAGTATTTGCTAAACCAAAGTATGCAGAATTTGCCTTTTCATTAGCAATCATGTTACGCATTTTCTTTTCCGGAATCTCTATATCGATCTTTCTTAGATATAAGAAAATGGCCAACTATCAAACTTTTATCGCCACGTTCATTTATGTATTCTCTGGTTTCGTACTAAGTTCTGCTTGGAAACACCCTTACTTCATCAATCCGATGATTTATCTACCATTGCTATGTTTGGGGCTTGAGTATATCTTCGAGAAAAGAGGATATAAACTCTTTACGTTTATGATTTTCATTTCTGTTATCAGCAACTTTTATTTCTTTTATATGCTTTCTATCTTAATCTTTTTATACGCTGTTTACAGATATTTTGAACTTTATACTTTAAAAGACTATAAAGTGTTGTTTTCTCTTTTATTCAAATCTATTGGTAGTTACGTATTAGGAATAATGATGGGCTCCGTTATTTTCATTCCCGTAATTAATCAATTTTTCAATGCTGGACGTGGGGAGATTCATTCAACGCTCTTACCTTTTTACACGAAATCATTTTATTTGAATTTTGTGAAAAACTTTATTTCACCTGTTTACGGAGGAGAAGCCTCAACTGTTACAGCCTTTTTCCCAATCATCATTTTTGTATTATCCGTTATTTTATATCGTTCTAAGCAAAAAAATAATTATGCAAGACTTGATCTTTTAGCCATTAGCTTGTTGACTATTTTCTTATTCTTTCCATTTTTTGGTAGTCTTTTCAACGGATTCTCTTATAGCACGAATCGTTGGATGTTTGGTTATGCATTCTTTTGGGCTTTTCTAACAGCAAAATACTTACCTGTTTTAGTTGAATCCGCAACTGATTTATCAAAAAGAAAACGGTTTGTGCATATTTCTTCTATTGTTTTCTTTTTCTTTATCCTTTTCACTTTTGCAAACTATAAGCGAAATGTACCGCCTTATATCGGTTTGATCTTCCTGTTGCTCTATTCAACTATCTTTTTATTGTTTGCTAATTCAAAAAAAACAAAAATCGCGTTGAGTATACTGGTATTTTTGAATGCTCTAGTTTATGGAGCCTTTCAAACAAATATCAAAATCAATCCCCTTATCATTAACAGTTATACTGATAAAAATATCGTAGAAAATGATTATTGGGCACCAAAAAGTTCAGCTATCTCAGATATTATCAATAAAGATACTGACTGGTCTCGGTATGAATTGTCTAAAACTGGAAATCCTCGTTCCGAAGAAAACAATGCTTTGTTAAGGGGAATAAATAGTACGAATTTTTATTTTAGTTTAGCAAATAAAAATATTTTTTCCTTCAATAAGTCTATTGAGAACAATATCAACAGTGACTATGAATATTATGGGCTAGATAGTCGTGCAGAATTAGGCACTTTAGCAAATAGCAAATATTACGCAAAACTAAAAACTGACACTAATCAAGATATTCCTTTTGGTTATACTTATTTACAAACAATCAATAAAAATGGTCAAGATGTAGAAATCTATCAGAATACAAATTTCCTACCTTTTGGCTATACGTACGATTCCTATATCAAACAAAATGATACTCAAACTAGTTCATTAGCTATTATGGATAGTATGACAAAAAGTGTTATTATAAATAAAGATATCTCTGGTCTAAAGAAAAATCAGATTACCGATAAAGGAATCAAAAAACTGAACGATCATATACAGCAAACGGATGGAGTAGAGATAAAAGGAAATCAGTATATCGTTTCTAAGAACAATGCAACTGTTACGTTCTCTGTAGACGCTCCATCTGATTTGACAAATAATTATTTGTTTCTACGGTTTAAGGGAATAAATTATCCTAATACACAACCAGGATTATTTCTTCCAACTGAGACTGCCACGTATTTAAAAGTAACTTATGGACAACTGTCAAAAGAGTTTAATTTTCGAAATCAATATCAAGGATGGTACGTAGGAATCAAAAATTCCTTACTTAATTTAGGGGCAGTGCAACCTAATCAAACTATTCAAGTCAGCTTTAGAAATCAAGGAGTCTATACAGTTGATTCTATTGAGTTATATACGCGTGACTATAGTCAATTAAGTACGGAAATAGCTAAATTAAGGGAAAACACACTTCAGAATGTTCATTTTTCGGCAAATGAAGTATCTGGTGAACTAAATCTGGAAAAAGAAAAACTGCTTTTATTAACCATCCCTTATGAAAAAGGATGGACTGCTTATGATAACGGAAAGAAAATACCAATTATCCAATCGAATTATATGTATACAGGATTACTCCTCAATCCAGGTAATCATCAAATCAAACTGATCTATCATACACCTGGTTTAACGACAGGTTGGATACTCACTATCGTTGGATGGATCATCTTCTTATTCACTATTATCTTGAAAAAACGATTTTCTTTTAAATAATTCAAGAAATTGTGTCAGAAGTGGGCAACTTCACGATAGGACAGCTCACTTGTTAGATATAACTCTATCGCATCCAGCTTAAATTGAACAGAATATTTTTTCTTTTGTCGCTTTCTTACTAGACCCTCTTCACCAAATTCTTGATAGGCATTGATCCAGCGCTTCACTTGTGATGGAGCCTTAATGGAATACTTCTTTGCCAGATAATCACTTCCGCCTTTACCATCCAAATAATCATGAACGATCTTTAATTTAAGTTCAAAAGTATACTTAGCCATAAAAAATACCGACCTCCAAAAGTTAGATTTTTTGGTCTAACTTTTGGGGGTCGGTACATTGTCGCAGTCCCTTTTTATTTCACTTATATTCTAAAAGATAAATTGCCATTATGAATTACATGAATTCATAATGAATCACTTCTTTATATTCCTCATATAATTCTGCGTTTCGCAGATCGCCCCCATCTAAATTCGCCGAATAAAATATAGGAGGATGTTTTATCCCATTTGCAATAAGCTGTTCGCAAACTTCCACGATGATCGTATTGAGGATGGCTGCACCGATTACAGTAGAGGAAGGACCGGCTTTTTGTACGATACCTTTCAGCTCACAGCAAGCATCTCCTATATCCCCATGGTTATCGATAACTATATCAGAAACCTCAAACAATCGTTTCCCTGATGAATGACGACTAGTCACCGATCGTGAATATTGGACATTCGTCAAACTAATGATTTTTACGCCCTTCGCTTTGGCAGCTAACGCTAAATCAATAATGATTGGGTTTCTTCCCGATACCGAGTGAAGGATCAATATATCTTGATCTTTAAATGAAACTGTTTTTGCTAAGTTCGTTCCATATCCTTCTAAACGTTCCATTTGACTGGTAAAGGTGATAGGGGAACGATCTAGCATCACTTCTCGACCAAAGATAGCATTGATGGTCATCATCCCACCTGCCCGATAATACATCTCTTCCGCTAAGATACCAGCATGACTAGCACCAAAAATATAGACCGAACGTTTTTGCAGATTCGCTTGGGTCAATACATCGATTGCTTCTTTGATTGACTTTTTTTCTTCCTTTTCAACCAAATCTAATAACTGTTTGATTTTATCCATATATTTGAACATCTAGAACCCTCCAAACAAACCGCTGAATCCTCTACAGATCATTCCCCATAACGACAAATCATTTCCGCCGAAAATCAATATCCAGCTTTGGATTGTCGTACTAAAAACAATAGCTGAAAAACCCGCTAATATGACCATGACAAATGAAGCTGCGATTGTTCCGACAACCGCTCCACGAAAGCCACCTTGACCTTCACCGATGACTGCTGCACCACCACATTCAAAAAAACTTGTGATTACTAATGGCACAAGCAACACACCGAATAGATGGAATGAATTCGCCAAAACAACTAAAATCGTAGAAGTGATCATTGCCACGATAAAACCGATAATCACTGCATTTGGTCGATAATTGAATAAAATAGGCACATCAAATGCTGGTTTCGCTCCCGGTACGACTTTTTCTGCAATCCCTTGAAACGCTGGAATGATTTGATTGATCAGTAGTCGGACACCATATAGC
This sequence comes from Enterococcus sp. E4-223, assembly GCF_035727065.1. Taxonomy (NCBI): domain Bacteria; kingdom Bacillati; phylum Bacillota; class Bacilli; order Lactobacillales; family Enterococcaceae; genus Enterococcus; species Enterococcus sp. E4-223. The sequence goes on along the minus strand of NZ_JAPMLH010000007.1, from coordinate 32,139 downwards.
ATAATGAGTAGTCCTGCACCAAAATTCAACCCTGCTTCAATCGAAAACATCAGGAGATTATCCCCTTCTGGTATTAAAACAGGTGCGATGATCCCAACTACGGTATTCATCAAGAACATGACTAGTGCACCTGTAATTGAGATTTCTCGGAAAAATGAAAGATTCTCAGGTACTTTGATATCTTCTGTCGATTTTTCTTTATTTCCTACTCGTTTTGCTACAAATCCTGAAACTAAAGACAAAACACCCGTTGGATGACCGATCAGGAAAGAATCATCTCCCGTAGCATCCCAGACATATTTGCGCATGATCCAAGGCATGAAAGACCAATAACAAGCCGATAAAATTCCGCTGATTCCAATCAATGCTCCCCCTGACAGCCCTGCTTCCACACCAGCTGCTACAAATACGAAAGGAAACCACCAAAGCATATGACCTGTTAAAAAGATCGTCTTCACAGGTGTAAACCGAGCAATCAATAAATGGATAACCAATCCTAAAAACATAGCTAATCCGACCGTCCCGCCATATTCTGCAGTAAACGTCACATCAGATAGTCCTTCTGTCACTTCTACACCCAACTGTGTTTGGACAGCTATATTGATTGGAGAAATCGTTCCGACCAGCATATTGACACCGGCGGTCAAAGCAACCATGCCAAATGCAGCAGTCAAAGCTCCCTTAACCGTTTCTGAAAATGATTTTCGCTGGATGATCAGCCCGAACATCGCAATCAAACCTAACAAGACGGGCGGATTCTTCAAGATGTGTTCACTAATGAAATTCATTCTTTTATTCCCCCTTATCAGCTAGATATTGTTCCAATTGCGCCTTTATTTCTGAAGTATCCATATACTTTTTAATAGGATAAACAGGCGCTTTTACAGAAGCTTTTAGTTCTGGAAGTAATTCATGACTTGTAAAATAAACATCTGCCATCGTTGCTTTGGCAGTGGATAAATCTGTATTTTCCACTGTCGCCTTTAAACCAAGCTCCTTAATTACTTTATCAAGAGACATTTTCAAAACCATAGAACTCCCCACACCAAATCCACATACTGCTAAAATTTTCATTTTTCTTCCTCCTTACGCAAATAACTGAATGATTGTTTCTTTATTTCCTGATAAAATCGTTTGATATTTTTCATTGTCCATAAATATTTCCATGATATCTTTTAATCTCTCCAGATGGCTTTCGTGGTTTTTGGCAGCTAAAACCAAAAAAATATGGATTGGTTTCCCTTTCATATCTACGGCATCTTTTACGACTAAAAGACTCATACTTTGCTCGTTTACTCCAAGACCTGGTTTTGCGTGCATCAGCGCAAAATAATCAGCCAACACCATATATGGTCCATTTTCTTCTACACTTCTGATCATATTTTCTAAATACGTATGCGTTATCATTTTGTTTTTTAATAATGGATTACTAGCGATTTCGACTGCTTTAATCCAATTTTCAGCCGTTTCTATTACTTGGATTTGATTTTTCGGCAGCAATTTATTGATAGTACTCATTCTCTGACCTCCAACATTTTTGAAATAAACCAATTTTTATCCTCTATTCCTTGCATGACCATTTTCATCACAGGTTCGACTTCTTTCACATCTTCTTCTCGGATCATTAGCAGAACAACGATATCTGCCTTTTGATATCCCCATGAAAATGGCTTGTCTGCTATCAATACAGCAACCGAAGTTTGTTTAACGACATTAGGATTGCCATGAGGAATAGCAAAACCATTCTCCAAGTATGTTGATTGGATCTCCTCACGCTCAAAAATAGAGTGGAGAAATCGCTGTTTTGAATCTTCATTCTCAAACTGTTGCTGATCAACCAAAAAACGGATAGCAGCTTCTTTTGAATCAAAGTGATCAAAATAGACATTAGAGGAAATAAGATGTTTCACTTTTTCAGATATCGAGCCTTCGATATTTATTTGTTCGTTATCTATGACCAGATCGATATAATGATTCATGATACGTTTCATATCTCTAGCAGTAACCATTGGCGAAATTCTTACTACTGGTCTAATTTGTTTAGGTATATCGACAGTGGAGATAATCAAATCTACGTCAAACAAATCTAGTCTGTTCAATTTATCGACAGATGCTGTTTCGATACTATCGATATCAGGTAAGATTCTTCTGATTTTTGCAGAAACAAATGAACTGGTTCCCATGCCATTGGGACATACGAATAAGAGTCTATTTAATCGTTTGACACGCTCGATTGCTGCTTGGAAATGGATAGCTACAAAACCTACTTCATCTTCGGACAAGCTTACTTGATAAGGCCAGCGAAAATCATTTAACGCAAACCAGACAACACCATACAAAGAAGGATAATTTTGTTTTATCTCATCTATCAAAGGATTTACGATGGTCGTTTGAGCTTCAATACGTAAAAGCAGCTGATACAGATGTACAAGCAGATCTTCTTCTAAACGACTATCTTGGGTAAGATCTATCTGAATGCCTCTACTCACTTTTTGGATCAATTGCCGGATTTTTTCTCGAAATACCAAAGGAATCATTTCATTTTTCATGAAAAAGCGTAAACCACTTCCCACAATAACATAAGTCAAATACTGTACTTCTTCTTGCGAAAATTGGTAAATACGCTGTTCCTCTAACTGATGCAGCAATTCACAAACGAGGGGATATTTGTTGAATTCTAAAAAATACTTTCCATATTGATTTTTACCTTTTAAACTGATTTTCTTCCCTTCTCTTGAACGCTGAATCATCAATAAGATCGAAACAATGATACTTGAAAAGTAGCTTTCTGGTATCTCAATTTGCTTGTCTGCAATGCTCTCGCGAAAAGATCGTTCGACTATTGCTAGAAGCTTTCGATCCACTATTTCTCTTACGATCTCCAATTCATCAAAATGATTCAGGATCATACGCTTCAGTACCTTCTGAACCTGTATTTCATTTCCTTCAAAATATGTCCCGAAACGATCAAAACTGAGATTCAACCCTTCTTTCGCAAATACATATTTGATGTAAGAAATATCATTTGCGATACTGCTTCTGGAAACATAGTATTCTTCAGAAAGTTGCTGGTAACTTACATGCTCAAAATTGGACAATCTGTTCAGGATTGCTACTCTTCGTAGTTTGCTTTCTTGATATTGTATTACACTCATTTCCATCACCTTCTATATTCACTATAATTTTTTCTTATAAAGAGAACTAGACCAAATAAAAGATTAAAATAACCTGAGAAATCATACACTACTCTTTCTCAGTTAATATACGCTAAAACAGAAGCTCTACAAGAAAATTATGGAACTATATTTCAGAAAAACAAAAAACAGCCACCGGATGAAGTATCCGCTGACTGTTCAATTTGACGGCTCAAGTTTTACTGTTTGAGATGCAAGATACTCAACCAGGCAATGGGCACATAATTAAAGAAAAAACTGATTCTTTGGCAAAAACCTATTTTATTCAGTAATGGCCAAGAATTTATAGAAGGAATTCTTGCCAGTCCATAAATCGCCGCAAAAAGCAAACTGATCACAGACAGTCCAAGGTATAAGTGGCTTACGTCCATTTGCCCATTTTTTCGATAGATCAAGAAAAGAAGAACTGGAAACAATAAAAAACCACTGTAACCTAAACCTGATCCGATATTATGGACCCATGTCGAGACATTCCACGAAGATTCATGGGTATTGATACTGAACACACCTGTAAAGATACAATCACCTATACCATAGAACGCGATGGCTGCTGTAACTAGGGTAGCTAACACACGAGATGTACTTACAAATGCAGCATACAATGCAGGCAATGACAGGATGAAAAAGATCCCTGAAACCACAGACCAAATAAGAAACGCTTTTCTTACAGGACTGGAAACCTCTCCAAATACACTGATCACGCTCTTCATTTGATCTAATTCAGGATAATACAATCCTAATACGTACGGAGTCAAAAAATCACTCAGCACGCCTAATAATAAAAAGAAAAAACCAAATTTACGTAAAAAATCCATGATACGCCTCCAATAACAATTACCTATGCTTTTAATTGTTATTATAAACGACTTTGTCTTGATTTAACAGAAACCTCTATTTACACGAACATCTATATAACTCATTAAAAACTCGAATCATTTTAAAAATACTAAATATCTAACGTTCAACGTTCACTTAATCCATCTAAACAATCTTTCAATTTGATTTTTTCCCCACTTCTTTTACGCGCGCCTAGCTCTCCTATTGCAGTAAACAACAGATCACTTGACGAATTTAAGGCAGTTTCCATTGAATCCTGGATAACACCGATAATAAATCCAATACCGACGATTTGCATCGCGACATCATTAGAGATACCAAACAAACTACATGCTAATGGAATCAATAACAGTGAACCGCCCGCAACACCTGAAGCTCCACAAGCAGCTAAAGCAGACAAAATACATAAAAGGACTTTCAAAACAAAAGGTGCTTCAATCCCTAAAGAATGTACAGCAGTCAACGTCATCAAGGAAATGGTAATCGCGGCACCGCCCATATTGATCGTAGCACCTAACGGGATCGATATGGAATAAGACTCTTTTGTCAATTTCAATCTTTCAGCCAACATCATGTTTATCGGGATATTTGCGGCAGAACTTCGGGTAAAGAAAGCGGGAAGTGCGCTTTCTTTCAAACAAAAGAAAATCAATGGATAGGGATTTTCTTTAATAAACAAAAACGTGAGGAATGGGTACACAACTAATGCGACAAACAGCATCGTACCGATCAAAACAAGTAAAAGCTGCAGATACTCTGCCAATCCAGCGATTCCAGTCGTAGCAATTGATTGATAAACCAATCCTAAAATCCCTATCGGAGCAAATGCAATAATCACTTGTACGACTTGTGACAACGCTATAGATATCTGATCCACCAACTCTTTTGTCGATTCTGAACGTGCTCGAAAAGCTAGTCCCAACAATACAGCCCAGAATAAAACGCCAAGGTAATTCGCATCAATAAGAGATTGAACAGGATTTTGTGTGACATTCGTCAACATAGTAGATAAAACACTTTCCAAACTTTGCGGTGCTTTTTCAGATACTGTTTCTTGTAAAGTAATAGGAACAGTAAAAATTGAACTTACAATAACTGCTACAAGTGCAGAAAGCAATGTTCCCACTAAATATAAGATCAAAATAGGCTTCACGAATGTCTTATTCCCAATTTTATGCTTGGCAATTGACGCCATCGTCAAGAAAAAAACCAGAATAGGTGCGATTGCCTTCAAGCAACTGACAAACAACGTCCCCAATATTGAAATAAATGTCCACGTGGGGAAAAAGATACCAAACAATATTCCGACTAAAATACCAACAACAATACGTTGAACTAACGACATATCCAAAAACTTCTCTAACAAATGACCACCCTTTCACAATTTTAACAATCATTGTATCATTTTATCTAAAGAAACTAAAGGTGCAATTTTCTAAAAATTCTAATAATAAAATTGGCAATTCATGCTCTTGCAACATTCAATTTTAGTATTGGAGGGTTTATTCAATCTCTAAAGAAGTCGAGAGAAAACTATTTATCGTTATTATTATAGTTATCCAAGTAAAACGTAACTAAGATGAAGGACGAAACTAGAAATTTCATCCTTCATCTTAATTCTTAGACATAGCAATCAATTAATATTTTCCACTGAGTCTCTTCTTTCTCTCACTCTCACTGGTTTACTTACCCATAAACGATTTGATTAAAGCCATTTTTCAATTCATTATTCGCTGTCTCGTTGAAGTAAAGATAATTATCGGGATTCCCCTGATTTTGTTGTGTCACCAATACTTTTGGCTGATTTTGCTGAAACCCGAATAGATAGACGTGCTTTTTCAGATATGGTTCTGTCTCTGCATCGGAATAGACGGCTGTGATTTGATAATCTGCTTGACCTGTCCCACTTTCTGACCATTCTGCAGAAACAGGCACTCCACCAATAGCCATCTTCCACTCCCCGTTCAAAATAGCTTGAGGGACTTTAAGACCATATAAGTCCACACTCATTTGATTCGTATAACTTTTGTATTGTTGTCCCATTGTTTGGCCCCATTTGGTCATAAATGCCTCTAATTGTGCGGCTTTGTCTGCATTCCACAGTGTTTGTTCGACTTGTTCGCTGCTTTCTGAAGAGGAAGATGAAGCCTCTACAGAAGAACTTGAAGTAGATGTTTGAGTTGTTTCAGTCGTTTTGGAAGACTCTGACGAAGTAGAGGTATCTGCTGTTTCTGTACTTGTTGCAGTTGACTTGCTCTCTGTGCTAGTTGTTGTAGTAGTTGCAATTGTTGCTTTCGCTGTTTCTTTTGTTGATTCTTTTTTCGATTCATTCCCGTTGGTACAACCAGCTAACAAAAAAGCTAGACCAATTGTTACTAAAATCCTTTTTTTCAATTAAAAAACTCCTTTCGATTACTCCCACTTCTTTATTCTATCAAATAAGCAATGTGATTTTATTGATTTTTTGTATTTTCTCATCCATCTTTTAAACCTTTTAAAAACTAAGAAGCACCCGCTGATGTCTTATAGACAACATCAGCGGGTGCTTCTTTTTATTTTATTTTCAAGACAAAACTTCGTGTTTTTTTCCTGTTTTTCTCACGCTTTATATTTGTATTTGAAGAAACATAGACTTTTAGTCATCATAGTCTTCCTCATCCAAATCTTGTCGGACAGTTTTTCCTTGGAGTCTTTGTACTTGGTAGATGATTTCTTTATTGAAACTTAAAAGTTCAACGAGTAATTGTTGCAAGCCATATTTTTCTTCTTTTTCAGCTAACTTGATTGCCCGTGTGATAAACATATTTTGGAAATCAAAATCTTTTGCAAAGTTTTCCAACATTGTTGAGGCTGGTAAATATTTGTTTTGACCATGTTCGTAAATTTTTCCATAACGCATGACTTCTTCTAAAGTAGACGGAACGATTTCATTATCAATCACTAACTCATGAGAGATTTTATTGAACCATCTCGCTTCTTGATCAGCATATTCTGAAAAAAGGGTACTTAATTCTTGCGAAGATGTACCCAAAACATACAATTGTGCTTGGATCAATTTCATTTCTTCTAATTTAAAATTTGCTAATACATGCCCCACCATGGCGCCAGCAGTTGGTTTATGATGGTCGATATCTGCTTGTTTTGTTTCTTGAGCAAATTTTTCTTCCACTATATTCATTGATTTACGCCTCTTTTACTTTTGCTGATTGGACTTCATAACCTAATTTTTCCACAACTGCAGCTAATTGTTCAGGGTGGACTTCATCTGGATCAAAGTTTGCTTTGATTTTGCTCGCATTAAACAAAACTTTCGTATTGCTTACCCCAGGCTGTTGAGAAACCGCATGTTCGATTTTTTGCATACAGCTTGGACAAGCTAGTGTATCTAATTGCATAATAATTTTTTTCATCGTAGTTCTTCCTTCCTTTTTCTTGATAGTCTTATTCTAGATTACAGCTTCCATAAAAAAATTGATTCTTATCAAGTTTTACGATTTTTCTTCTTTGCTTTCGTGTCCAAAATACAATAAACGCATCGCGTTAAAGATAACGATCAAGATACTAGCTTCGTGAACGAACATCCCACTAGCCATGTAAATAAACCCGGCAAATAAGCCGATGAGTAAAAATAAGACGACACCAATGGCAATCACTACATTTTCACGGGTATTTAAAACAGTTTTCTTAGCCAAGCGGTAGGCATGAACCAACGATCCAAAACTAGATTGCATCAAGACAACGTCACTCGTTTCGATAGCAACATCCGTTCCTGATCCCATAGCAATCCCGATATCAGCCGCAGCCAAAGAGGGAGAATCATTGATTCCATCTCCAATGAAAGCAACGCGCAATCCTTGTTCTTGGTATTTTTTCACAAATTGAACCTTTTCGTCTGGTAATAATTCAGCATGGACTTCATCAATGCCTAACATATAAGCTACATAATCAGCAGTCATCTGATTATCACCTGTCAGCATCACTAACTGTTTTGCTCCTGCTTGTTTCAACTTAGCTAATTGTTCAGCGACTTCTGGTCGAATCACATCTGACACACCTATGATTTGAGTGATTTTTTTGTCGATTGCTACAATAATGACCGAGCTGCCTGTTTGTTGTAATTGATGTAAATCTTGTACTTGCTTTGGTGTGAGAGAAAGTTTGTGAGCGGCAATCAATTTGGTGTTGCCCGCACAAACTGTATGTCCATCAATCTCAGCTGTGATGCCTTGTCCCTTGATCGTCTGATTATCTTTGACTGCTAATTGTTGAAAATCAATGTCTTTCTCCTGAACATAATGGATCACGGCGCGCCCCAGAGGATGATCGGATAACGTTTCTAATCGAGCCACTAAAGCTAAGCTGTCCCCTTCATTCTCTGTATAGTTCTTGATAGTGGATACAGCAGTAGTTCCTTTGGTCAATGTACCGGTTTTATCAAAGACAAAAGTATTGATTTTGGAAAAAGTATCCATTGCTTCACCGCCTTTGACTAAGATGCCCCGTTTTGCTCCATTACCGATTCCTGCTACATTCGAAACAGGCGCACCAATGACTAAAGCGCCAGGACAACCAAGAACCAAAACAGTGATTGCTAAACGAAAATCACGACTGATCAGACCAACAAGCAACGCAACAAGTAAAACGGTTGGAGTATAATACTGAGAAAATCGATCAATGAATTTTTCCGCATGGGATTTGGTATCTTGTGCTTCTTCTACTAATTCGATAATTTTGGCAAAGGTCGTATCATCTCCGACCTTAGTTGCTTCGATCGTCATATAGCCATCTGCTAAAATCGTTCCAGAGAAGACTTCATCTCCACTGATTTTGACGACTTGTCGTGATTCACCAGTCACTGCGGCTTCATCCGCATAACCTTTTCCGTCAATGACTCGACCGTCCACAGGAATAGCTCCACCAGTTTTTACTAAGACGATATCGCCTTCTTCCACGTCATCGATTTCCACTTCTTCAGTCGTTCCATCTTCTTGGACAACACTAGCAGTCGATGGGGCCATCTCGGTCAAAGCCTTGATTGATTCCCGCGTTTTGGTCAATGTTTTTTGTTCCAGATAGCTACCAAACAAAAACAAGAATGTAACGATAGCTGACTCCTTGTATTCTCCGATCATAAAGGCACCAAGCACAGCAATAGTAACGAGTAAATCAATTGAGATAACTTTGACTTTTACTGCCTGATACGCGTGGATCATAATAGGTATGACCGCAATAACAGAAGCTATGGCTAGAACAATGTTATAGAACAAGACAAATCCAGTAAATTTTCCGATAAAACCAAAAATAATCAACACAGCTGATAAGGCGGTGATATGATTTCGGTGCTCTTGGATCCACTTTTGAAATTTCATCTTTCTCCCTCTTTTCCTTTTCGTTCTTACGAGACTAAGTATAGAGACTTATCCATCATAAAAAATTGACCACTATCAAGTTTAGTCAAAAAGGCGGTTTTCTTTTGGTAGAATATACTACAAAAAATAGTTAGCAAGAAGACTCACTAAAAGTGATCTTGCCAACTATTGTCGTTTCTATCGAAATTTTCATTGAATGATTTTCCTGTACAGCATACATCGGAGATCTATTTCTTTATCTAAGATTTTTATCTTGCTAATTTTTTCCTTTAGTCTTTCAAATCCACGTCGTTCATAGAATTGATACGTACAGCCACTATCTGTAAAAAGGAATATTTCTTTTCCTTTCTCTCTTTTTTCAAATTCTGTTAGCAACTTGGTACCGATGCCTTTTATTTTCAAATCAGGATTTGCAGCTAAAAAAATGATCTCTCCATCTGGTGAATGCTTCTTTAAATATGCTGCAAGCATTTGTTCATTTGCTGTCTCGTAAGCTCCTTTACTTTCTTTAGCAAATATATTTTGTAAAAAATCGAATATCTTAACATATATTTGCTGTCCAAAAGAACGATGTTTCTTTTTTTCTCCTTTTATCTCCGCCAGCAAAACACCTGCCAACTCGTCCTCTGCATACAAAGCAAGAATTTGAGTAGCTCGATTCAACTCCATATACAAAAAATATCTTCCGTAAAGATTCAGCAGAAGTTCGTTTTCCATATATCTATCAAAGTTCATTCCTTCAACAGCAAAATAGATAGCTTTTTTGTAATCTTTCTTTTCTAAGGGTTTAAAAGTTAGTTTCATCATTTCGCCTCCACAACTTCAATGATTGTGTTATACTTACATTATAATAGACACAGTGTCTACTATCTATAATCAATCATCTATAAGATTGTCGATTAAGCGACAGCTTTGCTTTGATATGTCGGATAAGGAGATAGGTAAATGAAAAAGACAGATAGACGCGTCAAAAAAACAGAAAAAGCTTTGGCTGAAGCACTATCCACATTATTAGTAAATAAAAAGATTCAAGCAATCACTATACGCGAACTAACAGAAACGGCAGATGTACATCGTTCGACTTTTTATACACATTATAAAGATATCTATGATCTATATGATCAATTAGAAAGCAACTTTTTTCGGGATCTAAATGAAATTCTCTCTTATGATCCAGCCCATAGCTATGAGGAACTATACACTCGCTTGATTGACTATGTTTACGCAAATACTTTTTTATATCACTTATTTATCCTCAACCATGGTGATATTTCGTTTCAGAAGAAAGTTAAACAAGTTATTGAAGAAAACTATCTGAACATATGGCTATATGAAGACAAGAAAACGATTATCACAGAAGAAATGAGATTCTTCACTACGTACCACGTCCAAGGTTGTCTATCTGTTCTCAATCGATGGGTAGAAAGCAATTACAAGTACTCCAAAAAAGAATTATTAGAACTCTTACAGAAACTGAATGATCACATAGAGAAAATCATGCCTTGAATAAAAAAAGGCTGTGACAAAAATCTTGTCGCAGCCACTTTTTCCGGTAAAAATAGATGAAAAAGTTCTTGAAAAACTATGCTGTTTTTCGAATTTTTTTATAGGAGTGAAATATATTTAGTTGCTTCCACCATACAAATTTTGTAACAAAAATAATGATTGTACACTATTACTTAATTATCTTTTGATGGCTTCAATGAACCAACTGCCATCGATGATTGTTTTCGAGTTTACTTTAAATTCTTTTGAGAATCTATAATTGATAGTTGAAGGAATCTGGGCTTTTATCATCGTTTTTTCTTGCGTTTTTTTCCATCCTATTCCAATTTCTCCATGAATCGTTCTTAAAGTCCCTTCTGCAAATTCTATATCGTCAGGAATATAAGGATCAATTAATAAATCAGTAGACTCTTGTGTCTCTTGATCAAATTTGATTCCCAATAAAGCAGAGATAAACCATTGACTGTATGATGTGAACATAGCATGATTTAAAGAAGATCCATCCATTTTTTTAAAATACTCGCCCAACGCTCCACTATTATTAGATACCATAGAATAAAAACTTGGATAACTTTTCCTTGTGAGCCATTGATAAATTAAATATTGATCATCTAGAATTTCATATGACCACGCCATGCCAAAAATCCCCATCTTAAAGACACCATCATCTTCCCTAATTTGGTTTTTGAATTTTTGTAATAATTCTGGGAATTCTTTATCTAATCCAGCTTTGAGAGAAAAAATATAGCTTGATTGGCTGCCACCTTGAAAATAACCTTTAGAATTGTAATATTCCTTTATTAGTTTTTCTTTTACATACCTAATTTTTTCTTCTAACTTTTCTGTTTCAAAGCTCATTCCTTTAGTAAACACAGCTAATTTTTGATAGCTTTGCAATACTATTAAATACATTGCTGCTGAACAAAATTCTTTATCTGGCGGTGTTTCTTTGTTATTAATAAGAACAGTATCTACAGAACCCCAATCACCCAAACAACAATACTTAATGTACTCATAATCAAATTTCAAAAGATAATTCAGATGTCTATTCAAAGATACTGAAATTCTTTTGTCCTCAATAATGGACATTCCATAATATTTCATATATTTTAAGACAATGACTGGAAGCACTAATTGCCATCCTAACGAACCAGCGTTATTACTAGGTCCAAACGTCTGGATACCCATAAATGGAGCAGTTTGTGTTATTCCTCCTTCAAGGGTTTGATCGAAAATAAAATCAAGCAACACTTTTTTCAATAATTGTTCCGAATCAAATGAATAAATTTGAGATTCTATTAATGCGACAATATCTCCACCATATCCTAGTCTTTCACGAGCACAATCTTCATAATATGAACGGATATTATTTCTTTTGGTTTGAACCGCAATACGTTGAAGATCATTCAACAACTGATTAGAAGTATTGAATTCACTTGTTATTGTAAGATCAGCATAAGTATCAAATGCATGTAAATCATTGATATCAAAAATAGCGCATTCTCCCTCAACTTTCATATATCGAAATGAGTGATAAACATACATGTTTTCAAATGTCGTTTTGCCGTCCCCACATAGAAACTGATCTTCCTGTATGACTGTATCTGATTCATTAATCCCCTGTTCCGGATCATTGACTCCATATATACTTGTAGTTGTGGTAGAATAGTCCAATTCGGTTTGCGAATCATTGAGGCTCTCAGCATAATTAATTTTTATATTTTGTTTTTTTGAAGAAATAGTTAAAGAAATCTGTCCTGAAATAATTTTTCCAAAATCAATCAAATAACCATATTTTGTTTTCTTTATTACATTTGGTTTTCTTTTTTTCAATCTTTTCGTTTTTGGTATAGTACTTGGCACAAGTTTTCCAGCTGGACCAACGATTTCCGTTACCCTCATATTTACTCGAGTAGATGAATCAGGATTACTTTCCTCATTTTCAACAAACGAAATTCTTTCGCCAATATAAATATTGTCGAATAGAATTTTCCCTCCTTCAGCTAACCAATCATGATTACTCTCAACGATATTTCTTTGTTTGCCATTCGCCAATTCGCTGATTGAACAAATGAGCATTGACTTACCAATAGAAAGGCGATGTCTCATGTTGTATTTCCCTAATAATTTCAACGGGGCAGGATTGTACCAGCCATTTGCCAATTCTACTATAATTTCATTTGAACCTTCTTCCACAAAAGGATTAAGCTTATAAGTATCATAATACACTTGCTTACCATAGTTTGTTACATCTGAATTCAAATAGTAATCGTCTATTCTTTTCCCATTGATATAAGTTGTATAGTATCCTAATCCACAAATATCTAAAAATAAATCTTTCTCTAGTCTCTCAACTATAAATGATTTTTTTAGAATAATAGAAGGTCGATCTCTGTAATACATATTTTCTTTCTCAATAGGATGATCTTGTCTTGTAATCCAATGTGCGTTCTTCAAATTAGGGTTTGCGGAATAAAACGTTGTATGAAATTCCTGTATACTTTCTTCCCCTTCTATAATGATATGAAGTAAGTACTTTTTTCTTTGATCAGAAATAGTTGGAAATTTCACGTTGCTATATTTTTTATTTCCTATCTCTTGTTTGAGAACGATATCTTGATCTTCGTTCATAATATATAACTGGGCTTTTTTTTGAATTATGTTTATTCGAGACCAATTTATTATAATCGATTCTTCTACATCCACAGCATAATTAGTATACTTTCCATTTATTGTTATTAAATCGGTACAATTTTCCATAACGCCTCCACATTATTCAATGACTTAAGAATTTTCTATGCAGATAATTACGCTAGAATTCCTATTATTGATAAAAAGATTCCAATTACCATAATCGAAACGATGATTGCTACAGCATTTTTTGCATTTCTTTTTTTAAGTAAATAATAGACAAGCAACGTGATAAGCAATGGAAAGAAATTAGGCATGATACCATCTAACATTTCTTGGATCTTTATGGTAGATTCTCCAACCGTATATTCGATAGGAATATTAATTTTCACAGTACTTACGATAAGAGAACCAACTACCATCATTCCGACCACATTTCCCATAGTAGCCAACCATTTTAACATTTTATTGCCGTTTTCTCCTGTTAACAACGCCGATCCTTTTTCATACCCCATAAAAATTCCTTTATATTTTAAAGGCCAAATAGTCAAACTGAACAGAATGAAGAAAAGAATAGGACCGATTGGATTCCCTTCAATTGCTAGCCCTGAAGCAATACTCATGTATATAGGAACTACTGTCATTGCTAACAAGCTGTCACCTAAACCAGCAAAAGGCCCCATCAATCCAGTTTTCACAGCAAAAACAGACTCTTTTTGATCCTCTGGTGTTTGTTCCTCCATAGCCATTGTTATTCCTAAAATCGGACCGTATACATAGGGATTAGTATTGAAAAACTCTAAATGTCGCTTAATTGCAGCTACCCGTTCCTCCTTTGGTTTATCCCCATATATTTTTTTCAAAGTCGGTACTATTGAATAATATGCACCTAATGCTTGCATTCGTTCAAAGTTACTTGTAGCCATTAATAATTGAGAACGAAAGAATGCTTTTGTTAAATCTTGTTTTGTCATCTTTGATTGCTCATTTTCTATAATCATAAATCGTATACCTCCTCAATAGCTTCTGAATCATCATTTTTATTTGTGACAATTTCATTAGACGTTACACTAACATTTTGTGTTGAGTCCTCCCGATTTATCATTAGATCATATAGACCAGCTAAGCAAACTCCTATGATCGAGATAGCGATTGTTCCTAAATTCAAATATGCTGCAAATACAAAGCCAAGAAGCAAAAAAATCCACATATTTTTACCTAACATCATCATCAACAACATACCCATACCAACAGCTGGTATAATGCCTGCAGATACAGTTAGTCCGTCAAAAATTTGTTCCGGCACAAAATCCAAAACTGATTGTACTGCTGGTCCGCCAAAATATGCCGCTAAAAAGACAGGAACTGAACCAGCAATAAAACTTAATGGGATTCCTAAATAGTTATATCGTGCAACTTTGTCAAAATCCCCACTTTCCACTGCTTTCTCTGCTTTATGAAGAAAAACGATATTGACCGTATTCGTTAACATGATGATTTGCTGACACAACAATTCTGTTGGTACAGCTACTGCCAAACCAGTTGCTAAACCACCGCCTGTCATAATGGCAATTGCCACGCCAATTATCGCTCCTGTTGCTTCATTAGGTGGGATATATGCGCCGATTGCTGCATTTGCCAGCCACATCATTTGAAGTGTACCACTAATTACCAAACCTGTAGTGATGTCTCCCATTATCACTCCTGCAACTGATCCAGCTAAAATTGCTTTTGGCGTTCCAGTCCACAGCGTCCTTTCATCAACAGTACAAATCCCAGCCCACACTGCTAACAATATGCATTGTATTAACATTTATTATCCCTCTCCTTCTATCAATTCTGATATATGGATTTCTTTATCTGATGGAATCATTTGAACGGATACTTTGACACCTTTGTTGCTAATATTGACAAGTGCTTGTTTTTCTCTCTCATCTAAAGAAATAGCCCGTGTGTACCTTGTACGAGTAGAGGTAAATTTCATGCCGCCAAGATTTAAATAATTAAACTGGACCCCTCCATCTAACAACGTCTCTACATCTACAGGATTCGTTAATAATAATAAGGTTTTTCTTTTAATTGCAGTTTTTTGATAGATTTCTGCAAACTGTTCTACCCCGAATGTTTTTACAATGACATCTTGAGGTGCCATCATATCGAAAACTGATTTTTGAACAGGGTCATTTGTTATCGAATCATTAATAATCAAGATTTGTTCAATTCCTTTTTGTTTTACCCAAGTTGTGACGACTTGGCCATGTATTAGACGATCATCAATACGAATCAATTCAATTGCCATCTACAATCCCTCCGCTTTTTCGATTATTGGTTTTGATGTTTCTATCTGTTTCCAACTATAAGACATTAATTCATTCATTTTCTCCATCACGTACTCAGGTGCCTCTTCTCTAAAATTAGACAATTCAAGCAGAATCCCTAGATTGAATCCTGCAAAAGCATAGTAATCCTTTCTTTGGTATTTCATTAAAATCATCGCGGCTGCATTACTAGGTGTTCCTCCAAAAATGTCACATATAATAAGCAGTCCAGTAGTCGTATCAAGTTCTTCTATTTTCTCTTCAATTTTAATTACAAAATCAGCTAAGCTCATTCCTGGAAATAATGAAACCACACGTGCATTACTAAAATCACCTTGTATCATTTCTAAACTATTTAGTGCTTCTTTAGCAAAAAAACCATGACTTGCTAAAATAACTCCCATCTTCTTATTCATCAAATGCCTCCCTTCAATAAAAAACAAAGCAAAACTCGTGCCATTTTTTAACTTATTGAAATCTAGGCAATTCTAAAAAAAAAAAAATGCACATGTAATACGCATAATAAAAATATTGGACTATCACGTACGTAATGATACAGATAAATACACAAAAAACATCTTTTCTAACTAAGATTTAATAAAATTGGTATAAATAGTCGACTGCTATCTTCAAAAGCCATTCTCAGCTTTTTCCATAAGTATTTAAGTGTATTGATTTTTATATTAAAGCGCTTTATATTAGTGGGAGGAGGTGTTTTATGAAACGAATAGACAAGGTGCACCATTACTGCACCGCTTACACAGAAAGCCTTTCAAAAAAGATTTTATTAAATGATACAGATATTGGTATAACCGCAAAAGAAGTGTCTTTGGAATTAGATATTTTAAGAAATAATGCTTCTTCGGATCTAAACAAACTCATGAGGCAGGACAAATTATTAAAACTATCAGGAAAACCAACCAGATTTCTATGTAAAAAAATACTCTGTCAAAGACTAAACCTTCGTTATATAGGAGAGATAGAAATAAATTCCATACAAGAACTCATAAAAGATAACTACTCCTCTAAAAAAATTCATCCTTTTGATTCGTTGATCGGTGCAAATAAAAGTTTACAACCAGTTATTCAATTAGCAGAGGCAGCAATCAATTATCCTCCAAGAGGATTACATATGATGATTTTTGGAGAATCAGGGACTGGCAAAAGCTTGTTAGCTGAAAAAATATTTGATTATGGAAAACAAGAAAATATTTTCAACGAAAAAGCAAATTTTTCTGTTCTTAATTGCGCCGACTATGCAAGCAATCCGCAATTATTGCTAAGTCACTTATTTGGAAATGTCAAAGGAGCGTACACTGGAGCAGATGCCGATAGAGTAGGATTGATAGAAGCTGCTAATGGAGGAATTTTGTTTCTTGATGAAGTCCATCGCTTGCCTCCAGAAGGACAGGAGATGCTTTTTCAATTTATCGATAAAAATCAGTTCTATAAACTAGGTGATTCTGTCAATAAGCGCTACGCTTCAACATTGCTGATCACGGCAACTACAGAGCCTCCGAATTCAGCATTATTAGAAACATTTAAGCGTAGAATCCCTGTCATGATCCAACTTCCAAACTTTCAAGAAAGAAGCATTGCCGAAAGATTGGATCTCATATCATTCTTATATAACAAAGAAACAGAAAAAATTGGTTCTCAAATAATCGTACAGCCAGATGCGATTCAAGCATTGTTGGCTTATACCCCGCTCGGAAACATCGGTCAATTGAAAAGTGACATTCAATTATCTGTAGCTCGTGCTCTATTAGAAAAGAAAAAAAACAATTCAAAAGAAGTTCTGATTACGCAAGACTTCTTTCCACCTACAGTTTTATCATCCTTAATAAAAATAAATCTAGCTGACAAAAAAGAAATCGAAACGATTGTTGGCGTAAAGCCATTTGTTTTTGATACCACATTGGATGAAGACAGAAAAACAATCGCCAGCTATGATTTTGTAAATTTTTTTACTAAGAATTATTCCAATAGCCCCCGTTCAATTACACAAGCATTTAATGATTATTCACAAGAAATCGCTAAAGAGCGATTGCGAAATGATCATTTCACCTTTTTATTGAACGATGATATAAAAAGCATTGTCTTATTAATATCAGATATTTTATATAACACCTTAGGCATCATCCTAGATAAAAATGTCAGTACTGCTTTTGCTTTATATATTCACAGCCATACTCAACAAAACGATATATTTTTCAGCCAGATCAAAACAACAGAGAAGCTACCTGCTAATGTTATGCAAGTTACACGTAAAATCGTCAAGCAGTTAGAACAAAAAAAGAAGATCATTTTTTCTCAAAATGAAATCCATTCATTGAGTCTTATCGTTTCTTCCATAGTAGAAAATAAAACAAATAGTAAAAATGTCAGTATTCTTGTATGTGCCCACGGCGAGCGCGTCGCATCTGAAATTGCACATACTGTGAATAGTCTTCTTTCCAAAGAAATTATTGTCCCTGTTGACATGCCTTTACACAGTACACCAAAGCAAACTTATGATGCCATAAAAAAAACGATAGCTGACTTTGAATCGACAGAAATCATCATTTTTGCTGATATGGGATCTTTAGTAAATTTTGAATCTAATTTAAGAAAAGAAACCCAAAAAAGCATTTTTATCATTGAACGAATTGATACATTGATAATATTAGAAGCTGCTAAAAATACAGAATTTTTATCTATGGGACTACAATCTACTATCAATAATATTTTAGACATTGATAATCGTAGAAATACTTTACTTAATAATAAAATAGTTTCCAAATTCAATAAGAGAAAAAGCAAAATCATCTACACAGTTTGTCAAACTGGAGAAGGAACCGCCCGATTTTTAGAAGAAAACATTAAATCATTATTGAAAGAATTAAAAATATTTGATGTTGATGTTCAATCAATCAGCGGTCATAACGGAACTTCAATACGAGAAACCATGCTACGTTCTAAAGATATAGAAATCATAGCAATCGTCGGGACTGTAAATCCAAAAATCAGCTATGCTCCTTTTGTTTCTCTAGAAGAAATTGTTCTTCATGATGGGTTAGATAAGGTACTTTGTCATCTTACGACTGAAGAACAACAATCAAAAAAGGGCAGCAGCCACTCATTCACAAGAAATATCGTTTTTGATATGGGAATTGAAGCAGTGGACAAATACCTCTACTTATTAGCTGGGAATAAGATCCAAAAAAGCTTAATGGATTTTATCGAAGAATTGGAATGTACTTTCCACAAAAAATTCACTTATTCCATTCTTTTAAAACTTTTGATTCATACAGCGTGTCTAATTGAGCGTACATTGATAAACGGTCATGAACTTAAAATTATATCAGAAGATGACACAAGGCCTTCTCATGAACCAATTTTTCATGTAAAAAAGGCCTTCAAAAATATTGAAACAGAATTTGGGATCACTGTTTCTTATGATGAATGTTTCTTTATCTATGATATTATTGCATCTAAATAATCCTTCGGTTTATGTAAACGAGTATTTTTTAAACTTATTGTTTAAGAGTGATAATATTTCACCTTAACAATTAAAGGGAGACAATTAAAAGTTTGTCCCCCTTTTTGCTGACTATTTTCAATATTAGTTAAGAAGAACCATATCCTTCTCGTATCACAATTGAAGCTTATTTATTATAATTTTTTTCAATGGTATTTTTATTTATGATACGGAGCTGCGTATCATGAGTGAATGATATTAGGAAAACTTCATAAAATAAATCTTTTATACATTTCCACTTCTAGATGGTCATTCATGTTAGAAGAATCAAACTATTTTTTTACTGTCGTAATAATATTAAAACACTAGAACAAATCAATTAAATTCCATAAAATATAAATAATAGACCTAGCATCATCTGGTATAAAATGGATGCTAGGTCCGTTATATTTACTCAAAATTGATTCTACGAATAGATCTTCTTATCATTTCTATTTTAGTAGTCATGCGTTGTTGTTCTTCTAAAGGTGGTAATGGTATAAGTAGTTTAGATAAATTTGTACCATTTACATTTGGTTGCCCAGTTCCGTAAGAAATTTTTTCTAATAACTTCCAATATAATGGCGAGTCTAAGAAGCAGTCTACGTATTCTGATAATAATTTCTCAACTAACCTAATTCGAATCAAGTAAGAAGCAAAAACAGATTCCTCACTTATTTCCTTAACCAAGAAACTTTTTCCCATAGTTCCTCCTGTCCTTGCTATCAAAATGTCATTTTCTTCCAATCTTAAATCAACTAGTTTAGAATTACTAATATCACAGTAAGGCACACTGGACCAATTTACACGTCCCTCTTGTATATCTGTGATTCTCAAAAACTTAACATTGCCTTGTTTTTTCGCCGAATCTGTATAGCCATATTGAATCTTAGTAGAAATACTTCCTAAATAAACCCATAGTCGAACATCGCTAGATGATTTTTCTTGTCGTTCTTTATGAACAACAGTGATCATCTTGAGTTGTCCGACTATTTTTTAGTTGCAGCAATCTTTTTGGGACGCTTATTTGCATGAAGCAACGTTGCTAAGTCTAGTAATAAAACATTGGCTAACACAGGATTGGCTTTCTCGCGATACGCTGCGGCGCCACTTTCAAACAATACTGCTAGACGATCTTCTACAACAACGATTTGTTCCAAATACGGTGGAAATTTGATTCGTTTTAGGATCCGGCTAGGAGAGTCCCGCTCGGACACTAAGAGTTCCGAGGTATAAGGACCATAAGAACGACTGGCTAAGAGATAATGGCCATAAAAATCCACACCTTGAATCTTATCAGATGTTTTTCTGCTCATTGTCACGGTTGGTTGGATTTTGTCTTTGCGGCGAATTGCTGTTTTCATTTCAGCTATCGTCGGCAATAGATAGAAAGTCAACTGTCCTTCACCTTTTAGTGTGAAGTTGCCAGATACCAGTTGATCATTGTTTTGAGTCAAATACGATGCTTGTGGAATCTCTGAGAGATCAGTTGTCAGCCAATAAGAGATTGGCTGTCCCGTCTCTTCAGATGTATCTGCTAAGATATCGATCAAACGTAAAGCGGCTACTCGTCCAGTAGCAGATCCTGTGATTGTCAACCATAAAAGTTCCCGTTTTGTATCATATACTAAGCCCCCTACATGTGGCCGTTTAGGTAAAATCAGCAGTTTGATCGGCTGTCCTGTTTCTCTATCCAGTACATGAATAATAGAATGATGCTGATGGTCATAGCAGTAGGCAGAAATAAACACAAAATCTTGAGAAAAAGCCAACCCTTGCGGCGTCATCCATTGACAAACCTCATTTTCGCCGGTTTCCGGCACCACCATTCTTGTTTCTGTTAATCCAGGAATGTTATATTGTTTTGCTTCAGCCTTTTCCCAAGCTGCTTGAACAATAGGATACCGTTTTAACTTTTTTTCAATATCCTGATGTATCCGTTGCTGCTTCCAATGCTTAAACTTTAGGACATAGTAAACAAGGAGGCCAATGACCAGCAACACTAAAATCATTATTGCTACCCGCTGTGTCATTTTTTTGCCTCCTTGTTCTATTCGATCAATCGTCCATATACCGCTATTAATTACCGTAACTACATGTTTCTTTTACTAGCGTTTCTTTATAGGATCTTTCATAATCTCATTTATAGTAACATTAAGAATCCCTTATTCTACTATAGTCACTTCCACATCAATATTGCCTCTTGTTGCTTTAGAGTATGGGCAAAATGCGTGGGCTTCTTCTGCGATTTTCTCTGCTTGGTCCTTCTCAAGTCCTGGCAAAGAAACTTCTAAAACGACCCCGATTTGGTAGCCCCCATCTTCTAATTGAAATAAAGATACCCGTGCTTTGACTTCAGAATCAGACTCAAGATTATTTTCTTCCAGCATGTGTTGAACCGCGCCGTTGAAGCAAGATGCGTATCCAGCCGCAAAAAGTTGTTCCGGATTTGTCCCTTCACTATGGATTCCTGGGCGGTCGATCTTCATGTGCATACTTCCGTTTGGTGCCTCAACTTCGCCATCACGGCCTCCACGATTGATCATTGCTGTTTCGTACATTTTTTTCATTGAGATCATCCTTTCTTTCGTCGTTCTATATTAAGTGTAACGAGTATTTTTTAATCTGACAAAGGTAATGCTTGCATTCGGCGACATCAGTTAGACAACATCGATGATCAGTGATA
The DNA here is from genome assembly GCF_035727065.1 of Enterococcus sp. E4-223. Lineage (NCBI taxonomy): Bacteria > Bacillati > Bacillota > Bacilli > Lactobacillales > Enterococcaceae > Enterococcus > Enterococcus sp. E4-223. Next base: position 10,099 of record NZ_JAPMLH010000007.1, on the reverse strand, counting down.
GAAGCAGTTTATCTATACAAAAAAAGAAGGGTTCTATGATATTTGGTGTCCTTACTCGCCTTGAGTAACAACACCAAATATCATAGAACCACTTAATCAGCTTCACACTGCTTTTTCTACTTTCGTAGTTGAAAAAAACTTAAACAAATCATCGGCAAATAGTTAAAGAAAAAACTTAAGCGTTGAAAGAAGCCCAATTGCTTAAAGAAGGCAAACTGACTAATCGACGGAATCCGTGCTAATCCGTAAAGACCTGCAATTAGTAAACTAATAACTGTTAAAACAAGATAAAAATGGCTAAGCGTACCTTGACCACTTTGACGATAAAGCAGAACAAGTAACAATGGGAAAAGTAGAAAGCCTGCATAGCCTAGCCCAGAACCTATATTATGGATCCAAGTCGATAGATTCCAAGAGCTTTCATTCGTATTGATACTGAATAACCCAGTAAAAATACAATCACCTATCCCATATAAACCAACTGTTGCAACAGCAAGTATTGCAAGTGTTTTTGATGTTCCAATAAATAGGTGATACAACGCAGGCAACGAAAGAACAAAAAAAAGTCCAGATACAACTGACCAGACCAAGAAAGCACGTCTGACTGGACTATCTACGTCACCAAACACACTAATTACGGTAGTCATTTGATTCAGTTTGGGATAAAAAAGGCCAAGGATATACGGTGTCGATAAATCACTAATCACACCTAATAATAAAAAATAAAAACCATATTTTTGCAAAAAAATCATTTTCTTCCCCTACTTTTTAGTGATTATTCGATACATCCAACAATCAAATTTTTTCTCATTTTAACACATATTTTTATTCTAGTTGCCTTTTGAACAATCAATAACATAAAGGTGAGTTTCTTCTACATTTTAAAAAATCGAATGGCACTGAAGAGTTCAGTTGTCAGCATCAATCTCCTACTCAAAAAGGCAAAAAAACGTAAGTCAGATGTTGTTGACATCTCACTTACGCATCCATTGATTGAAAATTTCTTAGTAAAATCTACTAGCCTAAAAATTTGAAGACTTCTTCTCGATCATACAGTTTAAATACTTTCTCGCATAAAAATTGAGTAATTAGTGCCGCAAAAACAGGGATGACTAACCAACAAAGAACAACAAGAAAGCCATTTAGCCCTGCATCTAAAGAAGCCAACGGACCAACAAGTCCGACCACGCCGAAACCAGCAGAAGCAGGCGTACCTGAAATAGAAAATAGAGCGACAGGAATAGCTGTAATCACTGCACTAACTAAACAAGGAATAAGAATCACAGGTTTTCTAAATAGATTAGGCATCATCATCTTCATAGCGCCTAAAGCAATCGCAATTGTCACACCTGACTTATTAACCTTCCAAGAGTTCACTACTAAAACAAAAGTGGTTGCAGCTACGCCCATCGCAGCCGCACCAGCAGAAACACCATCTAGTTGGATTGCCATTCCGATTGCTACTGTTGAAATAGGAGAGATAATCAAAAAGGCAAAGGAACAACCAATCAAGATAGACATTAACAGCGGTTGTAAGGTAGTGAAGTTATTAATCAATGATCCAATTGCAGAAGTAATTGCTGTTACAAAAGGGAATAAATAAAAACCAAGTAAACCTGCACCTACACCTACAACAATCGGTGTTAACACAATCGACACTGACCCAAAACTATTTCCAATCAGTAAAATCAGCCCGACAGCAATCGATGCTGTCAGCATCGTATTAATAATATCGCCTGTACCAGCACCAACGTAAACACCCGTTTCACCCAAATCAGGTGTGAATTTGACTACACCAGAACCAACAAAAGAAGCTCCGGCTACAACCATCATTCTCATCGGATCAAATCCAAATTGTAAGGCAATCAAACCACCAATGATCAAAGGTGTTGCTAGTTGAAAAATAACTGCTAACTGTGCGATCGTTACCGCAAAGGGATACGCACTAAAATATTTTAAAATGGCACCTAATACTGCATTAGGAATCAATCCAATAATGATTCCTGTTGCTGTACCAGCGAGGACTTTATTCAGAAAAATTTTCGGTGATATTTTTTGTGAAGTTTCCATTCAATCTCTCCTTTATTTTACGTTCAAACTATCTTCTTTTGCATGGACAAGCTCAGTCAAGAAATCACAATAAGGCGTCGCAACACCATATTTCTTCCCTTTTCTAGAAATTGCGCCATTGATATAATCGATTTCTGTTAATCGATGGTTCTTAATCAAGTCTTGATACATTGAAGGATAATGTAACCCAATTGTTTCCGGGTCAAAACAAGATTCACAATGTGCAATGACTTCTGGGACATCTAGTTCAATCTTCTCTACTGCTGCTACTTTGGCAAACTCATTGACAATCGTCGCCACCATTTTATGAGCAGTCGATGTTTTTCCTAGCTCAGCCATATTAACGTCTAAGATTGTGCATAGTCCGTTCATTGTTCCGTTCACACATGCTTTGCGATAAATAGAATAGTGAATATTGTCAGAAAAATGAGCATTTAATCCTGATTCAGACAATTTGTCTGCTAATTTTTTTGCAGCTGCTTCTTTTCCATCACCTAAATTTTGTAATTCTACTGAACCACTTCCAAATAATTTGACCTGACCAGGACCTTCAAGACCTGCCGTCCACATGGTATTTCCAATATAGATATTTTCCATTGGTACAAATTTCTCAATAATATCTTCATGCCCGATACCATTTAATAGACATAAGACCTCTGTATCTTTTTTGATTAATGATTGGATATCCTGCAGCATTTTTTCCAGCTGCATCGCTTTGGTAAATAGAATAATCAGATCAACTTGATCTTCTTTTTCTACTTCGGATTGAAGAACGATTGGTAGTTTTGCTTCTACCTCTTTACCATTAAAATTTGCTTGTAATCCATGTTCTTTGATTTGTTGGACATGTTCTGCCCAGCCATCGATTAATAATACTTCATTCCCACTTTGGTGAAGCATTAACCCAAAGCGACTTCCCATTGCGCCAGCGCCTGCAATTGCTATTTTCATTGATTCTTCCTCCTTTTTCTTTCTATTATATTCATTTGAGAATCATTTCACAACCTTGTTTTGTTATTCTTCTCTTATTTATCATGTTTATATCCACCATTCAAGTTATTTTATCAGCAAATCAATAAAAACTGGAATAGAATCCCAATTTCATCGTAAGAGAAACTAGACTAGCAATAAGAAAATAGAAACATTCATAGAAAAAACCTCACTCCTCTGATTATAAAAGAGGGGGCATTAACCTCGTGTATACTAAAACCTTCCATTCATTCGATGGATGATTTTCTTTTTGTGAAAAAATATTCATTGTAGTACGATGTTGCGCAACACAGACGGATGGTATTGCTTATTATTTATTAAAATCGAACAATACACTTATTTAAAAACTTCTTTCCCAGATTTTCTTCCATTTTTACAGTTATAACTAGTATTATCATGAAAAATAGCCTTTTATTGTCTATGGGAATAATAATTTAAAATTGGTACTTTTTTATTAATTAGTTCATCGCCCAATAATCTCTCCAGTTTCTTAGCATCTCCTGACTCAACCGGAATTATCCAAGCCCAGTCCAAATAATTTTTTAAAATCTCATCATATTTTGCAAATATTTCATTGCCATATTCCGTCCTTAAAATTATATTTTCAGTGCCAGACAAGTGATTTGTATTGAGTTGATAAAAAAGATCTCCATCTAAAAAAATATCATTAGAAGAAGATTTCCCCACAGTAATGACCATTCCATCAGCTCTATGTGTTACATACAAATAATTGTATGACCTCATTTCACCTAATGAATCAATTATTTCTTGCCCTTTAGCTCTAATATATTGATCTCTATTACCTATCTCACTCTTATTTAACAAAAGTTTGGATAGGCTACAATTAACTAGACAGAAAAATTAAGGTGTGTAGACTAGAAGAAAATATACCAGGAGGAATTTTTATGTCTAAGAGAACACGAAGAACTTTTTCACAAGAATTCAAGCAACAAATCGTCAATCTTTACTTAGCTGGAAAGCCACGTGTAGAAATCATTCGAGAATATTAACTAACGGCTTCAGCATTTGACAAATGGGTAAAGCAATCTAAAACGAGTGGTTCATTCAAAGAAAAAGATAATCTTACGCCTGAACAAAAAGAATTGTTAGAACTACGTAAAAGAAACCAGCAATTAGAAATGGAAAATGATATTTTAAAGCAAGCAGCGCTGATATTCGGACGAAGAAACAAGTAATCGATGCGAATAAGCATCTTTACCCTATATCAGCGATGTGCAGAATATTAGGTCTATCACGTCAGTCCTATTATTATCAATCAAAACCAAAGAAAGACGAATCAGAACTTGAAGAAGTAGTCACTGAAGAATTTATCCGCAGCCGAAAGGCCTACGGCTCAAGAAAAATAAAAAAAGCCTTATCAAAACGAGGCATTCAGATCAGCCGACGAAAAATTAGTAGAATCATGAAAAATAGAGGATTAAAATCGAGCTATACTGTTGCTTATTTTAAAGTACATCATTCTACTTGCAATGAAGCCAAAACGACAAACGTATTGAATCGTAAATTCTTAAGAGACAACCCATTAGAAGCGATCGTAACAGACTTGACTTATGTACGAGTCGAGAAAAAATGGAATTATGTCTGTTTCATTTTGGATCTGTTCAATCGAGAAATTCTCGGCTATTCTTGTGGAGAACATAAAGATGCCGTTCTAGTAAAAAAACATTTAGCCGTATCAAACAACCTCTGACAGAGGTTGAGATTTTTCATACTGATCGTGGAAAAGAGTTTGATAACCAAGCTATTGATGAATTATTAACAACTTTTGACATCAATCGATCATTGAGTCATAAAGGCTGTCCTTTTGATAATGCCGTAGCTGAATCAACTTATAAGTCGTTGAAAGTAGAATTTGTCTATCAATACACATTTGAAACCTTACAACAATTGGATTTGGAGTTATTTGACTATGTCAATTGGTGGAACCACCTTCGGTTGCACGGTACACTTGGCTACGAGACACCGGTTGGTTACCGTAACCAGAGATTGGCGCAGCGAATCCTTGATAATGAGCTCGGATGTGCTAACGCTAGCGAGGCAGTCTAACTTTAATTGTTAGCTCCTGCCGAAGATCGTCACATCCGAGGAGGCTCATTGTCAAGGACAATCGGAATAGCATACGGAAAGAAGTTCTGCACCTTATAAAATTTGTCAAAAAAACTGTTGCCATTCCAATCGTTCATAGGGAAGTCCTCTTTTCTGTGAATGGGTGTGGTAACTTTATTCTACAGAAGGGACTTCCTTTTTTCTATTTACACAAAATATTTTATACACTCTCTATAGGTATTTGAATTTGTATTTTATATAATTTTTTTATTAGATAACATATTATTAACATACTAAAAAGCATTCCGTTGAAGGAATGCTTTTTATAACAACACAAACAATATGTTAGCTAACTAACGAATTTATTGACCTTTATTCAATATCATAGATTAGGTTTAACTATTTTTTATAAGTTTGTCATTACTCTGGTAGTTTTTTTCTTTGTCGCAAAAAACGTTACAAATAAGACCACCATAAATATTCCTGCAAATACAAAAAATGGAGCAGTTAAGTTTGTACTTCTAGTTAGCAATTGTGCTAATTGCATAGAAATAGGAGCTATAAAATTGCCAATATTACAGCCAATAAAAATCAATGAAGTAGCAAAATTAATTGTATCCTTTGTAGTTACTTTATCTAAGTTACTAAAGATAAATGGGAAACACCACGATCCTGTTATACTTGATAAAAATAAACCTGTTAGCAGGAACGCCATATTACCATTTGACGTAGCAATTAACAAATTTGAAATTATAAAGAATATAATTCCCAAGTATAGGGTTCCTTTTCCTATCCACTTATTTATTGGTCCAAACATAAATCCTGCTAGTATTCCTAAGATAGGCATTAGAGCTAAATAGTTACTAGCATTAAAGTTTACCCCTTTAATTTCAGTTGCAATCGATGCAAATCGGACAGAAATAGCAATGCTATTCATTACGAGTAAGATTGCAAATAGGACTAGAGCAAAAACCATTGGATTCATCTTTTCATTTATATGATTTTCAGGTATGTCGCTATTTTCATCTCTAATTTCAGGAACTTTTAGCGCGAATAAGAGAGCTACAGGAAACGCAATTGCATAGACTAAAAACGAAGCCGTCCAATTAATGTTCACTAAAACTCCAGCAAGAAAAATAAGAATTGTCTGACCTAAAGCTTCCATTGAATTTCTAATACCTAATAGTGTTGCTCTAGTATTGCCAGAATATAAAGAACTGATATATGTCACAGCCAATGAATTATATAATCCTAAACCGGCTCCTAATATTACTCGACTAATAAGAACGGTTTGGAAGGTAGCTGTAAATACTGGGATAATTCCTCCTATACCAGCTAATAATAAACCTAAAATTATTGTATTTTTCATTCCTATTCTTTTGGCAAAGTAACTAGATAATAAGATAAACACAATAACAGTTATACTTGGTGCAGTTCCTAAAAGTTCACTTTGACTTTGTGATATCCCCAAAGACTGTTTCATTTGTGGAATAACACCATTAATTGCTTGAGAGCTTGTTAACATTAGTGAAATACTTAAGATTGCTCCTTTTTGAAGTAAGCTTTTTTGGTTATTCATCTCTACTTTTCCTCCTGTGTTATAACCCAAATTTTAGAATCAAAATCAAATGTTTCTGGGCGTCGATTCTGATCATTTATTTGTCCACTAGATGCATCTGAACAGACTAGTCCTGCTCTCATCAATTCCGTTCCAGATCGTAAATTATTTTGTCCCACATTGTAAAATCTATCACTATCTAACCCTCTCAATTTCAGTCGGCGATAAGGAGCGTTTACCTCATTCAATGTTTTATAATGGGCTACAATAGCAATCTTCTTATCATGACTAACAACCATCCATGCGGTTTGATTATCATCATCGAAAGGAGATAATAATCTATAGAAAGTACCATTATGAATTATGGTTCTATATTTTTTATAAAAGCTAATTTGTTCTTTGACAATACTCAAATCATCTTCGCTTAGTTCATTTAAGTCAAGCTCATATCCAAATGCACCAAAAAAAGCTACATTTCCTCTAGTCTTTATAGGTGTTACACGATTTGTTTGATGATTTGGAACGATTGACACATGAGCGCCAATAGATGAAACAGGATAAAGCATGCTGGTTCCGTATTGAATTTTTAACCTTTCAACTGCATCTGAATCATCACTCGCCCAGGCTTGAGGAGCATAGTACAGCATTCCTGGATCAAAGCGTCCACCACCTGAAGAACAAGACTCAAATAATATGTTAGGATATTTTGTAATGAGTTTTTCATATAAGCGATATACACCTAGTACATATCGGTGAAATACTTCTCCTTGTTGGTTTGCTGACAAGTGACTATCAAATACATCAGTTAATGGACGATTCATATCCCATTTAATGTAATCTAAGTTAGATTCATCAATAATCTCACACATTTGATCAAAAATATTTTCAACAACCTCATCTAACCCAAAATTTAATACATATTGGTTCCTACCATGATTAGGTTTTCGATTAGGTGTAGAAATAATCCAATTCGGATGTGTGCGATATAACTCACTATCCTTATTCACCATTTCAGGTTCAAACCATAAACCAAATTTCATACCAAAACTACGAATTTTTTCTGAAAGGCTGCCGATTCCTCTAGGTAGTCTTTTAGGATTTACATGCCAATCTCCTAATCCTGCACAATCGTTTTCTCTTTCTCCAAACCAGCCATCATCTAATACAAATAATTCAATACCAACATCAAATGCTTTTTTAGCAATATTTACCAACTTTTCTTCGTCAAAATCAAAATATGTTGCTTCCCAATTATTAATTAAGACAGGACGGTCTTTTTCTCGCCACTTACCACGAGCTAAGCGTTTTCTAAATAGTTGATGAAAAGTTTGACTCATGGCATTTAAACCCTTACTTGAATAAACCAGAATCGCTTCTGGTGCTGTAAATATTTCTCCTGGATTGAGTTTCCAATTAAATCCAAATGGATTGATGCCAACTTGTAGTCTAGTAACATCCCATGTATCTACTTCTGCTTGAATTAAGAAGTTTCCTGAGTAAACTAGTGCTGCACCAATAGCTTCTCCTTGATTTTCATCAGTATTTTTTCTTTTTAAAGTAACAAATGGGTTATGCTGATGGCTTGAAATACCTCGAGTAGATTCAATTGATTGAATTCCTTGTTGTAAAGTACGCGACTTAATAGTTCTTTCTCTTCCCCAAGCACCAGATAATTGTTGCCATTCATAATTTGCATCGGGTAAATCCAATGATAAACTGCTAATATTCTCGATTATTTGAATATCTTTTCCTTTATTCATAACTCGCGCGCTACGAGTAATAACAGGATAATCTCTATAAATTGTATATAATAATTCTACTTGAACATTTGTAACTGAATCTAAAACATAAACTTTCAATGTTTTGCTTTCATCATTATTATCAACATAGGTAGCAGGTAAACCTTCTAATTTTGGTTTTCCTTCTTCTACTTCGTATCCTTGATATATAAAATCTGTTAGACGAGAGCCATTTTTCTGTAGTAGTGAAATGGCAGGATGTCTAAAATCTGTTGTACCATATTCAGGAAACTCTTGTTTCAAGTGCTCTAGGGAGTATAATAAATCGTTTTCCTTTCTATAAGTAGTCATAGGTCGATGGTGCATTTCAATTAGATGGCTATAATCGCTATCTGGCAAGTTTTCTCCATAATATAAATGCAATAATTTACCATCTTCCGATATCTTAAAAATGTAACTTATCTCCTGATTAAACAAATGAAATTGTTGGTTTTCTGATCGATAAATAATATTCATTTCATTATCCTTATACATAAGCTCTCCTCCGTTTCTTTATTGCATTATAAAAAACGCTCACATAAATAGTAAGCGTTTAACGTAACGAATATTTATCAAAATCAAATGTTTAGTTTATTCACCATTAATGATTCCTAGACCTAATCTACGTTTTCGATATACTCCCGGTGAAACACCATTTGCTTTCTTAAAGGCTTTAGAAAAAGATTGTACTGTTGAGAATCCTATCTTGTCACTGATTTGCTGGATTGAATATTCAGTTGATGATAACAGATCGTTTGCAATAGAAATTTTGATTTCACTAATATACTCTTTTATTGATATTCCCATATCATTCTTAAACAATCGTGATAAATAATTTTCGTGTATCGATAGACTGACAGCAATATCTTTAACAGATAATTTTTGATACGCATTTTCGCGGATTATTTTAATTGTTTGACGAACAAAAGGATTCATCTTTTTAGTAATTATCCCTTCATTCAGATAACTAGCTGAACTTAAGAGGAGTTCTAAAAATTTATAAACTTGTTTTTGTCTGGACAATTCACTAACTAGATTGTCCTGATCATACGATAAGGTTTCAAAAATTAATCCTTTAAATGAATTTAAATTTTCGACTTTAAAAGCAAGATGTTCCTTTCCAACACCGATTTCTTTTAGATAGTATTCTACAAGTTCTCCACTTAATCCCAACCATACATACGACCAAGGATTTTTTTCATCTGCTTGATAGAAAGTAGATACTCCTGGTGGAATCACAAAACCTTGTCCTTTTTTCAGATAGTATTTTTGTTCATTAATTGAATAATAACCTTCACCTTCTAAGACTATGTGTATTAAGTACTGTTCTCGAATAGCTGGTCCAAAACTATGTCTAGGTTCTGTTTTTGAGTATCCACAAAAATTAAAGTAACAATCTCTCAAATGGGTATTAGGCTCTTTCACTAAATATAGAGAATTTTCCATATTAGTCCTCCTAAGTTAGATTTGGATAATTTTTGTTTCATCATGTTTATATTATTACATAATATCACCCGTGGTGCTAGTTAATTTTAATATCCTAAAGAATATCTCAAAGTTCCTTCAAAACGTCGTTGTGCTCGACTTAATAGAACACTGTAAGCCAGTAATATGCTTTCAAATCTACTCTCTAGCC